>JBDHIQ010000019.1:0-45278 GCA_039587395.1 Gemmatimonadota bacterium
CGGCCCTTCCACGGCTACCGACGCCAGCTTGGACAGCTCCGCGTCCAGAATCGACAGGTCGGTGCCGATCGACCAGGCCAATGCCTGCGCCGCCTCGGAACCGAGCTCGAAGCCATGGGCCGTCCGGGCCCGCTCCAGGAGCCAGCCGGGGATCTCGGCATCGCGGGGAGCCTTCCACTCCAGCGACGTGGATGCCTCCCGCAGCTTCCGGTAGAAGGCCGCCTTCGATCCCTTGGGGATGGTGGCTGTAATCACGAGTACCAGGTCGGCCGGTGCCGACTTGATTGCGCCCTCGATGATCTTGCGGCCCGGTGCGGTGAGCTTGTGGGCGTCAAACACGGCTACTACCCGCTGCGCGGCCATCATGGGTGGCATGGCGATGGCGGCGGCGAGCGATTCAGCATCCAGGGCATCGCCCCGAAACTGGCTCAGATTGAAGTCACGGGTGGCTGGATCCAGCGCTGCATCGATCAGCCGGCGGGCCGCATCGTCACGCAGCCGCACGGCGTCCCCGAACAGGAAGAAGGAACCGCCGGACACACCGCTCCCGAGAATCCTGTCGAGCTGAGCTTCAGCCGGCAGCGTCATCCTGGACGCGACGTCGCCCCGGGCATGGCGGGGGAGTTAGCGGGTGGGGCTGGCGGCCACGTTGATTCGCGTGGCCTCCGCTCCGGTGGCCGACTCGCTCATGAACAGAAGGTCGAAGAAGTCGTCGGAATCCGAGACCATCGGTACGGTCGGCCCCCAGTTGGCGGCGCTCTCGACGAACGGACCGGAGCGAAACAGCGCGGGAACGCTCTCCGAATCCGTGGCGGACGGCGCCGGCGTGCTGACCGCGATGGCCGGGAGCTCCACCTCGACCGTCATGCGCGTGGCAAACGGCAGCCACGCGAGAGCCAGAAAGCCCACGGATGCGACCGCGACCAGCGCAGCACTTCCGATATGCCTGGAAGCGAGCCGTGAGGCATCATCTATGTGATAGAGTCGGTGCTTCAGTCTGGGGATGAAATCCGGGGAGGACTCGACCGCGGGCAGGACCTGGCAAAGCTGTTGACCTCGCTTCACCACCCGATCGTAGCGCCGGCAAGCGCGGCATTCCCGGATGTGCTCGGCGTAGGCGTCAACCTGCTCGCCGGTGAGCACGTTATCCAGGTAACTGGAATACCCCTTGAGAAACTCCTCGCACCGCATGACCGATCGTCCTGTCTTCGCTCCACAGCTTGCGAGCGTTATCTCCCAAATCCCGCTCTCGACAGTCGGCAACGAGACTCCATGGACCGGCTGAAGATACTCCGCGCGCGGGGGTTGGTTCCGAAAAAAAACGGGCGGTCCGCGACCGCCCGTTTCCGTCTCCGTGATGGGAGCGTACCGATCGTGCGGACGGTCATGAGACGCCCGCCGCCAGGACTACTCGAGCATGGGAGCGATGATCTGCGCGAACTTGTTCCGGGCGCGGTTCAGCCTGGACTTCACGGTCCCCAGCGTGACTCCCGTGATATCGGAAATCTCTTCGTACGTCTTGCCCTCCATCTCGCGCAGCACAAAGACGACGCGATGGTGCTCGGGCAGCTCTTCGACTGCCTTCTCCACCTTTTCCCTCAGGTGCCGTTTCCGGAACAGGTCGTCGGGCGAATAGGAATTGTCCTCCCACTGCAGCGGCCGATGATCCGCATCCCAGTTCTTCTTGATGGCCTGGAACAGCACCATGGGATTGCGAGAGCGGTTCCGCAGCTCGTTCTTGGCCAGGTTGCTGGCGATGGTGTAGATCCACGTCGAGAACTTCTTCGTGGGGTCGAACCGGTGCAGGTGGCGGTACACGCGGACGAACGTTTCCTGAACCAGGTCTTCGGCCCGATCTCTGTCTCCGATGGTCCTATAGATGAAGTTCAGAAGGCGGTCCTGATACCGGCGCACGAGCTCCTGGAACGCGAACCGCTGGCCCTCCAGATACTGGCCGACAAGCTCCGCATCGCTCAGCTGCTCGAGCGTCTTGCGCTCCAGCGTGGGCCGAGGCATCTCGGCGTTCAGCAGTCTCGCCATGGAGTTCTCCCTTCCGCGAGCCACACCGCTCCCGGCGGTGCCGCCCTCAAGCCACGATTCGCGGCGTCGCTCCGTTCAAGCAGTGTAGAGTGCGCCTCTGCCGGCGCATCCTCCACACCCCTTCGACCCATTAGACGTTTAAGCGACGAAAATCGTCACACCCGGTCTTAGCGGCCGTGGAGCGGCCCATCGAGCTCCGGCTCGAAGGACGCCGCGAACAACAATGTGCATATCGTCTTGGAATCGGAGATTCGACCGTCCCTGATCATGCCCAGCGCCTCAGACAGCGCGACGGTTCGGCACTCGATGAACTCCGAATCCTCGTGAGCCACCTGCCCCGGCACCAACCCGAGGGCCAGAAACAGATGAATCACTTCATCCGTGAAACCGGGCGTCGTGAAGATCCCGGTCAGTCTTCTCATCTCGCGGGCCTGCAGGCCCGCCTCTTCCTCCAGCTCCCGCCGCGCGCAGTGCTCCGGCGCCTCGCCTGAAGCCAGCTTTCCGGCCGGGACCTCCCACACGTAGCCGCCCGCCGCGTACCGGTACTGACGCAACAAAACCACGCCAGGGCCTGTTCCACCGGACCATTCGCCGGCTCGGTACAGGGGGAGAACGGCCGCAGCTCCCGGGTGCCGGATCATCTCCAGCTCCCCTTCGGAACCGTCCGGAAAACGAACGCGGTCCAGGTTCACGTCAATCACCCGGCCCGCGTAAGCGACACGACTGCCAATCTGGCCGACCGACGCGGATTTGCTAGCCACCCGGGACCTCCGGAGACCCAAACTCAACTCGAAGTACCGGTGCGCGCCACAGTGCCGGCGACCCGCCGATCGTATTTCAGAGCAATTATATAACCGAAAAGGACCCGAAAATCAAGCCTCGGGGACGGTTCGAACGGTCACCGGCCCCAGTGCATCCAGCGTCCCGGCCGTCGCCTCCGCATCGGTAACGGCAAGCAGAACCAGGCGATCTTCGGTCAGATACCGTTCGCACACGCGGACCACATCGCCGGAAGTGACGGCCTCCACGTTGTCGCGGTACGTCTCCCAGTAGTCCGCCGGGAGCCGGTAGATCAGCTGCCGGGCGACCTTGCCCGCCACCTGCCCCGCCGTCTCGAACTGCAGCGGCAACGACAGCGTCAACGCGTTCTTCGCCAGGCGCATCTCATCGGGATCCGGCGGGCGTTCGGTCATGCCGCGAATCTCGGCGAGCATCTCCTGGAAGGCACCGGCGGTCACCCCTGTCTCGACGGCCGTTCGCGCAACGAACGGCCCGGCCCCGCGACGAAGACGGAAGGCGCTGCGGGCACCGTACGTCCACCCCTTGTCCTCGCGCAGGTTCATGTTGATGCGCGAGTTGAACAGGCCTCCCAGGATGGCGTTGGCCACGATGATGGAGAACAGGTCCTGGGTGCCGTGCGCGGCACCCACCGTCCCGATCCGGATCTCGGCCTGCGGGCTCCCCGGTCGATCGATGACGATCACCCCGCCCTCCACTGCCGGTCCAGCGGGACACTCCGGGACCGGAGAGGCGGGTCCGACAGCCGGCCAGTCGCCCAGCCGGGCGGACACGAGATCGGCTGCACGGTCTCCATCGACCGCCCCGCAGAGGATGAGGACGGCGCCCGCAGAGGAGTAGCGGGCCGCGTGATAGGCCCTCACATCCGCGGCCTGGAGACTGGATACCGTGTCAGCCTTGCCGCCGGCCGGGCGCGCGTACAGGCCCTTTCCGTACACCGCATCGATCAGGGCGTGATCTGCTACGATCGCGGGCTCGTCGAACTGTCGTTCGATTTCATCGAGCCGTTCGCCCCGCACGCGATCCACTTCGTGCTCCTGAAACCGGGGTTCCCGCAGAACGGTAGCCAGGAAGTCCAGAGCCCCTTCGGTCACGTCGCTCAGGCAGTGCATCGCCATGGTCGCGATGTCGTACTGCACGGAGGCGCGGAACGCCGCGCCCAGGCGGTCCAGCCACTCGGCCATGCCGACAGCGTCCCGGTCCCCGGCTCCTTCCGTGAGAAGACGGGCCGTCAGCTCGGCCACGCCCGCCTGGTTGGCGTCCTCCGCGGCCGCCCCGGCGTCCAGAAGCAGCCGTAGCGACACCTCTGGCACAACCCCGTGCTCCGCCACCCACAGTTGCAGGTGATCGGACGGATGGAACACGCGGAACTCGGGCAACCGGAGGCGCGGCGGAGCTCCGGCCGGCGGTCGCTCTTCCCGGAACACGGTCCCGGTCACGATCGACCTCCAGGTTCTTCAGAGTCTTCCGGCACGACGGAGACGGCGGTCAGGCGGTCGGTGCGGATCACGCTTTCCGCGATCCGCTCCACATCTTCCTGCCGGACGGCCGCATAGCGCGCAAACGCCTCGTTCACGTACTCGGGCTCCCCGCGGAGGGTGGCCGCGTGGGCGAGCGCGTCCGCACGATCTCCGACTCCGTTCAGCTCGGCTACCAGGGCCAGGCGGGCCCGGTTCAGGGCGCCCTCCAGCTCTCCGGTGCGAACTCCTTCGGCCAGCAACCGGTCCAGTTCCCCGTGGATCGCGGCCTCCAACTGCTCCGGGCTCACCCCGGGCCGGGCCGTGGCGACCACGAACAGCATGCCGACGCTCTCCGTCGGCCACGTGAACGCCTGGACGCTGGCCGCCACCTGTTGCTCGTATACCAGGGAACGACGAAGACGCGAGCTCTTGCCGTCGGCCAGCAGGTACGTCAGGACGTCCGTGGCCTCGAAATCCGGGTTGTTGAAGGATGGCGAGTGGTACATGAGATAGACCCGCGGAACGTGCACCCTGTCTGGCAGGGTCGTGCGCGATTCGCCGCGGCCCAGGGGCGAAGGAACCTCTACGCGTGGCGGCGTTTCCCGCGGGGGGATCCCACCGAACCAGTGATCTACCCGTGCCAGGGCCCGCAGCAGGTCGATGTCCCCGGCCAGGACCAGCACCGCGTTGTTCGGACCGTAGTGGAGATCGAAGAACTCGTGCACATCCTCCAGCGAGGCTTTGTCCAGGTCTTCCATGTAGCCGATGGTCGGGTGGCGATACGGGTGCCCGTCGGCGAATCCGGTCGCGAGCACCGTCTCGAACGCCAGACCATACGGCCGGTTCTCGTAGGATTGCAGCCTTTCGTTCTTCACCACGTCGCGCTGGTTGTCCAGCTTCTCCTGCGTGATGCCTCCCTTGAAGAAGCCCATCCGGTCTGACTCGAGCCACAAAGCCAGGTCGAGCTCATTGGCGGGGACTGTCTCGAAGTAGTTCGTCCTGTCGAACCACGTGGATCCGTTCAGCGTCCCGCCGGCGTCCTGGATCATACGGAAATGGCCGTCCCGCGCCACGTGATCGGACCCCTGGAAGAGCAGGTGCTCGAACAGGTGGGCGAACCCGGTCCGCCCCCGGCGCTCGTCCTTGGAGCCGACGTGATACATGAGGTGGACGGCCACAAGCGGAGCCGTGCGATCCTGGTGTAGAATGACCTGGAGACCGTTGTCCAAAACGTGCGTCTCGAACGGAAAGTAGACGCCGGTTCGATTGTCCGGAGCGTCGCTCACTTCACCTCCACGCTGGGCCAGGGGATTCTCGATCCCGGAGAGTCCGTGCCTGCCGGGCTGACGGCAAGACCGTCACACGCTGACTTGTACTGCCGCCGGAGTGAGTAGAACAGCCCCTCCCGGGTGGGAGCGGACACGGAGCGGAGCCGACGCGCGGAGGAAGGTAAGCCGGGTTCTGTAACGAACTCGTACGGCCTGAGCCGCCGAGCCGCGAGGTCATCTGTCTGGGTCGCCGGTCTCCCGACGCCTCAAGCGGCCTACCCGGGGCTCGAACGTGACGGGCCGCCACTCGCCCCTGCTTGGCCTTGCTCCCGACGGGGTTTGCCATGCCGTCCCTGTTGCCAGAGGACGCGGTGGGCTCTTACCCCACCCTTTCACCCTTGCCTGTGCGGGCGGCCGAAGCCACCGCGCCATCGGCGGTCTGCTCTCTGCTGCACTTTCCGTCGCCTCGCGACGCCCGGGGGTTACCCGGCGCCGTGCCCTGTGGAGCCCGGACTTTCCTCGAGCGGCACACCCTGAGGATGCCCGCCCGCGACCTCATCTTCCTCCGCGCATCGAATCCCGCGGGTTTCGACCACGTAGTTGTACCGGAATGCCCCGGCGGGGTTTCAGGCATGACGGTACGGGCGCACGGGACGGCAGCGAGGTGGCGTACGAGGTTGGCCAGAGTAAGTTGCGCGGCAACCGGCCGTGAGATCGCTCGTCGGTCGGCGGCCTCAACTCAAATCCTATTACGAGACAAACAGCTGGAGACAGGAAACGATGAGATCGCTTTACCTGACGCCAGGACTGCTTGCCTGTTGCGTTGCTTCTCTCGTGTCCGGTGCAGCGGCCCAGGACGTCCCGCACCCGGGAAACGACGGGACGGGCCGGCAGGCTTCGCGTCCAGAGCGAACGGGCTTCCTGGAGACGAGCCGCTACGAGGACGTGATGGGCTTCCTGGCCGGCCTGGAGGGTTCACCCCAGATCCATCTTACCAGCTTTGGCTACACGTCGGAGGGGCGGGCGCTTCCGCTGGCTGTGGTGGGCCGCGCGGTCGGGCCGAGCCCCGAGGAGGTCGTGGAGGCCGGAACCACCCGCGTCCTGGTGATGGCCAACATCCATGCGGGCGAGGTAGCCGGCAAGGAAGCAACCCTCATGCTGCTGCGATCCCTCGCGGACGGGCGGCACGGGCGGTGGCTGGACTCTCTGACGCTGCTTGTCGCTCCCATCTACAACGCCGACGGAAACGAGCGCATCTCCCTCAGCAATCGGCCACGGCAACACGGGCCGCTGGCCGGGATGGGGCAGCGCCCGAACGCGCAGGGGCTGGACCTCAACCGCGACCACATGAAAGTGGACTCGCCGGAGGCGCGGTCGCTGCTGCGGCTGATCGACCAGTACGACCCGCATGTGGTGGTGGATTTGCACACGACGAACGGAACGTTCCACGCGTACCACCTGACCTACGCGGCTCCCATGAACCCGAATACCGATCAGGGCATCGTGCAGCTGCTCCGGAACGAGTGGCTGCCGTTCGTGACCCGGGGGGTCCGCGAAAAGTACGGCTGGGAGTTCTACTACTACGGGAACGCGCCGCGGAGCCGGCCGGATGGCTCGGGGCCTCCGCGCGGTTGGTACACGTACGACCACAGGCCACGGTTCAACACGAACTACGTCGGCCTGCGCAATCGATTCGCCATCCTTGGCGAGGCATATTCCTATGCCACATTCCAGGATCGAATCGCGGCCAGCCTGCGCCTGGTCGAGGAGGTGTTGGGCTTTGCACACGCCAACGCGAGCAGGATTCGGGAAGCTACCGAGCGGGCCGACGCGGCTTCCGTGGTGGGCACGTCCTTCGCTCAGCGCGCGCAACACAGACGCTCGGAGGCCCAGGTCGAGATCCTGATGGGGGAAGTCACGCGCGAGACCAACCCCTACAGCGGCCAGACCGTGTTCCGACGCCAGGACGTCCGGAACCCTGAAATGATGTTCGAGTTCGGCACTTTTGAGCCGATCGAGAGCGTCATCGCTCCGCAGGCGTATCTTGTTCCGGCCAGCCTGACCGCCGTCCTGCAGAAGCTGGACGCGCACGGAATCGAGTGGTTACCCATCGAATCGGCGCGGGAGATGGAGGTTCAGGAGTTTGCGGTCGATTCGACACGGGTAGCGGAGAGAGAGTACCAGGGACACCGCGAAAGGACCCTGTGGGGATCCTACGAATCCGCGCTTCGTACAGTCGATTCGGACTGGGTGCGGGTACCGGTGGACCAGCCCCTGGGGCGTGTGGCGGTGTATTTTCTCGAGCCTCGCTCGGACGACGGACTGGTGGCCTGGAATCTGCTCGGATCAAGCCTGGACGACGCGGACCGATATCCCATCCTGAGGGTGCCGGCTGCGAACCGTCCATGAGCCGCCGGAATCGTCCCGGGCTCCTTACGTAGTGGGCGTCATCGGCGTATATTGGACGGCGCGCTCGTGGTGTTCCGCCCAGTCTTGTGAGCGGCCGGGCGTGCAACGACGCCGTCGCATCGGGTGTCATAGTAGACGGGCAGGTAGTAACGGCTCTCGGGTGGTGTGGATCGGGTGGGGATTGAGCCTTGCTCCCGGGAGAAGGCCAACGGAGCCCATCGACAAGCGAAAGGCCTTCTGAGCTGGAGGTGATTGTAGCGTAACCGTACCTGGTATGTACAAAAACACAATCGCGGGCTCGCGCGTGGCCGGTGTTTTTGCGCATCCCCCCCACTCGCTGCGCCCGGCTCTCTGGTGCTTCCTCGGTCTGGCAGGCGCGATCCTGACCGCGTGTGGACAGGATTCTAGCACCGGCGTGGCGTCTGCGCCTGCTGAGCTGATCGCCCTGTCTCCCGCTGTGGACACGGTCGTGACCGGAGAGGAATCGGATCCCCCCGTATCCGTTCGGGTCTTCAACTCGCTGGGCGAGCCCGTCGAGGGAATCCCCGTTCGCTTCATCCTCGCCTCCGGAGAGGGCGATCTGTTCCCCAACCTGGCCGTGTCCAATGGAGACGGCGTCGCGGAGGCAACGTTCGTGGGTGGAATCGTTCCGGGCGACAGCCGGGTGCGGGCGGACATCCCCAGCGCCACCAACGTTGCGTCGCTTCAGTTCGAGATTGTCACGCAGCCGGCCGCCTCCGTGTCGCTCGCCACGACCGGCGGCGATGGACAGCTGGCCGAGATATCCAGCCAGCTGGCCCTGCCGTTCGAGGTCCAGGCGACGACTGCGTCGGGAATGCCGGCCGGTGGGATTCCCATCGCCTGGAACCTGGCCGGACGGGCGGGCGGCGCGATTCTGTCCGCCGACACCACCACGACGGACAGCGAGGGCAAGGCCCAGGTTCTGATGACGCTGGGCAGCCAGGCAAGGGAGTACACCGTGGCGGCGTACGCTGTCCTGGGAGTCGCATCGGATACGGTGCGCTTCCAGGCCACGGCCAGCGCCACGTTTGACGGCAGGGTCCGACTCGACTCCATCCGTCCGGCCCCGCTCGTGGCCGGCGCAGAGGCGACGCTGCACGGCCTGGGCTTCCTGCCCGACCCGGCGGCCAACGAGGTTCGGGTCGAAGGCATCGAGGCGGAGGTGCTGAGCGCGAGCGCCCTGGAGCTGCGCATCGCCGTCCCGACGTTCGACGGACGGTGCCTGCCCGGACGTGACGTGGGCGTGCGGATCCTGTCCGGTGAGGATGTCAGCAACGGCAAGATGATCCGTCTTCACCCTGCGGTTCAGCCGCTCGACCTGGCTCCGGGAGAGGTACGCACGCTGGACGGGTCGGAGGCGGTAGCCTGCTTCCATTTCGAAGCCGCCGCCGAGCCGCGTGAGTACCGGATCGCGGTGCAGAGCGCCAGCCAGGCGGCGCAGGCATCTACAGGGATGCGGCTGTACACGCAGCACGGCGCGGACGACTTCGCCAGGGCTGTGGCGCTCACGCCTCCTCCGCTGAATGCAGATCTGCTGCAGGCAGCGCAGCAGTCCGTACGCCGGGAAGTGCAGCTTCGCGCGGCCGCGCAGGAGGAGCTCCTGCGCCGCGGTCTCACGTCGGCTCGGGCGGCTGGCCCGGATTCGGCCTTTCAGGCCACGCGCTTGCCGCCGGCAGTCGGCGATACCCTGGAGTACTTCTTCTCCGTTGACGGAGAGCTGGGTGCCTCGTGCGACAATACCGGCAACCGGATCCGCGGTATAGTGCGCGGCCTGCGTCCCGATGTAGTAGTGGTGGAGGACGAGAATGCGCCGGCCGGCGGTTTCTCGCTCGAGGACTGGACGGCCCTGGCCGACGAATTCCAGACCGTGATCTTCCCCACGGACACTGCGTACTTCGGCCGCCCATCGGATATCGACGGGAACGGCCGCGTGGTCCTCCTGTTCACGCCGGAGGTGAACCGCCTGGGCTCAGCCGGCGTGGACGGCAAGCTTGGAGGGTTCTTCCTGCCGCTCGACCTGGCCAGCGCCAGCGGCCAGGGCGCCGGTCTCTCGGGCCAGGCCGGAGAGGTCTGCGTGGCGAGCAACGAAGCCGAGATCCTCTACCTCGGGGTCGCGGATCCCGAAGGCGAGTTCGGCGAGCCCGTGAGCCGGGATCAGGCCAGGCGTGAGGCGCGCGGCCGGTCGGCACATGAGCTTCAGCACTTGATTGCCACCGAGCGCAGGTTGCTTCAGCAAGGTGCCTCCGCTGACGGCATGGAGGAAGCCTGGCTCGCGGAGGGCATGGCCCACCTCGCGGAGGAGGTGGTCGGACTGCGGTTGGAGCAGCTGGGAGTGCGCGGCAACCTGACGTACGAGCAGATTGGCGGCAGCCAGGAAGCGCTGGACGCATTTCAGGCCTACCACATCGACAACTACTTCCACCTGGGGCTCTTCCTGGCCAACCCGACCGGTGTCGCCACGCTGGCCGAGTCGGATCCAGGCGGGCTGGAAGGCCTGCAGGTAAGAGGCTTTGCGTGGTTCCTGCTCCGCTGGCTGGGAGATCAGGAAGGAGGCGGTGACGAGCGACTGCTGTTCCGCCGCCTGGTGGACGGCGGACCGAACCAGCTGGTCGGAACCGAAAACGTGGAGTCTGCCACCGGCCGGCGCTGGGCGGACCTGCTGGCCGATTTCTTCGCGACGCTGCCGGCGGACGACATGGAGCTCGATGCGCTGGACTCAAGGCACCAGGTCCTCACCTGGAATTTCCGCGATGTGTTTGCCGGACTGAGCCAGAACCCTATCAGCGGCAACCGGTTCGTCGCTCCGTTCCCACTCGCCGCCACCGACCTGCAGTTTGAAACCTCCGCCGTCGAGTTTGACGTACGGGCTTCGACGGCAAAGTACTTTTCGCTCCGGGCCGGGGCATCGACCCCCTCTCTCTCGTTCAGCGTCCTGGGTGCCGACGGAAAGCTGTTGAGCGAATCGGCCGTCCCGCGTGTTACAGTAGTCAGAATACGGTAACCCGGCCGAGTTCGGGCTCAAACAGTATGGAGGCGTAGGTGGCGAATACGGTGGACGGTTGGTGGCGTAGATATACCTACCTGGTTTGCGCGCTGGGATTGATCGCGGCCCTGCCGCAGGCGATGGCGGCGCAGGATCCGGATCCCAGGTTCGAACGGCAGGAGCGAATCCCGCTCGAGCGGGAAGGACCGGCGAGCGTCTTGGACCTCACGGCCTTCGTCGGCTGGAAGGCGCCAGTCGGCAACCTGACCGAGAACAAAGACACGTTCGGGACAAGCGTCACGCCCGGGGTCGCGCTGGGTCTGGACGGTGCCTACTGGTTCGGAAGCGGATTCGGCATCGGTCTCCAGGGCTTCTGGGGCCCATCCCGGCTCAACGTGTTCGAGACCAATCCCGAGACCACGCCGCCCGAGGCCAATACGATGGGCGACGTGAACTACTTCGCCCTGGCAGCCAGCGCCCTGTACCGGCTCAACGTGGGAGGACCCGCGGCCACCGTGCAGCCCTTCTTCGCGCTGGGCGGCGGCATGCGTTACCTGCACGTTCAGGCCGACGCGGGACCCGAGGTCGAGAGTGCCTGGGACCCGGCTCTTTCCGTCGCGATGGGCGTGTACGTCCCCCTGGCCCGAACGATGGCCATTCGGGCGGAGTTCCGCGATTACATCTCCAGCTTCAAGTCTCCGACCAGCGGTGATTCCAGGCTGCAGAACGACCTTCTCATATCGATCGGTTTCACGTATCGGATCTTCTGAGGCGCGGCAGACCCAATGCCTCCTGGCATTCCGATGCACCAAGCCCCGCAGGCCGGATAGGCCCGCGGGGCTTTCTCATGCGCTTGGCTGTCTGCCGGCGGACGTGTAGCGTAGCCGCGTACAGCCGGCGCCCTGGATCCGGTAGTCAACTGTTCGTTCGCTAGAACTCCTCGTACCAGGTTCCGGGCTCTTCCACCGGCCAGCCGATCCCCTTCAGGGCGTTCAGCACGTTGCACGAGTGGTAGCCGTAGTCCCAGCTTCCGTTACCGAGTTCCACGTCGCCCGGACTGCCTCCCAGCAGCAGGTTCAGACCGGCGATGACCGATCCCTGGATGTGGTTGTTTCCGTTGCTGATGACCTCGCCTCCCACCAGAATCAGCCCGTCCCAGCTGAACGACCCCGAGATGTCAAGGTCCCCGTACACGACGAGCGTGCCACGGCCGCTTTGCGCCGGGTTGATGCCGTAGCTGGACTGGTCAATCACGATGACAGGCCACTCGTCAGCCGCCACGTCCGTGCCGAACGTCGGGTAACCGTCCGTGGACACCACGTAGTCCGCCTCGGCAAATGTCCCGTCTCGCAGCCCCTGCCAGACCCCGGCGTTGATCCCCATGTCCTGGAACATCTGGGTCGGCGTCTTGGTGCTGTCGATGGCCGGGTTGCCGCTGAAGCCCGGAGGTGAACCACCTTTTCCTTTGCCGCCGCCACTCATGGAGAAGCCGGTGGGTGGTACCTCGAGTCCGGCCACGTTCTCCGTGCCTCCCACTGGACAATCACTCGGCGAGGCCCTGTCGTTGCCGTCCACGCTCCCGGACACTCCGTTTTTGTGCAGACCCGCCGGGGCCGTGATCGCTGCATTCACAGCAATCGACGCCGCCTTGTGAAGCACTATGGTGCTTAGCTGGCGGGTGGAGACGCCTCCCTCCGGCGCGCTGTGCGTGCCAATGGATGTCAGCTGGAAAAGCGTCGAGGAGTCATCCACCGACACCACCTGCGTGGCCCACACCTGAACCGTACCGTCAGGGTGGTTGTAGGTGACCGTGTCATCCGGCACCAGCTTGCCCTGACCCATGAAGTGCTCGAGGCCCGCATCGGCCACGTAGAACGCCCGCTGGCTGGCGCGGTGGTTCTGAGTGATCCGGTAGTCGGTATCGGAAGACAGGTAGCCCGCTGCGGCCAACGCCGACAGACCGATCAACAACATCAACACGGCCACCAGGGCGAAGCCCTCGTCACCAAGCAGCCGTTGTGTTCTTTTCCCGTGCATCGACATTGATCCCGCGTCCTTCTGTTGTTTGCCGTCGGACAGACGAAGCACGCTTACGCTGTGCAAGGGCGGTGCCGCAGAAAGACCGTCGGGATGAAACCTGGTATCGCACGTATTCACAAAGTCTTGCGGTGTTTATCAACGCGCTGCTAAGACTCTGGCCAGCGGCAGGATCTGCACTTCTAATTGCCAGTTGCAGTGCAGCCTGCCCTCATGATGAGATCCGGGGGGCCCGGCCTGGTACATGACCCTGTAAGCCTGGCGGCGCTGATTGCGGCCATCACTGCGCTGGCGTTCTGGCTGGAACGGCGTTTCACCTGGGCCTCCAGGCTCGGAGCGGCCCTGGTGGTCATCTTCCTGGGCGCCGTGCTCTCCAACCTGGGCCTCGTGGCGCCACGCTCGTCAGTCTACGAGACCATCTTCGGACCCGTTACGTCGTTGGCCATCGTCTGGATGCTGTTCGCGGTCCGGCTGGAGGACCTGCGACAGGCCGGCCCGCGCATGCTGGGTGCCTTTGGCCTGGCCGTCGTGGCTACCGCGATCGGGGCCACGGTGGCGACGCTTGTGTTCTCAGCCAGCATTGGGCCGGATACGTGGAAGCTGGCGGGGGTGATGACCGGCACCTACTCGGGCGGCGGGCTCAACTTCGTCGCCGTGGGCCGGGAGCTGGAGCTGCCTGCCTCGCTGTTCTCCGCGGCGGCCGCCGCGGACAACCTCGTCACCGGCATCTGGATGGGCGCCACGCTGGTGCTCCCGCTGTGGCTGGGCCGGCACTTTGCGCGGGCGAACGGGTTCAGCCGCAGTTCCGGCGCCCCAGCCTCCGGGCTGTTGGACGCGGCGGCCGACCCGTTGCAGGCGGCGGAGTTTCAGACGGCGGATTTGCAGGCGGCGGAGTCGGAGACCGCCAAACGACGACCGCTGCATTTGCTGGTCCGTGGCGGGCGTCTCGAGGTGTTCGACGTGTCGGTGCTGCTCGCGCTGGGATTCGGGACTCTGTACGCGGCGGCGCAGCTTCACGTGGCCGTACCGGCCATCCCGGAGGTTCTGTGGCTGACCACGGTGGCGCTCGTCGTGGCGCAGCTCCCATTCGTGCGCCAGCTGTCCGGGGCCCTGCCGTTGGGCTACCTGGCCCTGCACCTGTTCTTCGCCGTCCTGGGGATCGCGTCGCGCGTCGCCGACATCCTGGCCGTCGGACCGGAGGTCCTGTACCTGACGGCGCTTGTGGTCGCTATCCACGGCACCATCCTGTACTCGGTGGCGCGGTTGGTAAAGCTTGACGTGGCAACCACTTCAGTGGCCTCCCAGGCCGCAGTGGGCGGGCCGTCATCGGCGCTCGCCCTGGCGATGTCGCGGGGCTGGGATCGATTGGCGCTGCCTGGAATCGCGGCCGGCCTGCTGGGCTACGCAGCCGGCAACTACGCCGGATTTGGAATCGCGTACCTGGTTCGCTCGCTGCTGGGGGGCTAGCGTGCCCGCCGCTGCTTGGTGTGGCCCGCTTCACGGCATGCGGATGTCCAGCTCTCTCCCGCCCGGCGGCACCGGGACCCGGCTCTCCGCTCCGCCGGGCCAGCGGATCAGAATCTCCGCCGGTTCCGCGCTCAGCCCCAGCACCTGGATGGACCCGTTGCGCGACCAGTAGCCCGAACCCGCCTGGACCTCCCGGACCGGGCCCATGCGCCCGCCCTGATAGATGACGCGGATGCTGGCTCCTGTCGCGTCGGGATTGTCCGCCGGACCGACCAGCCTCACCCGCAGACCGGGTCGGGCCCCGACGTTCCGGAACAGCCGCGTCGCCGCTCCGTTCTGGCTCACGGCCAGATCGACACGCCCGTCCCCGTCGAAGTCGGCCAGGCCCGCGCCTCTGGGATCCCCGTACACTTTCACCCCTGACTCCGGCCCGGGGACCGGCTCGAACCGGCCTGCCCCGTCGCCCCGCAACCACAGGCTGCGGCCGGCGTCGAACCGCTCGCTGTCCGGACCGCTGGCGAAGAAATTCTGCGTGAGGAACAGGTCTTCATTCCCGTCCCCATCAAAGTCGGCTACACCGGCGAAGAAGGAGGGAGACAGCTGGGCTTCCGTCGGCAGGCGAGTCGCTTCGAAGCGGCCGCCGCGATTCAGAAACACCGTGTGTGACAACACGGACGCCTCACGCACGCCGGCGGCGGGCAAGGCGGGACCGATCACCTCCTCCAGAGTCGCGTCCGCGAAATCCGCATGCGTGGGAGTGTTGTTCAGAACGTGCGGAAAGCCCCGGTTCAGGGCGCTCAGGCTGTGCAGTGGGACCAGGCCGTCCAGGCGATCGTCGTGCTGCGCCTCGATGACCTCCAGCGTGCCGTTGTTGTCCAGGTCCGCGTAGTAGACGAACAGCGGCCGATCCGGGGACACGCGATAACCCGTGTTCTCGCCCCAGCCAGTCGCCACCAGGTCCGGGAGACCATCCGCATTGAAGTCCCCCGTTGCCACCCCGTTCCAGCGACCCCGGTAACGATCCAGTCCCCATTCCTCCGTCACGTCCCGGAAGCGGCCTTCCTCGTTCAGCAGCAGACGAACGGGACCCCACTCGATCGCCAGCAGCAGGTCCGGGTCACCATCGGCGTCCACATCCGAGAAGACCGCTGCCGAGACCATGCCGACGGATGAAACGGCCTGCGAATTGTCCTCATCCGGCATGAAGCTCCCGCTCTCGTTGCGGAAGAAGCGGGACACGGGCGCTCTGGGATAGGCTGCCGGCTCAACCCTGCCGCCCACGAACAGGTCCAGGTCACCGTCCCCATCGATGTCCGCGAGGGCCAGCGGGCCGACGGTGCTCAGCTGGCCCGGCACGGCCGTTCCGATCCGCGGCTCCAGAGAAGTGGAGCGTCCGGCAGCCGAGCCGAGATCCAGCCGGAGCACCGAGGGCGTGGCGGTGGCAGCCCTCGGCGTGGCCGCTTCGTAGTTCATCTGGCCCACCAGCAGGTCCATGCCGCCGGCGCCGTTCGCGAATCCAAGAATGGTGGACTGGTCGAAGTCGGCTTCCGGCGCCCGCAGAGTCACCCGGTTCAGCGTGCCGGCGTCGTTCCGGAAGAACCCCAGCCGCCCACCCGCCCCACTTCCTATCAGCAGGTCCTCGTCGCCGTCGCGGTCCACGTCCTGCCAGGTGACGCCGGGACCGAGCTGGCTGAGTCGGAACGGGACCAGCGGCTGACGCGCGAACTCGTCGAACGGCCGCTCCACGTGCGTGTGAGCAAGCTGGTCGGAGACGTCCACGAAGTAGCCCGGAACCGGAGCCGGGTCAGGTGCTGGAGCGGCATCAGGTGGAGCCGCGTCACCCACCGCCGGTGCCTCTCCGGGGTCGTCCGCCGCCGGTTCCTCCACCTCGTAGTACCGGTTGGCGCGCACACCGCGGATCTCGGTCCGTCTCCCGCTGCGCCACTGGATCTCCAGCGTCAGCGTGTCCTCTGGTGCGGCGGCGAAGGAATAGGCCGGGTCGGATCCGGACAGGTACATGCCGCCGGCCGTGACCTCCTTGGTCTGGATGGGGAGGCCCGGTCCCCGGAGCGTGATGCGGGCACCGATGGCCTGAGTGTTCGGAGCCGCCCCGCGAAGGCGCACGGCGACGCGGGGCGCCCCCGCATCGTTTCGGTACAGCACGGGCTCGGCATCCATCCGGGCGACCACCACATCCAGGTCTCCGTCGCCATCCAGATCTGCCGACCCGATTCCGTGCGACATGTCCTTCTCGCCGCCGAAGCCCCACGCATCCGTGGCGTCCTGGAACGTCAGATCCCCGCGGTTCTTAAACGCGACGTTCTCCAGGGGCAGCGGCGGGAAGACACCCAGCTCGGTACGCCAGTCGACCATGGAGCCCGCCATCCGCAGACTCATGTGGGTGTCTGCATCCAGCTGATCCCAGGGGTGGCCGGTTGTGAACAGAAGATCTTCGTAGCCGTCCAGATCCACATCCAGAAACTGATTGCCCCAGTTCCAGTCGGATGCCTCCAGGCCGGCGTAGTGGGCCATCTCGGCGAAGGTCCCGTCCCCGCGGCCCAGTTGCAGGTTGTTGCGATTCACCTGCGGCCGGAACTCGATCTGGCCGGGCCCCGCAGGTTGCTCGACAAAGCTGGCCACCTGCGTGCGCCTCCGGCGGCTGTCCCGCGACAGCATGTCGGTCGTGATGAAATCGATGTCCCCGTCGCGATCGATGTCGGAGAAGTCCACCGCCATGGAAGAGAGGCTGGTCTTGCGGAGCGCCAGGATGTCCGCCTCCTGAAACGTCCCGTCCCCGCGGTTCAGGTATACCAGGTCCGGGCTGTTGAAGTCGTTGGCGACGTACAGGTCCGGATCCCCGTCCCCGTTCATGTCGTGGAAGTGTGCGGTCAATCCCCATTCACGCGGCGGTTCGCTGAGCGGTGCTCCATCGCGATCCAGGAACCGGCCGCCGGTGAGCGGCACTTCTGTGAACCGGCCGGACCCATCGTTCAGGTAGAACTCGTCCGGCTCCGCCAGCTCGAACCGCTGGAGGATGGTCCCCACGAGCTCGACCCGGTAGTGCTCCCGAAACTCCGGCACCACCACCCACTGGTCGTCCACCAGACGCGTCATGTTCTCGAACGACCGTTCACCGGGTGAGAACAGGTCCAGCGCCACGCGATTCTTGTTGTTGGCAGCGTACAGATCCAGATCGCCATCGCCGTCCACGTCGGCCAGGGCGAAGGTGGTGGTGGCCAACTCTTTCTCGAACCCGGAGTCGGCGGTGTGGTCGGCAAAGCTCCCGGTGCCGTCGTTTACCAGCAGGGCGTGACGGCCCGCATGAATCGAGACCAGTAGATCCAGGTCTCCATCGCCGTCCACGTCGGCCATGACGGATCCACGAGACAGCCTGTCCGGGAGAGCGACTCCCGCCGACTGGGAGATGTCTTCGAACCGCCAGTTTCCGCGATTCCGGTACAGAGCGTTCGTGCCAAGCGTGCTGGGAAAGTAGAGGTCCGGTCTCCCGTCTCCGTCCACGTCGCCCAGCGCCACACCGGTTCCGTGCGCCAGGTTGCGATTCTCGTACATCACCTCGGCGGGAACCCGGTTGATGAAGCGCACGCCGGTCCGGGAAGGCGACATGCGAGTGAAGCCGGCCGCGGCGCCCCGCACCTGCAATTCACGCCACCGGTAGGTCCCTTCTTCGTGCCACTCCGCCGGCGGCTCTCCGCACCCGATGAGCAGACCGCCGCCGGCCAGGCCAGCAGCCGCCAACCAGCGGAGTTCGAACAGCCGGCGGCGTGGAATCACGGAGACAGATCGAGCAGCGGTAACTGAAGAACCTCGGGAGCCGCCTCCCCTTCACGAATTCGATACGCCGTGTTCAACTCCAGTCCGGTGTACACATCTCGTCTGCCTGTCACGGGCCAGAACACCTCAACCTCGTGGATGGCCGTCGCATCGCCGAGGCCCACTTCGGTCTGGATCGAATTGGCGCCGAAGCTGCCCCCCCAGCCTACCAACCGGTGCACGCTGCGCTCCGCTCCGTCTTCGTGGAACGTCACCCGTACGCGAGCGCCGATGGCGTATCGATTCGTCTCCACTCCTTCCAGCCTGAGCGTCACCCAGCTGTGGCCATGGCCCGGGTTCTCCCACAAGGAGTTCCTGGCCAGGTCGCCATCGTACGCGCCACCCCACGTGGCGTAGACGTCCTGATCACCGTCGTTGTCCATGTCGCCGAACGAGATCCCGTGGCCCTTGCCCAGGTGGGAGAAGCCACCGGAGACGGAGATGTCCTGGAATGCCTCTCCCCCGGCGTTCCGGAACATTCGGTTGGGCATCATCTGGCGCAGATGCGGGTCGCCGGTGCCGACGAACACGTCCAGCCAGCCGTCGTTGTCCACGTCTCCGTAGTTGGCTCCCATGGCGTACATGATCCGGTCTATCCGGACGGCCTCGGTGACGTCCTGGAACGTGCCGTCTCCCCGGTTCCGGTACAGCCTGGGCACTTCCGCCGCATGTTCCTCGCCCAGATACTCATTGGCGATATCGGCCACTTCGGCGAAGTAGCCGGCCACGAAGATGTCCAGCCAGCCGTCGTTGTCGTAATCCCAGAACCAGGTGGGGAAGCTGGCGAGCGGCTCGGTCACCCCCGCTGTCTCGCTCACATCGCTGAACTGCCACCCACCATCGGCGGACGGTCCATCGTTGTGGAACAGGATGTTCGGCTCGTTAAATCGGGACACGTACAGGTCGAGCAGCCCATCGTTGTCGTAGTCACCCCAGGCCACGCCCTTCACGAAGCCCACGACGTTGACTCCCAGGTCCGCGGCTACCTCGGTGAAGGTGCCATCTCCGTTGCTATGGTACAGCTCGGAGACGTGATAGCCGTTGCTGGTCGTCTCGTTGCCAATGTACAGGTCCAGCCAGCCGTCGTTGTCGTAGTCGCCCCATGCGCCGGCCTGAGTAGGATGCTCCGAATACAGACCGACTTCGCTGGTGACGTCATCGAACGTCCCGTCTCCGTTGTTGCGGATCAGCGAGTTGGGAAAGCCTTCCGGCATCCAGCCGCCACGCAGGATCAGGACATCCGGGTGGCCGTCGTTGTTGTAGTCGGTGGGCACCATGTTGAGCCCGCCGAACAGTCCTTCGAAGCCGGCTTCGGCAGTCTTTTCCACGTAGGAGCCGGTCTCGGCTCGCTCGTAGAAGTGAATCTGGTCGTACACGCCACGGGAAGAAGCCAGCAGGTCGGGGCGGTCGTCGCCGTTGAAGTCCTCGATGATATTGGCTCCCGCGTGACCCAGCACGTCAATGCCGTGGCGCGGCGCGACATCCTGGAAACGGCCTATGTCATACTCGGACTCGAAGCGCTCGGGCGGAATCAGAAACTCGGCCGGCACATCCTCCGGCCAGCGACCCGCCACCATGTACGTCATGTTGAGCAGCCAGCGGGATCTCATGTCGGTCGGATCGTTGGCCAGAAACTCCAGGTACATGTCAATCGCGGTCTGGAGCTGCGGGTCGTCCGAGGTACGCTCCGCCGGAATCGGGAACAGACACGGGGTGTCCGACGTCTGGTCCGTACAGGCCTGGAAGCCGCCGGCTCGCATCAGGTACACGGCCACAATCTCGTTGACCACGGATGCGAAATCCTCGGTCGGCACCAGATCGCGTTCCTCCTGGAGCCGACGCATGTTCCTGAAGTTTGCCAGCGCCTCCTGGGTGTGGCCCGCGCGACCCAGCTCCTGGGCGATCAACGCGTAGGCGTAGGCGCTGTCCCCGGGCAACGTGGCTTCGGCCAGCTGCTGTTTGTGCCGCGCGGCCCGCCGGTTGTTGACAAAGATATTCACGGTCGGGTCGATGGCCTCCGCCATCTCGATCAGCCGCGCGTTCATGCTGACCGCCCCTGCGGACCGGTATACGGCCGGCTCGGTGTCCGGCGAGTCACCACAGGCGGCCACTCCAATCACTGCCCCGCAGGCGATTGTGGTTGCCCGGCGGCGCAACGAGGCTTTCGTCTTCTGGATCATCATGGGATCTATCCGCTATCCGCTCGATCCTGTCGAATGGTGATCTCGCGAATCTCGGCCTCCAACGGCGCTGTGAATTCCGTTCCGTCCGGCCAGCGAACCCATACGGCAATCGGCCGGCGGCCTTCCTGCAGTCCCATGACCTGTACTCCCCCGTTGCGAGACCAGTATCCCGAACCAGACTGGATTTCCCGCAGGGGTCCCTCTCCATCCTGGTAGACTATCCTGAGCGCGGCTCCCACGGCGTCGGGGTTGTGCCGATCTCCCTGCAGCCTGACCCGCAGTCCCGGCGCCGCGCCGCTATTTCGATACAGCTTCGTCTCGGCTCCGTTCTGGCTGACGGCGATGTCCACCCTGCCATCACCATCGTAATCCGCGTGGGCGGCGCCCCGCGGATCTCCATACACCCTGAGGCCCGAGATCTGGCCCGGAACCGGCTCCAGCCCGCCCCGGCCATCACCGCGCAACCACAGGCTGCGGCCCGCGTCGTGCCGTGGCGTGTTCCACTCGGTCGCAAAATAGTTGAGCGTCAGGAACAGGTCCTCGTACCCATCATTGTCGATGTCCAACACGCCGGAGTGAAAGGCGGGAGCCAGTTGCGCCTCCCGGGGCAGCTCGCGCGGTTCAAAGCTCCCGCTCCGGTTCAGTAGCGCCAGGTGCGACAGCGTGCTCGCCTCCCGGTGGTCCAGGCCGCCCAGCGGCTGACCCAGAATCTCCTCCAGCGTCGCATCCGCGAAAGCCGTTGTCGTCGGCGTGTTCCGTCGGATGAACGGAAGGCCTCCGCTCAGAAACGGAAACGATCTCAGCGGAGTCACGGCGCCAAGGCGATCCTCGTACTGCGCCTCAACCACGTCGAATATCCCGTTTCGGTCAAAGTCCCCGTAGTACAGCAACAGCGGCCTGTTCTCTTCCGGCTGGAAGGCCAGATTCTGGCCCCAGCCCGTAACGATCAAGTCAAGCCTTCCGTCTCCATCCAGGTCGCCGCTTGCGATCCCGTTCCAGCGTCCCGTGAGTCCGGCGAGCCCCCATTCCTGCGTCACGTCCGCAAATCGCCCGTCGTCGTTCAGCAGAAGCCGTATCGGACCCCAATCCAGGGCCAGGCAGAGGTCCGGATCCCCGTCGCCGTCGATATCCGTAAACAGCGCGCCCGATACGAGACCCAGCGCCGTCACGATGCCGGCGTTCTGCGAGTCCGGCTCGAACGCTCCCGCCTGGTTCAGCAAGAACCGCGAGTCGGTCGCGCTCGGGTAGGCGGCCGGAACGGTGCGTCCGCCCACAAACAGATCCAGGTCCCCGTCGCCATCATAGTCCGCCTGGGCCAGCGGTCCCGTCGTCGCCATCCCTCCATCTACGGCCGCGCCTGCCGGCTGGAGCCGATCCCGCGCGCCTCCTCCCAGCTCATAGCGCACGACCGATGGTGCCTGCCGGGCCTGCCTCGGCCCGCTCGCTTCGTAGTTGGCCTGCCCGACAAGCAGGCTGGTGCCGCCCTGTCCATCCGGCATCGGGAGAACGGTCGTCTGGTCCAGCACGGCGACCGGCCCCTCCGTTGGTACGTGGCGAAACGTGCCGTTCTCGTTGCGCAGGAACGCGAGCTTTCCACCACCGCCGGTACCGATGAACAGATCGGGATCGCCATCCGCATCTGCGTCCAGCCAGCTGACGCCGGGGCCGAGCTGACTCAATCGCTGGGGAAGCAGCGGCTGCATGCCGCGCTCGTCCAGCATCTCCTCCGAGTGCATGTGTCCCAGCAGGTGCGACACATCTTCGAAGAACTCGGGCTCGCCGGCCGGCCGCGCGAGACCGGCTGCGGCGGAGTCCGCCGCAGGCGCACCGTCTACCGGGTGCGCCTCCCGGGTCGGCCCGTACACTTCGTAGAGCCGGTTGGGGGTAGCCTCGATGCGGCTCGTTCGGCCGTCCCGCCAGCGAACCTCAATGGTCACGCGGTCTGCCTGGCCCGTCGCGAATGCGTGCTGCCCGTCCGAATGAGACAGGTACATACCGCCGGCTCCAACCTCCCTGGACTGCAGCGGCTGGGGACCGCCGTGAACCACGATCTCTGCCCCTATCCCCGCCGTATTGGGGGGAGCGTCGCGGAGACGCACCGCGACGCGCGGAGCGGCCGCGTCGTTTCTCAACACCAGCGCCGGTCGGTTGAGACGGTTGATCACGATATCCAGATCCCCGTCCCCATCGAGGTCTCCCGTGGCCATCCCGTGCGAGATGTCCGGCTCGCCGGCGAAGTTCCAGGCTGCGTCCGCTTCCTCAAACCGCAGGTCTCCCTGGTTGCGGAACGCGACGTTGGGGAGCGGGAGAACCGGAAACGCCAGGCGCCTCCGTCTCCAGTCGCTGCTGGGCGCGCCGCCGCGCAACCGCATGCGTGTGTCGGCGTCCAGAAAATCCAGCACGTGACCCGTGGTCGCCAGCAGGTCTTCCCGCCCGTCCAGGTCCACGTCCAGGAAGAGCACGGACCATGTCCAATCCGATGCCGCGACGTCGGCATACCATGCCGTCTCGGCAAACGTCGCATCCCCCCGGTTGAGTTGCAGCGTGTTTCGGTTGACCTGGGGACGCCACTCCCTGTCGCCGGCCCGGGTGGGTGGAGTCAGCATCTCGGGCACCTGGGTCCTGCGGCGCCGGCCATCCCGGCTGAGCATCTCCGAGACAAAGAAGTCGACGTCGCCGTCCCGGTCCACGTCGGCAAAATCCACCGACATGGAGGCCGCGCTGGTGCTCCGCACGGACAGCCGCGGGATAGCCTGGAAGGTCCCGGCCCCGTCGTTGATCCAGATGTGATCGGGACTGTCCAGGTCATTGGTCACGTACAGGTCCGGATCCCGGTCCCCGTCCAGATCGTGGAACCGGGCCGTGAGGCCCCACTCGCGGGGGTCGTCGCGCAGCGGCTCACCGTCTTCGTCCAGAAAGCGGCCGGAAGTGTTGGACTGGAGCTGGAACCGGCCGGTCCCGTCGTTCAGGTAGAACTCATCGGGCTGGGCCAACTCGCGTCGCTGCCAGAGACCGTGCTCCAGCAGGATCCGATAGTGGTCGGTGAACTCCGGGCGAATGAAGTACTCCTCGCCCCGCTGCTCGACCACATTCTCGAACGAGAGCTGGCCGGGTGAGAAGATGTCGCGCGCCCAGCGGTCTTTGTAGTTGGCCACGTAGAGGTCGAGGTCGCCATCCCCATCCGTGTCGGCCAACGTCATTGTGGAGGAGGCGCGCCGGGTCTCGAAGCCTGCCGCCGTCGTTCTCTCCTGGAACGTCCCCATACCGTCGTTTACGAACAGGACGTTGGGTCCGGAGTGGATACTCACCAGCAGATCCAGGTCTCCGTCGCCGTCTGCGTCGGCGAATACCGCCGCTCGCGATCTACGATCCGCCAGGCCGACGCCCGCGCTCTCCGTCACATCTTCGAACCGCCACTCGCCGCGGTTCCGGTAGAGCGCGTTGGGACCCTCCACCCGGCTCAGGTACACGTCCGCCAGTCCGTCGCCGTCCACGTCCCCGATGGCAACACCGGATCCATTGGCCAGGATCTCGCTCTCCGTGAGCAGGTCCTCCGATAGCACGTTGGTGAAGTCTATCCCGGTACGCGAAGGCACCATCCGGGTGAAACCGCTGTCCTGGCCGCGAACCGCCAGCTCCCGCCAGCGGTGGTCTTCCGCCTCCTGCCACTCGAGCGACGGTCCGCGTTCACAGGACGCCAGGACGAGACAGCACGCGAAGGCACATGCTACCGGTCCCAAGGCGCGGGACCCACGCAGCGAGCCGCCAAGCATCAGTGGTTACCGGATCCGGTGCCGATAGTGCGCTCGAACAGCTCGTAGATCCGCCGGTATTCGTCCGTCCAGGATGACGGCTCCACGAAGCTGTGCCGTTCCACGGGATAGACGGCCAGCTCCCAATTCTCCTTCCCCAGCTCGATCAGGCGTTGGGCCAGGCGAACGACATCGGAAATCTGCACGTTGGTGTCGATCATCCCGTGAGCCATCAGCAGATGCCCCTTGAATCCCTCCGCGAAGTAGATCGGCGACGACCTGCGGTAGGCTTCCTCGTCGTCCTGTGGCAGATTCAGGATCCGGCTCGTGTACCAGTGGTTGTAGTGCGCCCAGTCGGTAACCGAGCGCAGCGCGGCGCCGGCCGCGAACACATCCGGCTCCGTGAACAGCGCCATCAGCGTCATGAAGCCGCCGTAAGATCCGCCGTAAATGCCTATCCTGTCGGCATCTACGCCCTCCTGGCGAACCACGTACGCCGCCCCGTCCACCTGATCGCTCAGGTCCTTGCCTCCCATCCAGCGATACGTGGCCGTGCGCCAGTCGCGCCCGTATCCCTCGGAAGCCCGGTAGTCGATGTCCAGGACGGTGTATCCGCTGGCGGCCAGCAAGTGGTGGAACATGTATTCGCGGTAGTAGGAAGCCCACCCATGGTGCACGTTTTGAGTGTACCCGGCCCCGTGGACGAAGATCACAGCGGCGCCGTTGGGTTCCGCACCGACGTCTCCAGGACGATAGATGCGGGCCGGCACCTGCGCGCCATCTGCGGCCGGGAAACGGACTATCTCGGGCTCGATCCAGGGAAACGTCTGCCATTCGGCGGTTGGCGAGACCGTGATCCGGTCCAGGTCGGCGCGTCTTTGCCCCACCCGGTTGTCAGCGAGAAACAGCTCGGGGGGTCTGTTGGACCTGGAATGCACCACCGCCAGCCGCCCTCCGCCGGGCGACGGAGTGGCGTCGAACCGACCGTCGCCATCGATCATCCGTACCCGGCCTGCTCCATCAAACTCCATGCGATACGGGTGCAGGTCGAACGGTGAGACCTCCCGCGTGTGCAGCAGAAAACCATCGCGGCTCTCGGGGATGGTCACCCGTGCAACTTCCCACTCGCCACGCGTGAGCTGCTCGCGATCCGAGCCGTCAGCGTTCACGCCGTACAGGTGCGCGTAGCCGGTGGCCTCGCTCACGTACCAGGCCCGCGGTCCGTTGCCGGCAATCCGGTCCGCATCCGGATACCAACCCAGGCAAGAACCGAAGCAGGGTCCGCCCACCCACGCCTCGTCCGCGAGCGAATCCAGCAGCGTCAGCTGGCCTGTCGCAGCTTCGACCGCGTACAAGCGCCACTCCTTGAAGTCCTGGTCCACGGCGAATATCAGGCCGTGCGTTCCCGAATCGTTCCACCCGACGAATCGTAGCATGGCCAGGCCGGCCGGCCGGCGACTGGACGTCGAGTCCTGTCCCGCACCTTCAGCGGAGGTCTCGTTCGCAGCGGACGTAGTGTCCGCATCAGCCGATTCCTCCGCCTTCCGGCCCCGGTCGCTCGCCACATCCAGCCAGGTGATGGCTCCGCTCTCTACTTCCAGGATTCCGATGCGGGACCGGCCCTGTTCGCCTCCGACCTTGGCACGGGAGTTGAGCTCCTCGGTGTAGCCTGTCTCCGTGATCCAGTTCGGGACCATCGTTTGCTCGGCGCCGTCCCTCCGTGACGCCATGACCGCCACGTAGTGACCCGTTGGCGCCGGCACCAGGCTGCCAGCCAGCTCCTCGCGGTCCAGGTACAGCGGCTCCGGCCTGCGCTCGTCCTGCCGTTCGCGGAGCTCCTCTTGCTGTTCCTCTCGCTCCCGGGCGATCCGGATGTGCTCGAACAGCTCCAGCTGCTGTGCCTCGAGGAATCCCTCTTGGCCTTCCGCCTCGCCATCTTCAGTCGGCTTCGGACCCGTGCGGATGTCCGTCAACTGGCGGATGGCGCTGCCGTCGAGCGCCACCGCGTACAGGTTGGAGCCACGGCGAAAGAACACCTCGGTCCCGTCCGCCGAGAAACGGGCGGCACCCTCGGACTCCACGGTCTCCGACAGTCGGCGCACGCTCATGTCGGCCCGATTCACGACGTACAGATCACCGTCCACAGAGCTCACGCGCAGACTTCTGTCGGGCGACAGATCCCCGGACGCAATCAGCACGGCTACGGAGTCAACCGCATCGTCGTCCAGCTTCTCCGGTTGTCCACCGTCGGCCGCTACTCGATACAGATCCCTGGACTTGTGCCACGGCTCCCCTCCGGGCAACCACCGGAAGTAGACCCAGCGGGAATCGTCGGTCCACCGGACCTGCTGCGGGCTCTGACCCACCAGCTCAGAGCCCCGCATGATGCTTCGGATCGTAAGCGGGAACTCGAACGCGCGCCCGACCTCCGGCTCCAGGGTGGCCGTCTCCTGAGCCGATACGGGGCTCGCGTTGGACAACAGCACTGTCAGAACGGCCGCAAAGCACCCGGCGGCGGTCGGTCCCAGCACCCTTCTGTTCATCGCTGCATCCTCATTACCCTGGCTGATGACAGACAGTCATGTCTGACGGCGCTGTCATGGCTGATAACGCGCCGGTATGGGACTGGCCTCCGTCTCGGGATACCAGAAGATCGTTACGATCCACCAGCGCTGGCCGTCGTGCAACAGCTGTATGCTGTTGATCCCCCTCTGGAACGGCTCCGCATCCTCCGCCGTGTACCGCGACTCATAGGTGCTGAACGCGTGCGCGATGGTTCCGAAGCGCTCGGTCACCCGTGATATTTCCGTCTCGAAGAAACCGTTGTCCTCCAACCAGGCGCCGGCTTGCTCGATGTAGTCGTCCACGGACCAGGCGCGATAGCCGACTTCTCCTTCCGCTCCCTCCGGCGAGCTGAAGGTGGGGATCAGCCGCGCCTCGGGAATGTGCAGAGACCGCATGCGATCCCAGTCGCGTTCTCCCGGTGGCCCGGATATGACTTCGTAGAGAGCCTCGATGATCGAGTCCACGGACTCGACATCCGCCGGATCCGCTGCTGGCCACTCCCCTGCGGGCGCCTGGGCAAGCGCGGGCGCGGAACCGCCGGGACCGAACAGGAAGCTGAAGAACAGGATCATCACACCGGTGATGAAACGGAATCCTCGTCCGACGGGGGTTCCTGGTGTTGTCCGGGTCGATCTCGGCATGTTCTCTCCTGTTCCAGTCAGTCCATTCCAGTGAAGCCCGCAGAATACCTTCCGGGGGCTTCCTGCTGCGAGGAGACGTGGTCCGGGTGGTAGAGCGGGCCGCGGGTCCGTGGGATTGGCTCGCGGCGGCGGCGGAGACCGGAGCGGCCGGCGCCGTGACGACGCCGGGCCGCACCGGCTGGCCTACGGGACAGCCTCGTCCCAGATCTTGTTCACTATCTTCCACCCGTCGGCCATATTGACCAGCGACAGGTAGTCCACGTACTTGACGTCCGGCCACGTGAGCTCGGTCTTCACGCTCGCCGCCGTACCATGGATATCGATCGCCACGATCTTGTTCACGTATCCTTCGGGTCCCAAAGGATCCCGGCCCTCCCAGCTGTCGGCCCACTCCTTGAACGGGATGATCCTGAGCATGTCGTTTGGTCCCATGCCGATCAGTCTGGCCGACGGGTGAAACGCCTGCCCCAGGGTCTCGGGGCTGGCCTTCATCATGCCCTCGAAGTAGGCCTCTACCACGCTCCGCACCGCGTCCTCGTCGGTCGCGGCACGGTCCGCTGCCCGTGCCTCCAGAATCACGCCCAGCGTGCCTGCGGACAGCAGCGCCAGGACAAGGGGATAAACCCTCTTGATGCGTCCGGTCATCGTCGCTCCATCTGGTTGTGTCGTGATCGGGTCCGTGAGGACCCCGTGTCAGGTTCGACTCAAGATCAGAACTTACCGAACTTGGCGGTAATCTGGCCGAAGAAGGCGCTCATGTCTCCGTTCGTGAAGTCCGGATGATCAACTCCCGATACGAATCGGTACCCGGCGCCCAAGTTAAGGCGGCACCAGCGCACGATATTCAGTTCGAGATTCGCGGACGGCTCCAGGACGAAGACGGCGTCCTCGTACCGGCCGAACGTGAGGCCGCCCCCGCCGACTAGAAGAAGCCCCGTAAAGTGAGCAACCTCGTCGGACAGGGCTATGAATTCCAGCTCCGCCCCGCCGTAGCCGAACTGGAGATTGCGATGGGGCGCATCGTCCTGGCCGATCGGAAATCGAATGTCGTTCGCCAGCCCATACCCGCCTGCGCCGATCACGAACGTGTGGTTGATGATCCAGCCGCCGCGCCCGCCGACGAAGACGCCGAATTCGTCGGCCACTCCAGTGAACTTGATGACGGGCGCCCCGAACCCGCCGGAGTCTATGCCTCCGGAAACGAGCGTTTTCTCCTGTGCGCCTGCGGCGGTCGGCTGCAGCACGGCGCCGGCCACCAGCGCCGCCACGAGCAGCGCACCCATAGAACCGATTCGTCTATTCACGGGAACCTCTCTTACGCCTGTCGCGTGCGTGTTGAACGGTTGCCGGGAGCATACCCCCGAACCTCCGCTATGGGCTGCAGTCCCGAGCCCGACTCACTCTACGTGGAATGGTCATGGTTGGTATTTGCCGGTCGTGGCAAGCTCGTGGCCGGTACGCCCGCCGTTCAGGCTGAGCGTGGACGGCATCCGTTCCGTCAGTCCCCGAGGGAGACACCCAGGTCACGCGCCGTCTGCACGACATCGTGGTCCAACGGCACGCATTTCATCCGCCTGGTGGCCTGTTCCAGCGGTACGTAACGAACGGTCGGCGGATCGAGAGCCACCATGTTGCCGTACTCGCCGGCCGCGATGCCGCGAACCGCCGCCGTCCCGAACCGGAGGGCCAGCGTTCTGTCCATGGCGGTCGGCCCACCCCCACGCAGAAGATGGCCCAGAACCACGGACCGGGTCTCTCTGCCGGTCAAACGGGCCAGCTCTTTGGCCATCCGGTGGCCTATTCCCCCAAGCCGCTTCTCTCTTCCTACCTCCCTCTCCAGCACCGCCATCTCTCCGCCGCTCGGCTTGGCACCCTCCGCCACGACGATGATCGAAAACTCCCTTCCTTCCGCCAGGCGGGCCTCGATCTTCCGTGCGACACTCTCGTAGCGGAACGGAATCTCCGGGATGAGGATCGCGTCCGCCGTCCCGGCCACGCCGGAGAACAGGGCGATCCAGCCCGCGTAGCGTCCCATCACCTCCACGACCATCACGCGGTCGTGTGCGTCTGCCGTGGTGTGCAGGCGATCCAGGCACTCCGTGGCGAAAGAGACGGCCGTGTGGAATCCGAACGTGACCACGGTGCCGTCCAGGTCGTTGTCTATCGTCTTGGGCACGCCCACCACCGGAAGGCCTTTCCGGTACAGATGGTTCGCGATGGCCAGTGACCCGTCGCCTCCGATGGCGACCAGAGCATCCAGACCCCGGTCACGGAATCGCGCCAGCAGCTCGTCGGAGCGATCCTGTTCGGTGAGCCGTCCCTCTGCGTCCCGGACCGGATAGGCCAGCGGATTGCCCTTGTTGGTCGTGCCGAGGATGGTGCCGCCCAGGTGCGTGATGCCTCGCACCGTCTCCGGGGTGAGCGGAACGAGTCCGCCATCGGGATACTCCTCGGGCTTCAACAGGCCTCCGTACCCATCTCGAATTCCGTGGCACTCCCAGCCCTGGTTCCGCGCCGCCAGCACTACGGCTCGGATGACGGCATTAAGCCCCGGGGCGTCTCCGCCCCCCGTGCAGATGGCTATCCGGCGCGCATCGTCGTTCATTTCGGTCTCTCCGCGGGCGATCCCGCTGGCGTCCTCTGGCGGGTCTCCGCATTTTGCTGGTCGTAACTTCACGCCGCAGGGTACGAGGTCCGTGTTCGCGGCCTACGGGCTACTTTAGCCCGATGTTCGGCTACTCGCAGCAGGGCACTTCAGGCACTGCGCCTGCGACATAGACATGGCGGACTCCACAACTCAAGCTGCCAATCGCGCGACCGGGGCGGATCCGGCCCGGATTGGCCTGGACCGCAGCGACGACCAGCGCACGCTGGTCATCGGGCTCGGCGGCAGCTGGACTCTCACAGGCCGTCTGCCGTCCACGGATGTAGTGGAGCAGGCGCTCGCCGTGGCCCCGGAGGTCCACCGCATCGCGTTCGACTCGTCGGAGCTCAGCGGCTGGGACAGCAGCTTGTTGACGCTCGTCTCGGGAGTCGGCGCACTTGGCCGCCAGCAAGACATCGAGGTCGATCGATCCTCGCTGCCCGAAGGAGTGCTGCGTCTGCTCGCCCTGGCCGAGGCCGTGCCGGAAGTCGAGGACGCGCGCGCAGCGCAAGGGGAAGCGCCGGTTCTGGACCGCATCGGCTCCGTTACCATCTCGGCAGGTAGATCGTTCGCCGAGGGACTGGATTTCCTGGGTGCGGCCACGCTGGCTTTCTTCAAGGTCCTGGGCGGCCGGGCGCGATTTCGCCGCGTCGACCTCTGGCTGATGATTCAGCAGGCGGGGGCGGAGGCGCTGGGGATCGTTACGCTTGTGGCCTTCCTGCTCGGGCTGATCCTGGCATTCGTCGGAGCCATTCAGCTACGCCAGTTCGGGGCCACCATCTACGTTGCGGACCTGGTAGGTGTGGCCATGGTGCGTGACATGGGAGCGCTGATCACAGCCATCGTGATGGCGGGGCGCAGCGGAGCGGCGTACGCGGCCCAGCTGGGCAGCATGAAGGTGACCCAGGAGATCGACGCGCTCACGACCATGGGCATCTCGCCCATGGAGTACCTGGTCATGCCGCGGGTCATCGCGCTGTTCACCATGATGCCGTTGCTTACCATCTACGCAGACTTTGTCGGAATCATCGGGGGAGGCGCGGTGGGTACGACCATGCTGGACATCAGCGCCACGGCCTATGTCCAGCAGACCATGTCGGCCATTTCCGTGGCGGACATCCTGGGAGGCGTACTGAAGGGCACCGTATACGGACTGCTGGTCGGGCTGGCGGGGTGTCTGCGGGGGATGCAGGCAGAGCGCAGCTCATCGGGAGTGGGAGACGCGGCGACATCGGCCGTAGTCACTACGTGCTGGAGATCTAGATGACCGACTCGCTTGACCACCGACACGAGGATCACATCGTCGTCCGCGACCTGACGATGGCGTACGGAAGCTTCGTACTCATGCGCGACCTCAACTTTGAGATCCGCCGGGGCGACATCTTCTTCATCATCGGTGGGTCCGGATCGGGAAAGAGCACGCTGATGCGGCACATGATCGGGCTGCACGAGCCGGCAAAGGGAGAGATCCTGATCGACGGCGAGAGCATCGCGCTGGCCAGTGCGGAGCGAAAGCACGAGCTGCTCAAGAGCTTCGGAGTCCTCTATCAGAGCGGAGCCTTGTGGAGCTCGATGACGCTGGCGGAGAACATTGCCGTGCCGTTGGAGGAGTTCACGAATCTGAGCGCGGCCGAGATTCAGGATGTCGCGTCCATGAAGCTGGCGCTGGTGGGGCTCAAGGGGTTCGAGGAGTTTTTCCCGGCCCAGATCAGCGGTGGGATGCAGAAGCGAGCCGGACTGGCCCGTGCGATGGCCCTGGACCCGGAGATCCTGTTCGTGGACGAGCCTTCGGCAGGGCTGGATCCGCTGAGCTCCCGGCGCCTGGACGACCTGATCCTCGAGCTTAGGGATAGCCTTGGCGCCACGGTTGTGATTGTCTCGCACGAGCTGGCCAGTATCTTCGCGATAGGCACGAACTCTGTGTTTCTCGACCCGGAGACCCGGACGATGATCGCCGCAGGCTCCCCGACGGAGCTGCGCGACGCCAGCCGATGTCTAGACGCGCAAATCCCAGACTCGTGGGCGCTTTCGTGCTGGTCGCCGTGGCGCTGACCGTCACGGCCATCGTTGTCTTTGGCTCCGGGCGTCTGTTTCGAACCACCTACACGCTGGTGTCGTATTTTGACGGTTCCGTGGCCGGACTTTATCCGGGGGCAGCCGTCCGCTTCCGGGGCGTAGAGGTCGGGGAAGTGAAAGAAGCCCGCTTGAACCTGGGCGGATCGGATCGCCTGCTAGAAGGCTTCGCGATCCCGGTCATCTGGGAGCTGGACATCGACAAGATCCGCTCTCGGGGAGGCGAGGCCGACCGGGACTGGCAAAACCCGGCGGTGCTCGACACCATGGTCCTCGTGAACGGCCTCCGAGCCCGACTGGGGGTAGAGAGCCTGGTCACCGGCCGCCTGTTTCTGGACCTCGACGTGTATCCCGATCGTGAGGCCGTGTTCGTCGGCGGGGACGATCTGCCGTACCCCGAGGTACCGACTCTCCAGACGGAATTCCGCGAGATTCAGGAGCAGGTGGAGAAGATCCTCGCGGTGATCTCGGCCATCGAAGTCGAGCCGTTCATCGACGCGTTGACCGGCACGGTGTCCGGAGTTCGGGAGTTCGTGGACTCGGATGACCTCGCTGAGGTGATCAACTCCATGCGCACGGCGGTTCAAGATATCAGCCTGACGCTGGCGGACGCCCGTGGCCTCATGGCATCCGTGGACACTACGGTTGCGCCGCTGCGCGCCAGCTACACGGCCGCGGCGGACAGCGCGGCGGCCACCCTGGGCCAACTCCGCACCACGTTGGAAACGGCCCGAGGCGTCATCGAGCCTGGCTCCCCGCTGACTTTTCAGCTTGAGCAGGTGCTGAGCGATCTGGCCGCCACGGCCCGCTCGCTGCGGTCGCTGGCTGACTTCCTGGAGAGAAACCCAAGCGCCCCGGTGCGCGGCAAACCGAAGGATGATCAATGACCCGGCATACGAATACCGCGCGTGTGGCTGTCGGCGCGGCGGCCCTGGTATGGCTGGCCGTCGGCGCGTGCTCGTTCGGCCCGCAGGCGGACACATCCTCGTTCTACGTGCTCACGTCGCTCGATGAGATGAAGGGCGAGAGCCTGGGCATGACGGGTTCAAGCCTGGGTATAGGGATCGGCCCAGTCGGGTTTCCGCACTACCTGAATCGCAACGGCCTCGTCACGCGAGTGTCCGATAACCAGGTGGACATCTCGGACGTCGAGCGGTGGGCGGAGCCGCTTCCGGAGAGCGTGACGGAGACCCTGGGCGAGAACCTCTCCGTGCTGCTGGGCACGGAGCGGATATACGCCTACCCCTGGCACTCCTCGGATCCGCTAGACTACACGGTCGAGATGTACGTATACCGGTTCGAGCGCGACACGCTGGGTGTCGTGCGTTTCATGTCCCGTTGGACGCTTCGCGATGCAGAGAGCGGCAACGAGTTGGTGCGCCGTGAGACAACCCTGGAAGAGCCGGCCGGGTCTGCCGAAACAAGTGCCTCTGTAGAGGCGCAGAGCCGGGTGCTGGCGGCGCTCAGTCGCGAGATTGCCGACGCGATCCTGCGACAACCGCGTCAGGAGCCGTCGCCCTCGGGCTGACCGGACGCAAACACACGCCGCAGGCTGTCTACGTTGCGTCGCATGACCGACAGGTAGTCTCCCTCGGCCGGCCGGTTGGCGGCCGGCGCAAACACCACGCTTTCGACTCCCAACTCACGCAGCGCGGCCACCGTCTCCGCAAGCGGCTCCGCCTCCCACAGCATCCATTCGGCCGGGTGCTCGTCCAGGATAGCCCGCAGCTCAGCCCAACCTGCGCGGTCTGGCACCTCGTCTGGCTCGAAGTGAACGCTCCGCAGATTCAGTCCGTACCTCGCAGCCAGATACTGGTAGACCGGGTGTGAGCCCAGAATCGGTTTCCCGGCCCCGCCTCCCACCGCTTCGCCCACGGCGTCGACCAGCGCGCGATCCAGTTCCTCCAGGTCTTGCTGCAGCGCCTGGAGGTTGGCCCGGACGCGGATCTCGTAGCTGCCGTCGATTCGGTGGATGGCGCGGGCTATTTCGGTCGCCTGCGCGATGGCCATTGTCGGATCAAGCCAGGTCGTGAACGCCACCTGCCCGTGATCATGCTCACCTTCCGGGCCGTGCGTGTGGGTCACGGCGTCCCCGGACTGCACGTAGCGGTCCGTCACTTCCCGGGTGGTCACCACCACCCGGGAGGCCGGTAGAGAGACGCGATCTACCCACGCCTCGTATCCGGCGCCGTTCAGCAGGATGAGGCCGGCGGATTGGTAGGCGGAAACGGTCTCAGCGTCGGGCGACCAAAAGGCTGGATCCACGCCCGGTGGTGCCGGAAACGTGACGTTGACGATGTCGCTGCCCACCCGCTCGGCAAAGTACGCCAGCGGGTAGTTGACCGTGAACACCTCCACCCGGTCTGCCGCTCCGCCCGCCGGCGAGGCACTGTTGGACGAGCCGGCACTGGCCTGGTCGGACCTTTCCGCTGCCTCATCGCAGGCCGCAACGCTGAACGCTGTGGCCAGCAGCAGGCCGGCACATCTCGACGCCGCCCGGGATCGTGTCGTGATACCTGTCTTCCTGTCCGGTCTGCCCTTCTTCGTGTGGCGCGCAGGTCTCCCTGCGTACTGTGGTTGGCTACCTGAGTGCAATGGTTGCCTCCTGCTCAACGGTTACGCACTGACCAGAGCCCGGATCACAAGTGAGCCGAACTGGCTTGTCGCCAACGTCAACGCACCGGCCAGCAGCACGCCGGCCAGCAGCACGACCACGATCTCGGAGACCATTACGGCCCCAACCGCGGACCGCGAGCCGCCGATCTTGAACATCGTCAGCCGCTCTCGGCGGCGAAGCCTGAGAGAGAGCCAGAAGACGAGCGATGCGGTCGCGAGCGTGGCGAGCCCGACTATGACCGCGCCGGCCACGACAAAGCGCTCGACGGTCAGAATCGTGTCCAGCAACGCATCCATGACATCGACCGGTACGACCATCTGGACGCGCTCGTCGGCCGATTGGTACCTACCCTGCAGGAGAGCCGAGGAACGCTGGTCCGGAGGAACGGCAAGCACGGCGCTGATCGGGTTGTCGGACAGATCGCCATGGAAGTGGAACGAGTCGATGTTCTCCTCGGTCACCTCGTTGTATTGAACCACGGACGCATTCGCGACCACCGTGTTTCCCTCGCGAGACAGCACCCCGCCGGCGGCTTCCGGGCGGCTCAAATCCTGGTGGCCGTGGCCCAGGCCTTCGATGATCCACGCCGTCTTCAGATCCACGAAGATCGCATCGTCATCCGCGCTGTCCGAGAAGCCCAGCACCCCCGTGACGCGCATCCGGAGCGGATAGACCCCGGCCAGGTCGAACACGCTCTCGGGCGACGAGACGACATGGTCCCCGGGCCCCACGCCCAGCGCCGCGGCAGCACGCGAGCCCACTACGCACTCTCCAAGCATGGCGAGCTGTCGCCCGCTCTGGATCTCCAGGCCGCGATACTCGAAGTACTCCAGGGTGGTCCCGACGATAGGGTGGTCTTGCGCTCGAAATCGGACATACAACGGAATGGCCGTCGCCAGCTCAGTGTCCGCAATCCTCGCGATCTCGGCATAGCGGGACAGTTCCGGAGGCTCCGAACCGAAGTACAGCGTGTTGAGCACCAGCTCGAGCGGACTGCCCTTTGCGCCGACTACCAGGGGTGTGGACGCGGCCCGGGCCGTCAGCTGCTGCGAGCTCTGGTTCACGAGCACGCGAAGTCAGGATTGCGGTCTTCAGCCGGTGGTAGGCCAGGTAGCGCCAGGCGAGGTACACGATGGACTTCATCCGTCGCCCTCTCCGCCCGCGTTCCCGGTCTCCGGATACTCCGCATCTCCAACCGACTCGCCAGCCAGTTGCCCGAATTGCCTGAAGTCGATCGTGCGCTCGAAGCGAGACAACAGCTCGTGGTCGTGAGTGACCGTGATCAGAGTGGCCTGGCTCTCCTGTACGTAGTCGAACAGGATCTCCATCACCCGGCCCTTGTTGGCAGGATCCAGGTTGCCTGTAGGCTCGTCGGCCAGCAGAAGGGGTGGGTCCGGCAGCACTGCCCGGCAGACGGCCACCCGCTGCCGCTCGCCTTGCGAGAGTTGATCCGGGTGTCTGGGCAGGTGTTCTGCTATGCCTACCCGCTGCGCCAGACCTTCGGCTCGTTCGCGCACGCTGCGCTCCAGCTTGAGCGATGGGTTGATCCGGTACGAAAGGAGGATGTTGTCCAGGACGGTCAGGTACTCCAGCAACTCGAATTCCTGGAATACCAGACCGATGTTCGCTATCCGGAAGTCCCGGCAGGCAGAGTCGGATAGTCCGGTTACGTCCACACCGGTGGTCTCGATCCGGCCTGCCTGGGGCGCGGCGATCCCGGCGATAAGGTTGAGCAGTGTGGTCTTTCCACAGCCGCTGGGACCGATGAACGCCGCGGTGGCACCCTGGCCGATCTCCAGCGCCGGAATCGCAAGCCGGAACTCCCCTTCCGGATAGCGGAATTCCAGGTTCGATATGGTGACTACTTGCCGGGCCGTCTCTGCTTCCACGCGGTTCACGCTAGAGTCGCGTCTCCTGAATCAGATCGAGGTCCGTGATCTTCCACACGCCATCAATGGCCTGGATGGTGAGACGGGCCTCGTACTGGTTGACGCGCTGGTGGACGTGGCCCCAGTGACCCACCGAGCCGGCTACGTTCCACACGCTGTGAGTCGTGAATCCGGGCTCCCCGCGCAGACCCCGGGCGTCCGAGCTCAACATCTCCAGGTTCTTGACCTTCACACGCGCGCCGCCCTGGTTCTCCAGCTCCAGGCTGCGCCGCGTCTCCAGGTAGACCTGCGTCAGGAGATCGCCGGAGATGCTCAGATCCAGCGTGTCGTAGATCCTGTCCTCCACCCGATAGTCGAAGGCGCGGTAGGTGTTCATCAGCAGGCCTCCCACGATCTCTTCGGCCCGGGCATCGGAAACGCCTGCAGACGAGATGCTCCGGGGAACGGAGACGACAGCCAGCACCAGGAGAGCCAGGGTCGCAGCGAGTGCCGGCCGGGCCGGCACCTGGCCGCGCACCGCGGATGGCCCGTACCGGATGACCAGGTAGGCCAGCCCCGTGACCGCCGCGACCGCCAGCAGCACCCAGAGGAGGCTCCGCCGTGGCGGGGCGCCCACCTCCACCAGGCCGGGCACGGTGGGATTGGTGAGGAAGTTCTGCCAGCGGAGCACTTGGTCATCCGGGGTCAGGAAGTACGGGAGACCGCCCGCCTCGTCCGTGGTCGCCGCCGGCACCCTTGGGAAGCGGTCGTTGAACAGCTCCCATCGCATGCTCACCTGTTCGGGCAGACCGTCGACCAGGTACACGAATATCACGCCCAGCGTGGCCGAGTGGACGTCCAGATCGCGCGGCGGGTCGATCACGCCGCTGGTACGGAGCGTTCGGTAGATGAAGTTGATCCTGTCCAGCTGCCCTTCCACCGGCCGTCCGTCGATCAACACGGGGTTGCGGTCAGCCAGGAACTCGGTCACGCGCCGCTTGAGCTCCTCCTGCTCGGCCACGGTGATGGTCTGGCGGTCCCCGATCCCCAGATCGATCCACTGCTCCAGGTCCCTGGGACGGACCACGATCTCTTTCCGGACCTCGTACGGCTCCACGTACAGATACGCGTTGATGGGCGCATTGTACTGCCGCCAGAGGTTGCGATTGTCGAACTGAGAGAACCACGGGTCCGTCCAGTCCAACTGGACGCGTTCGGAGCGACTGAGGTACCGGAAGTCGTTCACGGGCAGGCCACGGTGATACAGCGCGAAGCCTATGTTGGCGGCAACCATCCCCGATTCGGTAGCCGGAGGCTTCACGACCATTGCGTCGGGCTGCCCCGAAAACCGATACGACAACCGCACGAACACCGTCAGCTCCGCCTCGGGATCCTCAACCGGTAGCGGCTCGCCGGTGATCTCATCCCTCCGGATTCGCGGACGTGCGGTCATGTCCAGCACGCGACCGGGGAGAGGGGCGCCGTTCTCCGGACGAATGACCAGATCTTCCTGAAAGAAGCGGGGAATTCGGCTGGCCAGCGGCTCCGCCTCGTTGCCCATCCTCTCGAAGATCTCGTCCGGCATCAGGTTTCGGAACGCCGGTAGATCAGCGACCCCGATCTCGATCTCGACCAGCACGGAGTCTTGCTCTACGTAAATCTCGGCAACCGTAGTGGCGGTCATCGCGCGAACGATGACCAGCGGATCCGAACGCAGGTGCGCGGCCGGCTCGAGCAGGAAGAGCAGAGACGCACACAGGAGCGCCCGGACGAACAACGCAGGCCGGAGAATCGTTCTGGACGGGTTCACCGGAGGTCCTCCGCTAAGCCGGCACCCGAATCGCGTACCGCCCGCTGGCGCCGCTCAGGCCGTCTCACCGGTGGTCGAGTCCAGGTCCCGCAGCATACCGCGGAGCCGAAAGCCGAGCCCCAGCATCAGGAAACCGCGGATGAAAGCGAAGATCGAAATCAGCCAGATCACCGCGAGCGCACCGGCTCCCGGCCGCGCAATCACCCACGCGCCGAACAGCACCGATATGACCCCGGCGAGAATCAGGAAGAACTCGCCCTTGATCTCCTTGCGTATCTGGATGGCCTCGATGATCTCCACAATCCCTTTCACGACCGCCCACACGCCTATCAGCCACAACAGGGCAAGGGCCGTAGCGCCGGGTCTGGTGAAAGTGAAGATTCCGGCCGCCAGGCTTACCAGGCCGCCCAATAGATACCAGAGCCAATTCCGGTTTCCAAACGCCATCAGGATGCTCGAGATGCCATCGACCATCAGGTAGGCGCCGAAGAAGATCAGCAGCACCAGCACGGTCATTGCGGGCCAGGCCAGCACGCCGAAGCCCAGCATGAGCGAGAAGATCCCTCCGAAGACGAATGCCCACCAGTTTTCTGCCGTATCCTTCAGCATCGTGGTCTCCTGCGCTTGAATCCAGAAGGTTGCCTTACATCCTCATGACCGGGAACGTCACGTGGAGCAGGAACACCCAACCCTTGTTCTTCACGTCTTTGCCGTCGAACAGCTTGGAGAGGCCTATCAGGTAACGGCCGTCCAGCATGACGCGGGCGCCGCCCAGGTTGAATCCCAGGGCTCCACCCAGCGGAACCGTCCATTCCGTGGACTTGGACCGCCATTCCTCCGTGTCCGCACAGTTCACCCGCGGGCTGTCCCCGGATGAGATGTTGCAGCCCAATCGCATCGCGAACGAGATGCCGCCATAGATGCCAAAGTCCGAGGCGGGCATTCCCGGGAATCCGATGCCCAGAATGAACGGAATCTCCAGGTAGTTGAGGCTCAGATCGATCGACTCCTCGTCAACCGTCGTCGCCGTGCCACCCTTCTGGATGTAATTGACTTCCAGGTTGGCGAACCAGTTTGCCTGACGTTCAGAGATCAGCGCGCCGGCGGAGAAGCCCCATTTGTACTTGCCCTCTTGGATATCCTCGCCTGTCAGCGTCGTATAGGAGGCGCCTCCGGATAAGCCGAACTCCAGCATTCCCTGTGCTTTGAGCGAGGACGAAAGCCCTGCAGCGAGGAACACCGCCACCCCCACGACCCCCAGTTTTCTCATGCGTAGTCCCCGTATTCGTTGTCGGAGGGGTCCCATTGCAGCCCTCCGGTTCCCCCCGTCGTGCCCGAGACGCATGTGCCGCGTCCCAGCCGCAGCCCGGCCGGGCTGCGTACGCTGCGTGCGCCATGATTCTAGCCCCGGCCACCAGAGGGAGCCAGCGACTCCGGGTAGCGTAGCAGTCTGCGGGAAGCACAGCAGCCTGGCGGACGGACTAGAACAGAAAGCCCACGTCTATCACCAGTCTGGGTAGCGTTCGGAAGTCAGTGCCCGCCAGAGAGAGCGCGGCAGTGCCAAACCGGGTGACCGCGGCCAGGGTGATATCGAACCCCCATTCCAGGAGATCCGCGTTGACTTCCCATTCTTCGAGAGCTGCGCCGGCGTTCGCCCTGATCCGGCCCACCAGTATCTCCTGCAGTTGAACTTGGACGCCCAGTTGGGCCATCTGTACGTGCCGGCCGCGCTTCTCCAGCGCCCTCAGCCCGGCAAACGGGTACTGCCTGTCGGGGAACACGTAGTACTGGTTCGTACCGCCAAGGAAGAAATGGTAGTGGTCCGGTAGCGATCCCGAGCTGGTGCCTGCAACGAGGCGGCCCAGAATCGACACGCGCCTCGAGGCCGGCACGACGCCCTGCACGTCCACAGCGTGCTGTTGGAACGTGGACCCGCAGCCCGTCGACTCCTCCGCCCATTCCGTCTTGCACCCACTGTCCCCCGTGAACGGCGGCCCGGCGGCCGCGAACTCGTCCAGATCCGCGTACTCGGCCTTGATCCGGAGGCCCAGAGCGCCCGCGCTTCCCAGGCCCACGCCCGCTCCCAAACCCACCGTGCTGACGTAGGCTCGGGGCGTGCTCACCCTGAGATCTCCCTCATAAATGTCGAACGGCATCCGGCGGTAGCCGGCGCGGACGCCCAACAGGAACTGAGGCCGGTGGCCAAGCCGCCAGAACATGCGGCCGTCCGCCATCCCCTGCTCGCCGATCCTCAGATCCACGGCCAGCCGCGACGCTCCACCCAGCAACTCAGTGGCGACCAGCGAGCCAAGCAGGGATCCCTTGAAGCGGCTCTCGTAGCGGTACCCGAACCCGATGAGACCGTAGCTCTGCTCGTGCACGCTGATCTGCAGAGTCCTCCCGGTGGAGCCGGCGCCGGCGCCCTTGGCCGCGTCCAGTCGATATTCGATTTTGCGGAATCGCCCCGTGTCGTGCAGCCGGGTCACACCCCTGTCTATCCGGGCCAGCGGCACCCAGGCCGGGGCGGCCACGCCGATTCTGTCGAGAACGAAACGCTCCGATACGTTGTCGAGCCCTTCGACGACGACCGCGGCGATGTAGACTGAATCGCGTTCGAATCTGGTCGCCGCGGATTCCTGACCGGCCGGGTCCGCTGCTGCTGCGGGGGTTGTGGCGGAGACTGGCGCGCCGACGGACCGGGCCCGAACCAGGCCCAGCGCTTCCAGCTGCGAGAGTATGGTCCGAGCCGCGTCTTCGCCTCGCTGCACCCAGTCTTTCGCCCGATCGAAGCTTGCCGATGAGATCCCCTGAATCTCAGGCACGATCAGGATATCACACAGCTCGCGCTGCTCCAGGGTCGAGGCCCAGCTCCGGTAGGCGATGGTCTGGTCGAGTACTGCGAGCAGGGTGGTCAGGCTGTCGGCCGGCGCCAGCGGTTTCGACACATCCGAGCAGATCAGAACATCCGCCCCGAGGGCCAGCGCATCTTCGGCGGGGAGATTGCGCGCCACCCCGCCGTCCGTCAGGAGCTGCCCGTCGATTTCCACGGGCGCGAACACCCCGGGAATCGCGATACTCGCCCGAATGGCCCGAGGGAGAAAGCCGTGGTCAAGGCGGACTGCGTTACCCGTTCCCGCATCCGTGGCCACCGCGGCGAACGGGATCGGGAGCCGGCGGAAGTCACGGATCGGGTGGACATCCCACATCAGGCGAGTGAGGAACTGGGAGATCCTTTGGCCCGAAACGAGACCACCCGGAAGGGCCGGGCGACCATCCCGAATTGGAAGCGTCACTACCCAGCGGCCCTCCTCCTCTTTCCTCTCGCCCGACAGATTGCGGCGCTCGGGAGCATCGCTGAAGAGTCGATCCCAGTCGGCGCCCGCGGCGACACCGACCATGTCATCCGGAGAGTAGCCTGCGGCGTACATCCCGCCGATCACGCTGCCCATGCTGGTCCCGGTGACCACGTCCACGCGCACTCCGGCGGCCTCGAGGACACGGATCACGCCCACGTGGGCGAAGCCCCGCGCCGAGCCGCCGCTCAACACGAGGCCAACCCTGGGGGCCCGGGCGTCTGGACCCGGGAACCCCGGGGTCTGGGCCTGTACGGCCCCTGAGGGCAGACAAAGCGCGAGCGCGAGCAGCAGGGAGCCTACGGAGTGACCGCGTCCGCGAGTGTGGCGTCGATCCAACAGTTCGTGGTGGTGGCCGGGTCTCGCGCTCATCCCGGCGGACCCGCCGACGGGCCCTTTGGGCCAGGAACCCGAAGGGCCGGGCGCCGACCGGCCTGCACGGCACCTGATTATCGTTCGCTGCCCGTCGTGGCGGCGGATCCGCGCCGACAGGCGGTCCTGTGTGCCGGAGCAGGCAACTGGCACGTTTTTCGCTCGCTTTCGTGTTATCTCAGGTGCCTTGAAGCAGGCAATCTGCGCCTGGCGGTCGTACGCAAAGCATGTCGTGTAAGAACGTGTGACCTGGGGGAAGAGGAAGGGTAAGGCAATGCTCCTGCTCCGTCGACACCCGGCGTACATGTATACTTGCTCGAGTTGCGCGTCTCTGTCGACGCGCTCATAACCAGTCAGAGTCCAGCGAATCCAACGAACCAGGGAGGCGGGGGTAGCCCAGTGCAACGATACGCGATGAGAAGTGCCGGGTTGGGGGCCGCGGTAGTGGCGGCCATGGTGTGGGCGGGCAGCGCAACGGCGCAAAGCGGGCCGTTCACGGTGTCGGCCAGGGCGGGTATCGCATTGCCGGCCGGTGACCTTCACAAGATTCAGGATCCCGGGTTTCACGCCGGTGGGGCGCTGGCTTTCTATTTCAGCAAGCATGTAGCGCTGCGCGGCGAGTTCTCGGCTGATTTCCTGAACTCGATGACGGACTCGGACGGAGAAGTCCCGTCCCCGGCCATGACGCTACTCCACTTCAACGGCGGGTTCGAGTTCAACTTCACCCGGCCGAAGTGGCAGGATCACCCGCTTACGTTCCTGATGGCGATAGGCGTAGGCGCGACGAGCGGCACGGCCAAGGAGACGTACGACGACGGCACCTCGGTCGACTGGAGCCAGACGATGCTCACGGGGAACGCGTCGGCGGAGGTGGGCTGGCAGTTCAACGAGTCCGTCAATGTCTACCTGGCCGGGTATGCCTACCTCATGAAGTTCGGCAAGAAGAACACGGAAGTGTTCGCGGATCGTTCGACGGACGTGGAGCCGTTCGAGATCGGGTGGACGTTCCCGGTGACCGTGGGCGTGAGGCTCAGTCTGCAGTAGCCAGGAATGCCACCCAGCTTGCCGATTCGCGGCGAGTGTTCAACAGACAGGGCCCCTGCAGCGGGGGCCCTGTCTTGTTGGTGTCGGGTCCAGTCCAGTGGCGCTACTTCCCGGCAGACGTGTGCCGCTTCGGGTCGGACGGGTGGAGTCCGACTCCCGACCCGGGTCGGTAGATCCAAGAGGGAGGCAGGCCGCGGCGCAGCAGCTTTTCCAGCTCGTCCAGCGCAACCGGTTTTCCGAAGTAGAAGCCCTGCACGAGGCGTCCGCCCAGCTCCTGAAATCGGCTGAGCTGCACCGGCTCCTCGATTCCCTCGATCACTACCTCCATGTCGAGCATTTCTGCCAGCGTCAAGATCGTTCGCACGACGGCCAGCGACGCCTGGTCTCCGCCAAGCGCCGAGACGAACGACCGATCGATCTTCAGCACATCGACATTCAGGTCCCGCAGATAGCCAAGTGACATGTCGCCGGTGCCAAAGTTGTCAATTGCGACCCTGACGCCACTGTTCTTCAACCTGGCGATACGGTCCATCCCCCGGCCTACAGCGCTTTCCGTAATCTCGAGCTGTAGGCACCCGGCCGCCATCTCGGAGCCCTCCAGTACTTCGGAGATGCTGTCGATCAGGCCGTCATCTTCGAAATGGTGTGCAGAGAGATTGACGCTGAGGAAGATCTTTTCTGGCTCCACGATCCCCCGGTCCATCATCCGCTGGATGTCCTCGCAGCCGCGCCTGAGTACCCAACGGTCCAGCGCCACGATCAGACCGCCACTCTCCGCCAGCGCCAGGAAGCTGGACGGCGGGATCAAGCCGTGAATAGGGTGATTCCAGCGCACCAGAGCTTCGATGCCCACGATGTTCGTTCCGGCAAGCTCCACGATGGGTTGATAGTGGAGGACCAGCTGATCTTCTTCGATCGCGGTGAGGAGGTCCTCTTCCAGGTGAAGATCCTCTTCTGTCTGAGCTAGCTCGAGGTCCACGGAATACAACTGGAGACGATGCCCACCCTGTCGCTTGGCCTCATACATGGCCGTGTCCGCCTGGCTGACCAACTCCTCGGGTCCTTGCGTGTCCGCCCTGCTCACGGCCACTCCGACGCTGGCACCAATGTGAACCTCCCGGTTCTCGGAGAGAGTGAAGGGCTGGTTGATCAGCTCTACCACGCGCGCGGCCGTGGAAGTCGAGGCGTCCTCGTCGGTCACGTCCTCGAGCAGGATGGCAAACTCGTCTCCCCCCAGGCGAGCCACGGTGTCCCCGTCGCGCAGAAAGCACCGCAGCCGGGCCGCGACCTCGACCAGCAGTTCATCTCCCGCCGCGTGCCCCGTCGTGTCGTTCACCAGTTTGAAGCCGTCCAGATCCATGTACAGCAACGCCACGCGGCCTCCGTTGCGTCGCACGCGCCGAATCGCGTGCTCCATCCGATCTTCAAACAATGACCGATTCGGAAGGCCCGTCAGGTGATCGTGAAGCGCTCGCGCTTCGAGCTGCTCTTCCAGCTGTTTGCGCTCCGTGTGGTCCCGTATGATGTGGTAGGCACCAAGGGTCTGGCCGTCGATGGCGATCGGCACGGTGGTCAGCTCGATCGGGACTTCGTGTGATTCCCGGTGCAGAAGCACGGTTTCAAGCGTCTTCGATCCGACCTTGGAGGCGCGCCCCAGAATCTCGAGCACCTGCCGTCTGTCGTTCGGCGTCACAAGGGACGGGAACGCCACGTCGAGCAGTTCATCCGGGCTGTACCCGGACAGTCTGGCGAAGGCCGGGTTCGCACCTGTGATGCCCCCGCTTGCATCGATGGCCACGATGGCATCGGTGTTGTTCTCGAACAGGGATGCGTACCGTTCGCTGGCCAGGCGACGACGCTGGAGCTCCCGGCGATGTCGCCCGAGCACGTAGACAAGAGCGGCCAGCGACAGCGCCGAGATGATCAGCCCTGCCTGGTCCGGAATAAGCGCCGCGTTGTGCAGTGTGACTTCGAGCCCCGCTATGGTCATCTCCCTTTCACATCTGCTTTGCCGGGCGTCCTTCTCGCTCACTACCCGTACC
>JBDHIQ010000162.1:0-5375 GCA_039587395.1 Gemmatimonadota bacterium
GGCTTCGCGCGCCGCGCCGGACTGCTGGCGGTGCTGAGCTTCACGCCACTCGGCTGCGGCCCACAGGCAGATGTGGTCGTTGGCTCGAAGAACTTCACGGAATCAATCATCCTTGGCGAGATCGTCGCGCAGCAACTGGAGAGCGCGGGGCTGACGGTGTCTAGGAGGTTCAATCTGGGCGGGACGTTCATTTGCCATGAGGCCATCACGGCCGGTCAGATAGACGTTTACGTCGAGTACACCGGCACTGCCCATGCCGCTATTCTGGAACTGCCACTGCGGGGGGACCGGGCAGCGGTTGGGCTAGAGCTCGATTCGATCTACGCCGAACGGTGGTCGCTGCATTGGACAGCGCCGCTGGGCTTCAACAACACCTTCGCGTTGCTAGTCCGGGCCGCCGATGCCGTGCGTCTTGGCCTCAGGACCTACTCCGACGCTGCTCAGGTGGCCGGCGATTGGCGTCCGGGATTCGGGGTTCCGGTTCGAGAGCCAGCCGGCAGTCATGGAGCTGGGATTGACGTATCGGGCGCTGGCAGAGGGCCAGGTCGATATCGTTGCCGGGAATTCGACGGACGGGCAGATCGCTGCGCTCGAGCTATTCAAGCTCGAAGACGACCGTGGCTATTTCCCGACGTACGATGCCGTGCCTGTGGTTCGTTCCCAGCTTTTCGAGGTGCACTCCGAGGTGCGTGCGCTTCTTGATGCGCTCGGTGGAACCATCGACGAGGAATCGATGCGCAGGATGAACTACCTGGTGGATGTCGAGCGGCGTCCGATTCCGGAGGTGGCTCGGGAGTTTCTTGCCGGGCTTCGTGTCGATTGGCAGTAGAACCGTTCTGACCGGACGGGCTGGAGTGCGCCGCTCGACTCCTACGCTTTCACCACTCCCCCGTACCTCACTCCGGTCAACGAGGCGATTTCCTTTTTCCACGTCGTCAAATCGTCCGCACTGAACTGATCCAATCTGGTGTGCCCGCAGGCGCGGGCCAGGGTCTGCATGAGATGTACTGACGCCTTGAGGAATCTGTTCAACCGTTGTGCGCCCTCGTCCACGGGAAGTCGCGCCCTCAGATGACGCTTCTGGGTGGCAATGCCCACTGGACAGTTGTTGGTATGACACGCCCGCATGGCGATACAGCCGATGGCCTGGATCGCTGCATTGCTCAGTGCGACTCCGTCTGCCCCCAGGGCCATGGCCTTGGCGAAGTCTGCCGCAGTGCGCAGCCCACCGGTTGCGATCAACGTGATATCCGAGTGACCGGACTGATCCAGGTGGAGCCGCGCACGCGCGACCGCCGGCATGGTGGGCACGGAGATGTGGTCGCGGAAGATGAGCGGTGCCGCGCCTGTGCCGCCGCCGCGGCCATCCAGAATGATGTAGTCCACACCTATCTCGAGCGCCGCATCGATGTCCTTCTCGATATGCTGAGCCGAGAGCTTCAAGCCAATGGGAATCCCGCCGGTGTGCTCCCGCACCTCGTTCGCGAAGTCACGGAACTCTCCCAGGCTCTCCCAGTCTGGAAACCGGGCCGGAGACACCGCGGGCTGGCCCTCCATGAGCCCTCGCACTTGCGCGATTTTCCCCTTGACCTTCTCGCCCGGCAGGTGTCCGCCCGTGCCTGTCTTGGCACCCTGGCCACCCTTGAAGTGAAACGCCTGCACTCTGTCGAGCTTGTCCCATGAGAAGCCGAAACGGCCGGAGGCCAACTCGTAGAAGTACCTACTGTTCGCGGCCTGTTCCTCCGGCAGCATGCCGCCCTCTCCTGAGCAGATGCCGGTTCCGGCTAACTCCGCACCTCTGGCGAGGGCCACCTTGGCCTCTTCTGACAATGCGCCAAAACTCATGTCGGAGACGAAGAGCGGAATCTCGAGCCGGAGGGGCTGCTTCGCCCTGGGACCGATCAAGAGATCCGTGCCGACCGGGACGTCATCCAGCAGGGGGAATTTGTGAAGCTGCGCCGTGAGAAACTGTAGATCATCCCACGACGGAAGCTGCTGCCGCGGCACTCCCATCGCAGCTACCGGGCCGTGCGCCCCAGTCCTGTCGAGCCCGTGGCCCGCAAGCTCGTGGATGGTGTGCACGTGCGGCTCCTCCGGAGTGCCGTGCACATCCTGATAGGCGCCCTGGTAAGCCTTGCGGTCGTAAGGCTGCGGGTTGTCGCCCTCCCATGCGGCGATCTCATCCGCGTCCACCAGCACCGCACCGTCTTCCACCCAAGCCGAGAACTTCTTCAGGCGCTCCGCGGGGTTGTACTCGCTGATGCCAGTGTCGAAGCGGAAGTCCCACGAATGGACGCCACAGATCAGGTTCTCGCCCTCGATGTGACCGTCGGCCAGGAGCGCACCGCGGTGCAGGCAGCGCCCGTACAGCACGGACACCTCGTCGCCGTATCGAATCACGACGAGATCCGTGTTTCCGACCACGGCATGCTGCGGGGTGAGGTCTTCGAGATCATCGAACACGGCAATTGGAGTCTGGTTCATGGGTCATCCACCCGCGAGTGTGCGAACCGCGACAGTTGCGGATCTGAGAAAAGACCGCGTTCGTTCCAGCTGCGTGAGTCTGTCCGCAGCTCCCTCCATCAAACGCGATCCCGTGAGCACTGCGCCGATCCAGCCCTCCGTGTGCCAGGCACCGTTTCCGTTCATGGGCGGGACCTCCGAGTCATCTGGATACGGCCACGGCGTCACGTACAGGTAGGGCTCTCCATAACTCGAATCGCCCGGTGACATGCCAATTCCGATACTCCGCGTCTTTTCGGGATCCGGGGCGGCCTCGAGTGTGATGACCGTGGCGATGTCAAAATGATGGGGCCAGGTGCGAACGGGAGAAGCAGCCTCCGTGTCCCGCACGATTTCGCTGAATACGAGCAGGGCGTTGTCATACCAGCGGGCGAGTTCCGCCCGAGCGGCAGGATCGCCACCGGTGAATGCTGCGCCTCCGCTCACCGCGTGGTCTGGAAAGGTGTCGTCGGGCCGTGGAAGCTGATCGGGATCCAGGTCGCTGATGCCGTGCCGATCCATCATCTCCACAATCCACCCATAGCCTTCCTCGAGCGTTGTCCCACCGAGACTCAGGTCGTCCATGACACGATCTTCGGCATCGAGAATCGTGAGGGCGAACTCTCGAAGGGCCAGGCCGAGGCGAACAGATGGAGACGATCCGATCTGTCGCGTAACGAATGTCGCCTGGTTGGCTATCCAACCGAGATTGGCATGACTGAAGTCTGGCGTCGCTTCCAGGACGGCCAGCGGCACGGTTCCTATGAGCTGCACTGCCCAATGGAGTTCCAGCCGAGTATCGAGCAGCAGGCCTGGCGAGACGCTGCCGAGGTTCTGCCAATCCAGAGGAGGGGCATCTGCGTCAGTCATGTGTGACTTCTACAGAATGCAGCCTCAGGCACCCTGGAAGAAGCTGTACACCCGGGTAGGAAGAGCGGAAGTGGCCTCGGCCAACTCCGCCGATGGATCTCCGAACACTTCGAGCGACAGGTCGCACGTCCCCAGCAAGGCACCGAACGCATCCCCCATGTTCGCGATGTGCTCGAGCACGGCCTCGGAATCGCGGTATCGCTCGCGCACCACGCACTCCGTGAGATTCTCGTTGAAGAACCAGTCGTATTGCAGGGTGCCGGTGTCCTTCTCGCGGACGCTCTGCAGGCACGCAGCGGCCGCCGCCTTGAACGCATCGAGCTTTCCGTCGTGGATCTTGCACAGCGCGGCCACCTCAAGCTCTTTCATGCCCCTTCTCCTGTTTGGGACCTCAGACCGCAGCGCCCCGAGCGCGACGGTCTCCTGTCCGGTTGTCTGGACACAACGGACAGACAGTCTAGTGAATTCTCGACCTGGCCGCGGGCCGGACTAGCCTTTCACCCTCGAGAAGACGGCTCCCTGCGGCCGGGCCAGGCCTGCGAAGAGGGGCACCCATGCCACGATCCGACTTCTCACGGTCTTTCGCCAGCGACGGCCCACGCCCGGGCCTCGAGCTCGATCGTGCCGCTGTCTTTGACGGGGAGCCGACGCTTCAACTCGGTGACGAGCGCCTTGTACTGCTCGCCTGAGAGACTCTCAACAAGAGCGGGAGCCGGTCCCGTGCCGCCCAGGAAGGGCTGCCAGTAGTCATCGAAGCTGGAAAACACGGTCGGTAGGCTCAAGGAGTCGACTCGGACGCGCTCGGCACCTGCGGTGGTCAGCAACTGATCCAGAGCTTCGGGGTGGCAAATCCGAAAACGCTTGCCCTCGTCCATCTCTGCTGCCCCGGGTTCGATCGCAGCGGCGGCATCCCAGAAGTGGCGGAGAAACTCCATCCCCTCCGCGTAGTCCCATACCAGAGCCCCAACCACTCCGCCAGGACGCAGGAGACACAGTTGGGCCCTCATCGCCTGCGCCGGGTCCGGGAAGAAGTTGAGCGCGAGTCCCGACACGACGGCATCGTATCCGCCTTCCCGGCGCGGCAGAGCTCCCGCTCCGGCAACCACGAAGGTCACACGTGGATCCGTGAGGCCTCGTCGCGCGGAATCGATGAAGGCCGCGGAGGGATCACATCCGACCACAGAAGCAGGCTCGGTGAGTTTCCAGATTGCGGCAGCCAGGGCTCCAGTGCCGGTGCCGACGTCCAGCCAGTGCCCGCCGGGCAAGAGATCAAGCCAGCGAACGAACTCTTCCGCGAGAGGCCGGCTCCAGCGCCCCATAAAATCCTCATACGTCGCGCCAGCGTTCCAGTTGTCTCCCGGGCCAGCCACTACTGAAGCGTCCCATCTACCTCGGGGGCGGCCGTTCTTGTCACCCGCGGCATCGATCCAGGTCCCTCAGTTACCCGCCTGCAGAAGCATGCGCCGAGAACCTATAGCACCAGGTTTCACCTTCCAGCACTGTTTCGCCATCTGCCCGCTTGACGGAGATCGCGAGCTGGCAGACCGGCTTTGTCTCATGGATCGTCACCACCTCGGCTTCAGCCGTGATGGTGTCCCCGATGAACACCGGCGCGGTGAACTTCCAGTTCTGGCTGAGGAATACCGTGCCGGGCCCCGGCATGTCCATTGCCGCCAGGGCGTGGAGTAGCCCGGTTGTCAGTCCGCCTTGCACCACAAGCTGTCCGAACGGAGTGCCGGCCGCGAATTCTTCATCAAAATGCAGCGGATTGTAGTCTCCGGTCATCTCGGCGTACGTACGCACGTGATCGGCTGTCAGCGTAATGGACCGGCTGGCCGTCTGGCCTGGCTCCAGTGGTAGTCCCGCCATCAGTCGTCCTCCTTGGGCATAACACGCAGATCCTGCAGGCTAACGTGGGATCGGCGTCCATCGGGCTGGCCAGCAGTCCGGTTCGGGCCGTGTGTGTCCCACTCTACCACCGCCATCCCGGAGCACTCGTGCAC
>JBDHIQ010000163.1:0-7459 GCA_039587395.1 Gemmatimonadota bacterium
GTCCCCTCCCTGTGAGTCAAAATCGCGGATGAGGTCTTCCAGGTCCCGGCTGGTCGGGACAAACTCGGGCGGCAGCTCGCTGGAGATGAAGAGCTTGATAGTGACCAGGTCATCCAGCCCATCCAGGATGTCCCGCGTCGGCCCCGAGAGCGTGTAGATCTTGCCCGGCGTGAGGTCCAGCCGGCCACGAATCCGCCCGCCCAGCAGACTGACCATGATTGCCAGCGCGACCAGACCCAGCGTTCCTAACCGCAGCCTTCGATAGGCGACGCCACGCTGGCTGAGTCGTTCTCTCATCAGCGAGAAGTAGGTCAGAGCCAGGAACGCGGCCGTTACCGAAATGAAATACAGCACGTCGCGCAGGTCGATGACTCCGCGCGACACGTTGCTGAAGTGCACGAGCACGCCGATCCGGGTGGCAACCTGCGCCAGCGCTCCCGGCAGGCCCAGTACCACCGACTGCAGGCCGACGGCGTAGAGCAGGAAGGTCATGGCCACGCCGAGAATGAACGCTGTGACCTGGTTCCGGGTCGTGGACGAGGCCCACAGCCCCACGGCCACGAGGGTAGCCACCAGGAAGAGGGATCCCAGGTACTGCGAGAAGATCACGCCCCACTGCAGGTCGGCCCCCCAGGTGAAGCCCACTGCGATCCCTATCGTGCCGAACAACGCGACGGCAAGGAAGCTCAGCACGCCCAGGAACTTGCCCAACAAGAACTCCAGCACGCTCACGGGCTGCGCCAGCACCAGTTCCAGGGTCCCCGAGCGCTGCTCCTCCGCGAGCGACCGCATGCTTACGGCCGGGATGAAGAACAGCAACAGCCACGGGAGGAGACCGAACATGGGTCTCAGCGAGGCCTCGCCCATCAGGTACGCGTCGCGGAAGAAGAAGAAGAAATTGATGCCCAGGAAGATGACCAGGAGGATGTACGCCGTAGCATGGTCGAAGTAGCTGGCCAGCTCGCGCCGGGCGACCGTCAGAATTCTCTGCATCATCGCCGCCCCCTCAGCCGTTTGGTTCCTGGTGTGAGGTGGTCAGCTCCCGGAACAGGTCTTCCAGGCTCTCCTGTTCCAGGTGCAGCTCCCACAGCCCCCAGCCCCGTGCCGCTGCCAGCCGGAAGATCTCCTGTCGCGGATCCGCGCCGGTGGCACCGGATACCGTGAACCGGTGACGGCCCGCGGGCGGCTTCGAGCCGGTGGCCGCGGCCGCTTCCACGGTGGCCACCGAGTCCAGGCCGCGCAGGGCTGCCAACGCTTCCGTCGCTTCGGCTTCCAGCTCCACGGCCACCCGGGTGCCCCGGGCCTCGGAAGCGACAAGAGATTCGACGGACCCATCCGCAATGATCCGCCCGTTATGGATGATCACCACGCGGCTGCAGGTTCGTTGCACCTCCTGCATGACGTGCGTGCTGAGCAGCACGGTCCGTTCACGCCCCAGGTGCGTGATGAGATTGCGAATCTCTACCCGCTGGTTGGGGTCCAGACCTTCCGTGGGCTCATCGAGAATGAGGATCTCCGGCTCGGCCAGGATTGCCTGGGCGAGCCCGACGCGTTGCCGGTATCCCTTGGAGAGCTGATCGATAGGCCGGTAGAAGACCTCCTCGATGGCCGTCTGCCCGACGACGGCATCGGCACGGGCCCGCCTCTGCTCCCGCGTCATCCCCCGTAGCTTGCCCATGTAGTCCAGGTACTCCGAGACCAGCATGTCCGTGTACAGCGGATTTGTCTCGGGCAGATACCCTATCCGCCTGCGCGCCTCCCGGGCGCTCTCATCAATCGAGATTCCGTCTATCTCGATCCGACCGGCGTCCGGCTCCAGATACTGGGTGATGAGCCGCATCGTGGTCGTCTTGCCCGCGCCGTTCGGGCCCAGAAAGCCGACCACCTCGCCGCTGTCGATGCTGAAGGTGACCTCATCGACGGCTCGTACCCCGTCGAACTCCTTGACGACGTTCTTGAGCGTTACGTGTGACATGACGTGAGCGCCTGCATTCGGTGCCTGGACGACGTTGAATCTGCTGGAATGCGAAAGTATGAGGGGCCGTGCGCAAGTCAACCGGCCCGGCGCTCCCGCACGACACTCCAAGTTGCTAGTATCCACTGCTCTACCCGGAGAGCCGGCAAAAGAACCGGGCGCATCCCAATCCGAAGTCTGGAGAACGGTATCGTGCGACACACGCGCAGCAAAGGTCGATCGGACTCCCGCACACACTGCATCCCGGCTCACGCACGGAAGGCGGGTCTGGTGGCGCCCGCCGCCTTCTGCGTAGCCGCAATCGCCACTGCGTTGCCGCTGTCCGCGCAGGAACCCGGCTTCACGCTGGAGCGGATTCACGCCTCGACGGACTTCGCTGCCGAAAACTTCTCCGCCCACTGGATGAGCGATGGGCGAACCTGGGCGCGGCTCGAGGCCGACCCGGAGGGCGCTTCGGCCTTGTGGCTCGTGGATGTGCTGACCGGAGAGCGCAACCGGTTGATCGAGGCGGACGAGCTTCTGCCGCCGGGTGGCCAGGAGCCCATCGCCGTCGAGAGCTACACGTTCTCGGAGGACGAACGCCGCGTCCTCCTGTTCACGAACTCCCAGCAAGTGTGGCGGGCCAGGACGAAGGGCACGTACTACGTCTTTGACCTTGAGACACGCCTCCTCGCTCCGGTTAGCCGGGCGGATGGTTGGCAGATGTTTGCCAAGCTGTCACCCGACGGCCGCTACGTCGCCTTCGTGCGGGATCACGATCTGTTCGTTACGGATCTGATCACGAGTGAAGAGCTTCGGCTGACCTCGTCCGGCAGCGACGACATCATCAACGGCACCACGGATTGGGTCTACGAAGAGGAGCTGAGCCTGCGCGACGCGTTTCGCTGGAGCCCCGACGGGAAGCGCATCGCATACTGGCAACTGGACCAGAGCGCGATTCAGCCTTTCTACATGATCGATGAGACGGAGCTGTACCCGGAGATCGTGCCCGTCCGCTACCCGAAGGCGGGTACCCCGAACTCCACTGTGCGCGTGGGGTCACTGGAGCTGGCGACCGGTGAGACCACGTGGTTCGATATCGGGTCCGAGTCCGACATCTACATCGCCCGAATGGAGTGGGCTGCATCTTCCGACGAGGTGGTGATCCAGCGTCTCAACCGCCACCAGAACCGCCTGGATCTCCTGCTCGGCGATGCCGGAAGCGGGGCGACGGAGGTCATCCTGACCGAAACGGACGATGCCTGGGTGGACGTCCACGATCATCTTACGTGGCTCGACGATGGTCGCCGCTTCCTGTGGAGCAGCGAGCGAGACGGCTGGCGGCACTTCTATCTTTACGAGCGCGACGGGACTCTGGTGCGGCAGCTGACGAGCGGCGAATGGGAGGTCTCCTCGTTCTTCGGCGTCGACCAGGCAACCGGACGCGTCTATTTCTCCGCTCCGTACGAGAGCCCGCTCACGCGCGCGATTCTCACGGTGGGCCTCGAGGGGGGAGAAGCGCAGGTGCTGGCAGGTGGACGGGGTTGGCACAGCGCCTCGTTCAGCCCGGACTTTACCCGCGCCATCCAGAGCCACTCGACGGCCGATACGCCGCCCATAACGACGCTCCAGGAGGTAGGAGACGATGGGCTGGCGGAGGTCCGCAAGCTGGCGGACAACGGAGAACTCACGGCCCGGCTGACCGCGCTGGGGCTCGGGACGACCGAGTTCATGACGGTCGCTGCGGCCGATGGGACGCCTCTGCACGCGTACATGATCAAGCCGGCGGACTTTGACCCGACCCGGGAATACGGCCTCCTGATGTACGTGTACGGCGGCCCGGGATCGGGAACCGTGGCCGATCGCTGGGGCGGCAGCCGCTCGCTCTGGTTCCACTATCTGGCGCAACGCGGAATCCTGGTCGCCAGTGTAGACAACCGCGGCACCGGGGCCCGCGGGAGGGATTTCAAGAAGCAGACATACCTGAAGCTGGGGCAGCTGGAGACGGCCGATCAGCTGGCAGCCGCACGCCAGTTCGGCAGCCAACCGTATGTGGATGCCGGTCGCATCGGAATATGGGGCTGGAGCTACGGCGGGTATATGGCGCTGATGGCGACTCTCCTGAACGAGGGCGAGATCGCGGCCGCCGTGTCGGTGGCACCGGTTACGCACTGGGGGCTGTACGATTCGATTTACACGGAGCGGTTCATGCGGACGCCCGGGGAGAATCCGGAGGGCTACGAACTTGGCTCCCCGCTGACCCACGCCGAGCGACTGAACGCGGAGCTGCTGATCATCCACGGGACGGGCGATGACAACGTGCACTCGCAGAACACGCTGCAGATGATCGAACGGCTGGAGGAGGCGGACAGGCAATTCGACATGCGGTTCTACCCGAACAAGCGACACGGGATCAGCGGCGATGGCACCCGCGTCAACCTGCACAGGCTGATCACGGGGTTCGTGCTGGAGCATCTGGGCCCGGATGCCGCGGACCGGTCCGAGCCGGCCACCAGCTAGCCATGCGGATCACCGAGATCTTCCATTCGATCCAGGGGGAGTCCAGCTATACGGGGCGAGCCTGCGTATTCGTGCGCACCACGGGCTGCAACCTGCGCTGCACCTGGTGCGACACCGAGTATTCCTTTTTTGGTGGCCGAGAGATGTCCATCCCCGATATCCTCTCTGAGGTGGACCGGGTGGGCCATGGCTGCCGGCTGGTCGAGCTGACCGGTGGGGAGCCGCTACTGCAACACGACATCGGCGAGCTGGCCGGGCGGCTGCTGGAGTCCGGCTACACTGTTCTGTGCGAAACGAGCGGCAGCGTTCCGGTGGACCGGGTGCCGGAAGCGGTCGTGAAAATCCTCGACATCAAATGTCCGGGAAGCGGCGAGGTGGAGTCCAACGACTGGCACAACCTGGAGCTGCTCGCTGCGGAGCGTGACGAGCTCAAGTTCGTCATCACGGATCGCGCGGACTACGACTGGGCAGTGTCGGAGATTGGCGCGCGGTCACTCGAGGGCTTCATCATCCACTTCTCGCCCGAGTTCGAGCGCATGGACCGGCGCGTGCTGGCCGAGTGGATTCTCGCGGACGGGCTGCCCGTCCGGTTTCAGGCACCCGGCGACCCGGGGAGTCTAGCCTTCGGCGAACGCCGCGTCGAAGGCCCCTTCGGCTGCCGGGAACTGGAGCTCTCGGACCCGGTCGCATGCCTCCCGCGCACCGTGTTCCCGCTCCATGCCGCTGTCCTCCCATTCGACGGACAGCGGACCCTGGTATCCTGCCCCGTTTAGCGCCCGGATGATCTCTTCGAAGCGAACACTCCCACGCCCGATGGAGCGGAAGTCCCAGAATCGATCCTGGTGGCCGAAGTCCAGGTGGCCGCCGAACACGCCGGCTCTGCAAGGCCGGTCCGACCACCAGACGTCCTTCATGTGAACGTGGTAGATCCGGTCCCCGAACGACCGGATGAACTCTATGTAGTCCACTCCCTGGTAACCCAGGTGGCTGGGATCGTAGTTGAACCCGAATGCCTGCCGCCCGCCCACCGCCTGCACCGCCCGCTCAGCCGTGGCCAGGTCAAAGGCGATCTCCGTCGGGTGAACCTCCAGAGCGAAGCGCACTCCCACCTCATCAAAAACATCCAGGATCGGGTTCCAGCGATCCGCGAAATCTCGAAAACCCCCTTCGATCAGGTCCGGAGTATGGGGCGGGAACGCATACAGATACGGCCAGATTCCGCTTCCGGTGAACCCGTTCACGACCGGCACACCCAGCCTGGCGGCCGCGCGCGCCGTGTCCATCATCTCCCGGGCCGCACGCCGTCTCACACCCTCCGGGTCGCCATCTCCCCAGACGTGCCCGGGGAGTATGGCCTGGTGACGCGCATCGATCGGGTCGCACACGGCCTGCCCGACCAGGTGATTGCTGATGGCCCACACACCCAGACCGTGTCCGGCCAGCAACTCCCTCCTGCCGTCCGCATAGCGTTCGTCCGCCAGGGCGGCCTGCACGTCGAAATGATCGCCCCAACAGGCCAGCTCGAGACCGTCGTATCCCCATCCGGCTGCCTTCGCGGCCAGGTCAGCCAGCGTCAGGTCTGCCCACTGGCCCGTGAACATCGTGATGGGTCTGGTCATGATAGTCCTCCGCCCGGTGGTGTGTAGGCGGCTTCGATCCACCCTCCGGCCTTCCCGCTCTGGACCGCCTTATGGATGAAGTGGACCCCCCGGGCCCCGTCCTGCACGGTAGGGAAGTCCAGGTCGAACGCAGCGGGTTCGGCTCCGTTCAGCCGCGCGCTCATGGTACGGCCCGCATTCACGTAGATATTCGCGAACGCCTCGATAAACGCCTCAGGATGACCGGGCGGGAGTCGAGAGGCGTGCGCCGCCTCCGCTGCCAGGTACGGGTTACCCCTCCGATACACCTCCTCGGGCCGGTCCGGGTAGCGGACCGTGAGCTCGTTAGGCGCCTCCTGCCTCCAGCCCAGGGTGGCCTCGGTGCCGTAAACGCGGATCGACAGGTCGTTCTCGTGTCCGATGGAGATCTGGGATGCCACGAGCAGTCCGCGGGCCCCGCCCTTGTAGTGGAGGAGCAGGTTGGCATCATCCTCCAGCTGCCGCCCCGGCACGAACGTCGTGAGGTCCGCGCACAGCGCCTCAAGCTCCAGGCCGGTGATGTAACGGGCCAGATTGTCGGCGTGGGTGCCGATGTCTCCCAGCGCGCCGGCCACGCCGGCCCGGGCGGGATCCGCTCTCCACTCCGCCTGCTTCTGTCCCGTGTCCTCCAGCTTCCTGGCAAGCCAGCCCTGTGAATACTCCACGATGATCTTCCGGACCTGGCCCAGTCTGCCCTCACGCACCATGGCCCGCGCCTGCTTGACCAGCGGATAGCCCGTGTAGTTGTGCGTGAGCGCGAACACGGCGCCGCTGTCCTGGACCTGCCGGCATAGATCCTCTGCCTCCTGGACCGTGTTCGTCATCGGCTTGTCGCAGACCACGTGGAATCCCGCCTGCAGGAACGCGGTGGCGACAGGGTGGTGGAGGTCGTTAGGAGTGACGATCGACACGAAGTCGATTCGATCCTCCGGGGGCAGACTGGCCTCGCCGGCCGCCATCTGCTCGTACGAATCGTAGACCCGCTCAGGGTCAAGCAGCAGAAGCGCCCCCTCTTGCCTGGACTTCTCGGGGTCGGAGGAGAATGCCCCCGCCACGAGGTCCATCTCCCCGTCCATCGCGGCCGCTTTCCGGTGCACCGCGCCGATGAAGGCATCGGGACCTCCGCCGACCATCCCGTATCGCAGTTTCCGGCTCTGGCTCATGGTGTGTCTCCCTGTGCCCGTCCGTCAGCCCGTCTTCCGTCAGCCCGTCTCGCCCATGGGGCGCAGCCGCACCGCCCTGTAGCCTCCCGCCTTCCGGTCCCGCCAGTACAAGAGCCCGAAGATGAGGATCAGCAGAGCGGTGAACGGGAGAATAGCCCGGAACGAGATCCTCCCGCCGTAGTTGT
>JBDHIQ010000164.1:0-5069 GCA_039587395.1 Gemmatimonadota bacterium
GCGCCGCCGGGCTCCGACACGGCGACGAAGGGTGTGGCAGCCGTCCACATGGATCGGCCTCAAGTCCGCCTGGAAGGTGTGCTGGACGGGAATCTGGGCGCGTACATCCTGGCCAACGGGCAGGGCATTGGGTACGGGTACTTCCAGCTCACGGAGACCACGCGCGGCTATCTGATCGGCAGGCTTCCGGAGATCGAGGAGCCGATGACCCGGGCCGTCGCATGGCTCTCCCTGTGGGATGAGATGCTCGAGGGCAACGTCGCGGCGTCCGCCATCCTCGATCTGATTGCCCGCTGGCTGGAGGTAGAGGAGGTCGAGCTACTGGTCTCGGAAGCGCTTGGCGACCTGCGTACGGTCTACTGGCGCTTCCTGGATGATGCGGCCAGGCAGGAGGCAGCCGCGCGTCTGGAGCCGCTTCTGTGGTCCCGGCTCGAGTCCACGTCGGACGCATCTCTCAAGTCGACGTACCTGCGGGCGTACGGATCCATCGCGCGCAGCGATGAGGCCGTGGGTAAGATCCGCGAACTGTGGGCCGGTGACCTGGAGATCGACGGACTCACTTTGTCCGAGCCCGACTTCATCGGAATCGCACATGGTCTGGCGGTTCGCGAGGTCGAGGATTGGGAGTCCATTCTCGACACGCAGGCGGAGCGGATCGAGAACCCTGACCGCAGGGTCCGCTTCGAGTTCGTTCGCCCGGCGCTGTCAGCGGACCCCGCGGTACGCGACGCGTTCTTCGAGTCACTGGGCGACTTGGAGAACCGCTCGCACGAGCCGTGGGTCCTGGAGGCACTCTCGTTCCTGCATCACCCGCTGCGCGCCGCGCACGCTGAGCGGTACATCCTGCCGAGCCTCGAGTTGCTCGAGGAGATCCAGACGACGGGTGACATCTTCTTCCCGAAGCGCTGGTTGGATTCCACACTGGGCGGGCACCGCTCGGAAGCCGCGTCTCTCATGGTCCGCGACTTTCTTGCTTCGCGGCCGGACTATCCGGCGCGGCTGCGCGGCAAGATTCTGCAGTCCGCAGACATGCTGTTCCGCGCTGCGCGGCTGGAGTCGGCCCGCCAGGAGCCGTAGACCGCAGCGGACCCGGCTAGGCGCCGCCTCCGTCTCCCAGCTGATCTTCCAGCCAGTCCACAGCCCCGGCCACGTCCTCCACTTCGGCGGCCGGCTCCAAGTCGGGGGGACGGGTCTCTGCCATCCGGTTGACCCACACCACCGGGATTCCGAGTCGCACCGCCGTCCGCACATCGTGAAACAGGCTCTGGGCCACGTGGAGCATCCGTCCGGAATCCCCACCGACCTCGGCCAGTGCCATCTCGAAATGGCGGGGTGCGGGCTTGTAGCTCTCCAGGCTCTGCGCGGTGACCAGTAGATCGAACCGGACGGTGAAGTGGCGGAGAGTCCCGGCCAGGAGAACGTCGTCGATGTTGGACAGAATGCCGAGCCGGTAGCCTGCCGCGGCAAGCCGTTCCAGCGCTGCGTTCGTGTCGGGGAAGGGCGTCCAGCCCGGAATGCTCTCGGCCACGAACTCCCGCTCACCCTCCTCCAGCTTCCATCCACGTGCCGCCGCCAGCGCCTCCGATACCTGGGCCAGAAGCTCGCGGTACGTGCGGTACTCGCTGATCTTCAGCGCGTCCTGAATCTCATAGAACGTCGCCAGCAGCTCTGCATCGCCCTGCGTGGCTGCCTCCGGAAACCGTTCCCGAAGCGCCGATGTGATCCCACCGTTCCAGTCGATCAGCGTTCCGTAGCAGTCGAAGGTGATGAGTTCCGGTTTGTGCACGGTCAGCCCAGCTCCGGAGGAGTCAGCTCAATGACGCCGGCGGTGCCGAGGGCATCGGGATCGTCGTCGTGCGGGCCGTTGGCGCCTTTCCGCCTCACCTTGGCGCTGGCCTCCTCGATGGACACTTCGGCCAGAGCCGTCGCTTTGAGATGGTTGGCTTCGGCAGTGTAGTAGTCCACTCCGGCCGTACGTCCCGGGAAGTAGCGCAGAACCATCTGCTCGAGAATCTCGTTCTTCCGGCTCTCGTCCTGCACGAGGCGCCCCGTGCCGAAACAGATCACGCTGCGGTAGTTCACGGAGTGATCCAGCGCAGTACGCGAGTAGACCAATCCGTCGAGCAGGGTGACCGTCACGCACACCGGCTCCCCGGTCGCCAGGTGCATCATGGCCCGGCTCTTCGTGGCTCCGTGCAGGTACAACGTGCTTGGCTGCGCCGGGTCGTAGTGGTACGTCATCGGGATCACGAACGGTTGCCCGTCCACGACGAACCCGAGGTGGGCGACCGCTCCACCGGCAAGGAAGTCCGGGATCTCGTCCGGGACGGATCGGTCGGGGAGTCTGCGGAGTCGAGTGCGTTCACTGCTCATGTCTTAGTTTCCGTCCGCGATTTCTGGCTCGTCAGGCATGGCGGGGCGCTGCTCGTTCCCTGGAGCAGATCCGTCCCAACGGGTCCCATTGTATGCGCTCCTGGGATCCGCTGATACGGCAGGAGCCGGCGCGTCCGGGCCTGACGCCAGCGCCGTTCCGGCGTCTTGCGCCCCGGCCGGCCAATCTGGTATAGAAGTACACATGTCTGCGATGGCCATAGCGGCTGGCCTGTTCTCACTGCAGGCAGGCCAGCTTGTTCTGGATCGTCCTCTGCGCGCCGAGCCCGCGGAGGTAGGCGGCGCGGGTCGCGTGGAAGCGGCTGTGGGTGCGTGGTACGTGAGCAGCGACCGCGTCGATAGCATCGGGACTCCGTTCCAGGCCAAATGGAACGTGAGTGACCGCTGGCAGCTCCGAATCCAGTCCGTGGGGATGACCGGGGCGGCTTCCACCTGGCTGGAGCTGAGCGAGCTGCGGGATATTCAGCTGGGCGCGCAGTTCCAGTTTCTCGGATCTCGCGAAAGCGGTATCGATGCCGCCTTTCGAGGTCTGTTCGTCGGCTTGCATGAGAAGAAGCACCGCGCGATCCTGACCGGCCTGTTCTCGAAGAGGCAACGCATGGCCGAATGGGATCTCAACCTCGAGCTCTCCGTGCCCTTCAACAGCCACTCACGTGACCAGTTGCCGCTGACCGGCACGCTCGCGCTGGGCAGCAAGATCTGGGCGGCAAGATGGTGGGGCGGTGCCATCGGCTATGTCTTTGAGATTCCCGAGTACGAGACTGCGCGGCACCGGGCCGAAGGATCCTTGCTGGCCCGCCCCTGGCCCAACTGGGTGTTCGACCTGGGCGGAGAGGTTCAGTTTGCTCCGTGGACCCGGGTCATCTTCAAAGGCGGATTGAGCTTCTACATCGGGAAGCTCTGACGTCGACCGCCAACCTCAAAGCGCAGCCACGACCTGCCCGCCCCAATCGCCGCGTCGTTCCGCGCAGGCCTGCAACTTGCCATGACAGGGACTCGTAGGGTTGAAGGATCTTGGGTCCACTGATGACACGTGTGGTAGAACTATATGGAAGTGGCAGTTACAGTACTCGCGTTCGTCGGCCTGGCGTTGCTCAAGCCAGACCGCGGGTGCGCGGAACGTAAGAAACACGGGTGGAACAAGCGGCAGGCTCGGCTAGAGTCCATGGACTAGTTGCGGCACCATCTCCGCCGCACCGCCTCTGAGAGAAGCGGCAGACCGGAAGGTAAGGGGTGTCTCCTCCGGGTTGACCTCCACGATCTGACCGCCGGCATCCGCCGTGGCCGCAGGCAGGCTGGACGCCGGATGCACCACGGCGCTCGTGCCGACTACCAGGCAGACGTCCGCCCGCTGCGCCGCCGCGAAGGCCTCCAGGATCACGTCTCGCGGCAACGCCTCTCCGAACCACACGATGTCCGGCCGCAGCAGCGAGCCACAACTGCGGCACCGGGGCAGCGTCGCCACGCTCTCCGTCACAATCCTCTCCCGGTGCTCGTATTTGTCGTGACACGAGGTGCAGCGCACCCGGAACAGCGCCCCGTGAAGCTCGAGGATGCGCGTCCCCCTTCTGCCCTCCGGTTCACCACCGGGCTGAGAACCAGCGGCCGGCGCCGAACCGACACCTGAGCCTGTCGCCACCTCCGCCGCAGCCAGGGCGTGCAGGCCATCCACGTTCTGGGTGACAAGCACCACGTCCGGCTTCGCGGCAGCCCACCGGGCCAGGGCGAAGTGGGCCGCATTGGGACGACACCGGGAGACCAGCTGGCGCCGCCAGCCATACCACTCCCACACCAGGCGAGGGTCGCGCGCGAAGGCCTGCGGGGTCGCCAGATCCTCCGCCCGGTACTGCTTCCACAGTCCGTCCGCGCCACGAAACGTGGGAACGCCCGAGTCGGCGCTGATGCCCGCGCCCGTGAGCACGACCGTGCTTCCGGCCTCCGCCAGCAGCCGGCGGGCACGAGTCAGCTCGCCGGTAGTCTCCGGCGTGCCGATCATGACGCCGCCACGTTCGAGTTTATGGCTTCACCTTCTCCACTCTGGCCCGGCCCAGCCACAGCGTACTCAGGACAATCAGTGTAGCTCCGAACACGCCCGGTACGTCCGGGAACTCGGCAAACACCAGCGCGCCCAGAACGGCCGCGAACACGATCTGAATGTAACCCACCGCCATGGCTCTCCCGGCGGGCTCCAGGGCGAGACCCCGCGTCATGTACACCTGCGCTATGTGCGTCGTGACGCCGATGCCGATGAGCCCAATCCACTCGACCGGTGTTGGCCACTTCAGGATCGTGGCCGCGACGGGCAGCGAACCCAGCACCACGATCATGGCAAAGTAGTGCACGATCACCAGCGGGTGTTCCGTGCGACCCAGCTTGCGAACGGTGACGTAGGCGGCCGCGCTCAGGATGGCTCCGGTTAGCGCCACTCCGACGGCCAGCGGATCAAGGCCACCCGCCGCGGAGGGAAACAGGAACGAGGGTCGCGCGATGGCCAGCAGCCCTATCAGGCTGGCGACCACGGCCACGGATTCGCGTCCGCCGATCGGCTCAGCCAGGAAGACGGCCGCGAGCAACGCGGTGAACACCGGGTTTGTGTACTGGATGACCGTCGCGTCGGCCAGCGGCAAGTGGACCACGGCATAGAAAAAGCAGCTCAGAGCGCCGAAACCGAACAGCCC
>JBDHIQ010000020.1:0-31494 GCA_039587395.1 Gemmatimonadota bacterium
TCCGGGCAGCGGTCATCAATATCCGCCACCCGGTCTCCATCGGAGTCTACCGGACACCCTCCGCTATCGACGCGAGCGCCGAGCGGTGTGTCGGGACACAGGTCCAGATCGTTGCCGACACCGTCGCCATCCCGGTCGCCGGTGCCTCCGCCGAAGAAGAACGACAACCCCGCGCTCAACTCGATGTTGTGATTGGCCGCCTGCGATTCCTCGTAGCCCAGGCCGGGCTCCAGCTGCCGGCGCGTCGCAGACAGGCCGCTGGGCGCATATCGATCGCGGAAGTCCGCCCGGATCGCGATGGTTGGCGTCACGAAGTACCGCAACCCGAGTCCGACGTTGATGGTGAGGTCGTTCTCCGTGGCGAGAGCCTCCGGTTTCCACTGAATCAATCCGGCGCCGCCGTTGAAGAACAGCTGGAAAGACTGGCCGGCCTGGATGTTGTAGCCCAGCGTGCCGCTTAGAATCAGGGCGTTCAACGAGATCTTCTCGCCATCCGCCTTCTCCAGCTTGGCCGGCGAGTAGTCCACGTCGGCCTGCACGAACAGGCGGAACGGAAAGTTGTAGCCAATGCGGCCTCCCAGGAGCACCGCCGGACTGAGCTGGAATCCCGCTTCGTCGGCGGTGAAGCTGGGTTCCTGCGGGGCGAAGGCTCCTCCGGTCAGAGCCAGCTCGAGCCCCTGCCCGACGGTTTGCTGGGCCGAAAGCGATCCTGCCGCCGCGAGCCCGACAGTCACAGAGAGGAGCGTGACTACCGCACAAACGACGGGGATACCGCGAAGTCTGGTGCCCGCCGTTGGAGTCGTCCGCGTCGCCACCATCATAGATCCCTCCACCCCTCGGGGTGAGCCTCAGGCGCATGGGTCAATCCGTAGCCAAAGCTTAGCAGCGGATGGTGCCCGTCGCCAGCCGAGAAACGGGATACTCAGGCGCCACACATGGGCGCTCCAGGGGTTGCCAAAGCCGGACACCGGCCACTCTTTGAAGAGGGTCCAGCGAGGGTCGATCGGCAACCGATGACTGCAAGAGAGCCGGAGGGAACCGGGGTGGATTCACGCCAGGAGGGCAGAGCGGGCGCGTCAGCATCGGACGGAGCGCGCGCGGGGAGCTCGGGGACACCGTCCAGAGCACCGGGTCCGCGCCAGCGCATCGGTCTGCTGGCGGGTCCGGCCGTATTCCTCCTTGTGCTGTTCACGCCCGCGCCACCAGGTCTCGATCCTGCCGCCTGGCGCACGGCGGCGGTCGGTCTCCTGATGGCCATCTGGTGGTTGAGCGAGGCCATCCCGATTCCCGCTACCGCCCTGGTACCCCTGGTGCTCCTGCCGCTGCTTGGTGCGGGGTCCATGCAGGAAGTTGCGGCCCCCTACGCCAACCCCATCATATTCCTGTTCATGGGGGGGTTCCTGCTGGCGCTGGGCATGCAGCGCTGGAATCTCCACCGGAGGATCGCCCTGACCATCCTTGGACGCGTGGGTTCGCGGCCGTCGGCGCTGGTGGCCGGCTTCATGGGAAGCACCGCGCTCCTCAGCATGTGGGTGAGCAACACCGCCACGGTCTTGATGATGCTTCCCATCGCCCTGTCCATCGTTCAGCTGTTCGCTGACCGGGACAGGGAGGCGGATTCCCCCCGGCCGAACCAGGTGGCCGTGGATGAGGGAGACCAGCGAGGCGACTTGGCAGTGGTCCTGATGCTCGGCATCGCGTACGCCGCCAGCATCGGGGGCGTGGGCACGCTGATCGGTACCCCACCGAATGCGTTCCTGGCCGGCTTCATGGAGGACGCGTACGGAGTGGAGATCGGGTTCGCCCGCTGGATGCTGATCGGAATCCCGTTGGTGGTAATCTCGCTTCCGCTGGTCTACCTGGTCCTCACGCGCGCCGTGTATCCGCTTCGTGGGAAAGAGCTGCCGGACGCAGGCAGGCTGATCGCGGCTCAGCTCGAGGAGCAGGGAGCGATGAGCCGGGCCGAGAAGACCGTTGCCTTCGTGTTCGGGCTCACGGCCTTGGCCTGGATCTGCCGGCCGCTGCTTGTCCGGTGGATTCCGGGGCTGTCCGACGCCGGCATCGCCATGGCCGGAGGGCTGGCCCTGTTTCTGATTCCCGTCAACTACCGGAAAGACATATTCGCGCTGAATTGGAGCTGGGCCAGGCGTTTGCCGTGGAGCGTCCTCATCCTGTTCGGCGGCGGGCTGAGCCTGGCGGCAGCCATCGACCGCACCGGACTGAATACCTGGATTGGCGTATCGGCCGCGGGCGTGTCCCACTGGCCCGCAGTTGCTTTCGTGCTACTCGTGACGGCGTTCATCGTGTTCCTCACGGAGCTGACCAGCAACACGGCGACGGCGGCGGCCTTCCTGCCGATCCTGGGTTCCGTGGCCATCCAGGCCGGGTGGGACCCGCTGGTGCTCACCGTCCCGGCCGCCATTTCGGCCAGCTGTGCGTTCATGCTGCCGGTCGCTACCCCGCCAAACGCGATCGTGTACGGAAGCGGTCGCGTGACCGTGCCGCAAATGGCGCGAGCCGGAATCTGGCTCAACGTGCTGATGATCGGGATCGTGACCGGCCTGGCCATCCTGCTCGTGCCCATAGTGTTCGGCACGTCCTGAGCGGGCCGAGTCACCCCCGGCGTCGCCACGACAGCCGGTGGGCGGATCGTTACCACGCCGCGAACGTATCTTTCCTTGGACGAAAAGGCCCTTTACCTTTTCGTGCTCTGAATGAACCGGTAACGACGACACTGAGCGCCCGCGGTTGTCCGGCGGGCAAGGAATCGAAGGAATGTTCACGACGGTCAGATCACGCCTCATCCTGATCATATCGCTCATGGCGCTGTGCGCCTGGGCTCTGGTGCCCAAAGAAGGGCCGACGGGGGAACGGATACCGCCGCTCAACCTCGGGCTTGATCTCCAGGGCGGAATGCACCTGGCGGTAGAGATAGCCGATCCGGACGGTACGCTCACCGGCGACCAGAAAGCCGATGCGATCGAGCGGACGCTCACGACCATCCGCAACCGCATCGACGAGTTCGGCGTCCGCGAGCCTACCATTCAGAGGGTCGGCAACGAGCGGATCATCGTCGAGCTGGCGGGAATTGACGACCCCGAGCGAGCCAAGGCCATCGTCGAGCGAACGGCCTACCTCGAGTTCAAGATGCTGACCGACGGGACCGCCCTGCTGGCCGCGCTGCCGAGGATGGACCGGGCGATCGTGAACGAGCTTGGCTCGGAGGGGCTCGAGAGCTTTGAGGCTGATCCGGAGATGGATCTCTCCGAGGTTCTGGGCACTGCCGACACGACGGCGGCGGAAGTCACCTCCCCGGACGATACGCAAGCGGTAGCCGACGCCGAACCGGAGACGGGCGAGCAGACCGACCCGATGGGCGGTGAGACGCAGGCGACAGACACCACGGGGACGGCGGCCGACACCGCGCCGGGCGCCCAACTCGGTACCCCTCAGACCGAGCTCCGCCCGCTGACGGCGCTACTGAACGACCAGGGGATAGCCGGCCAGTTTCTGGTTGCCGAGCAGGATGTTCCCACGGTAGAGCGTTATCTGGCGCTGGAGGGGGTGCAGAACGCCATTCCGCGGAGCGTAACCCTTCATTGGGGGACCGAGGTGATGTCGCTGGGCGGCAGCGCCTATCGGCCGCTGTACGCACTCGAGGAGAATCCCATTCTCACCGGTGAGTTCCTGGAGGATGCGGGGCCTGCCCAGCGTGATCCGACGTTCAACCAGCCAATCGTCCCGTTCCAGACTACGCGGCGCGGGGCCCGGATATTCGAGCGCGGAACGGCCCCCAACGTCGGCAAGAACATGGCCATCGTGCTCGACAACAGAGTGCAGAGCTACGCCGTCTTGCGCTCCACGCTCAGCCGGCGGGCACAGATAGAGCTGGCGCCGGGTTCGCCCCTGCAGGAAGCGCAGGACCTGGCTCTCGTGCTGCGCGCCGGCGCCCTGCCGCAGCCAATCCAGATCGTCGCGGAGCACACGGTCGGGCCGTCGCTGGGCGCTGACTCGATTCGCCAGGGCACGCGCGCCTTCATCATTGGAATCATCGGTGTTGTGCTCGTGATGATTTCCTACTACCGGGTCGCCGGAGTCATGGCGATCGGCGCACTCGCGGTTTACGTATTGCTGGTGATGGGTGGACTGGCGGGCCTGGGCGCCAACCTGACCCTGCCAGGGATCGCCGGACTCATCCTCTCGGTAGGGATGGGGGTGGACGCAAACGTCCTGATCTTCGAGCGCATCCGTGAAGAAGTGGAGGCGGAGAAGACACCCCGGACGGCTGTGGAAGCGGGCTTCGCCAACGCCCTGTCCGCCATTGTCGATGCCAACCTCACGACCCTGATTACCGGGATCATCCTGTTCCAGTTCGGTACGGGGCCGATCCGCGGGTTCGCGGTCACGCTGTGTATCGGAATCCTCGCGTCCTTCTTCTCGGCCGTCTTCGTGACGCGAACGTTCTTTATGATCTACCTGGACCGTCGCTCGCCGAGCGCGCCGGTCAGCATCTAGGGATAGAGCGAGTTCATGAGGCTTTTCAGGGACGCCAATTTCGATTTTCTCGGCCAGCGACGCCGGGCTTTTGTGCTGTCCGGTCTGGTCATCGTGGCCGGACTGGTCTCCATCGGACTGCACGCCGGCTTGAACGCCGGCGTCGAGTTTACTGGCGGGACACTGGTCCAGGTCCGGTTTGACGGTGACACGGAAACCAGCGAGATCCGCGATGTTCTGGCCGATGCCGGGTTTCCCAACGCGCAGATCCAGCAGCTCAGGGGAGCGGGGGGTAGCGGAGTCGAGTACATGTTCCGCATTCCGGAGTTCTCCCAGAGCGGAGAGGGCGGCGTCATCGAGACGGTGATCACCGCTTTCGAGCAGCGTTTCGGGGCGGACACGTTCGAGCTCTCGTACGACTCGGTCGGGCCGAAGGTGGGTGGGGAGCTGCAGACCAAGGCGACATACGCCATCCTGCTGTCGTTCCTGCTCACGCTGATCTACCTGGCTTTCCGCTTCGAGTGGCGCTTCGGGGTGGCCGCCGTGATCGCGACCGCGCACGACATCCTCATCACGTTCAGCTTCATCTCTCTGGTGAACGTGGAGATCACTCTGGCCACGGTGGCCGCGATCCTGACCATTGTGGGATACTCGCTCAACGACACTATCGTCGTGTTCGACCGGGTCCGAGAGAACATCCGCAAGAAGCGGAAGGAGTCGTACGCAGACACGTTAAACCGGAGCCTGAATGAGACGCTCCCACGCACGGTGCTGACCAGCGGCACCACCCTTGTCGCGTTGATTGCCCTGTTCGTTCTGGGCGGTCCGGTCATCAGACCGTTCGCGCTGGTTCTGATCGTCGGGATCATCGTGGGCACCTATTCGTCCATCTTCGTCGCCTCTCCCGCAGTTCTCGAGATTCACGAGCGCGCTCATCGTCGAGCTCACAAAGCGCACGCGACGGGGTGACCAGAGCCGCACTATTCGATTCGCATCTGCACCTCACAGATAGCCGCCTGGCGGAGGATCGGGAGGCCGTTCTGGCGCGGGCGCGTGAGGCAGGCGTCCGGGAGATGGTCACGGTAGGCACCGATCCGGAAGACGCGCGCCAGGCGCTCCGGTTGGCGTCCGCCGACGAGGGTATTTGGGCTTCGGCCGGGCTGCACCCTCACGACGCGCTCCGGTTCTCCGAAGAGATCCTGAGCCAGCTCGCGGCGCTGGCGGAAGAGCCCCGCGTCGTCGCGATCGGCGAGACCGGGCTGGATTTCTTCTACGACAACTCGCCGCGCACAGAACAGCTGGAGTGCTTTCGAGCCCAGATGGGGCTGGCCGAAGGTTGTGGTCTCCCTGTGATTGTCCACTCCCGCGAAGCCGATGCCGAGACGGCGCAGGTGCTGTCGGAGTTTGCCGGGCGCGTCTCCGGCGTCCTCCACTGCTTCACCGGCGGAGCGGCGCTGCTCGAGGCGGGCCTGGAGGCCGGCTGGTACGTATCGTTCTCCGGGATCGCGACCTTTGCGGGCGAACTCGAGGAGAGCGTGCGCCGCGTGCCGGAGGACCGGTTGCTTATCGAGACCGACAGTCCCTTCCTGGCGCCGGTCCCGAAGCGGGGGAGGCGCAACGAACCGGCGTTTCTTCCGTTCACCTGTGAGCGCGTCGCCGCCATCCGGGGAATCGCTTCCCAGGAGCTGGCCGCATCCACGCGCGGCAACGCACTCCGCTTCTACCAGCTGACCGATCAAGACCCTCGATGACTTCCCGGATTCAGATCCTTCCCGATCACGTGGCAAACCAGATCGCCGCCGGCGAAGTGGTGGAACGCCCGGCATCCGTGGTGAAGGAGCTGGTCGAGAACGCGCTGGACGCGGGTGCGACCCAGATCGAGGTGACGCTCCGTAACGGAGGCAAGACCGAGATTCGCGTGAGCGATGATGGGCACGGCATGAATCGCCAGGATGCCCTGCTGGCCCTGGATAGACATGCGACAAGCAAGATCAGGGAAGCGAGCGATCTGCACGCCATTTCCTCGTTCGGATTCCGTGGCGAGGCCCTGCCGTCCATAGCGGCCGTGAGCCGGTTCCAGCTCGATACGGCTTCGGAAGACGGCGAGGGAACGCGGATGCGGGTCCGCTCCGGGCGTGTCCTGGCGGCCGAGGAGGTCGCGCGCCGTCGCGGGACCACGGTCACGGTTCGGTCGCTGTTTCAGAGCGTGCCCGTACGAGCCAGGTTCCTGAAGACGGCTGCCGCCGAAACCCGCGCAGCCAGCGAGGCCGTGCTGCTCCTGGCACTGTGCAACCTGGAGGTCGGCTTCCGACTGGAGTCCAACGGCAGAGAGCTCCTGCACGTTCCGCCGGTTGGTCAACTGGGAGATCGCGTCGCCACCGTCTGGGGCGGCGACAGGGCCGCTGCGCTGACGCCTGTCGATTTCCAGCGTGACCAGATAAGCATCAGCGGACTCATCGAGCGTCCGGATCGGGCCCGGAACCGCTCGGGGCGGCGCTATCTGTTCGTGAACGGCCGGCCGGTGCGAGATCCGGGGATCGTGCGCCTGGTGGACGAGGCCTATCGCACCACGGTGGCAGCCGGGGTGCGACCGGATCTGTTCCTGCACCTCACGGTACCGCCGCAGGAAGTGGACGTGAACGTGCACCCGGCAAAGGCGGAGGTGAAATTCCGGGATCGCGATGCCATCGAACGGGCGGTCCAGGATGCCATTCGCGCCCAGCTGGCCGATCTTGCCAGCGTGCCGCCGCTGGCAGCGACGACCGGACCTCCGGAAGAGCGCCGCCCGCCCGCCACCGGAAAAGGCGCGGAGCCGCCGCAGCTGGCCATGTTCGTGCGCGGCGGCGAGGACGATCTTTCCGGTCAGCCTGATGCCGCCGGCCTCGAGGAGCTGCGGCCGGCACGACCGGAGCTCTGGCAGCTTCACCGGCGCTATATCCTGGCTTCGACGCGCGATGGTTTGCTGATCATCGATCAGCACTCGGCGCACGAGCGAGTTCTGTACGAGGAGATCATGCGTCGCTTCGAGAGCGGGGGAGGGGAGTCGCAGCGGCTCCTGTTTCCCGTGACGTTGCGTCTATCGCCGGCCGAGTTCTCGGCCGCAATGGAGCTTTCCGGGATGCTCCGCCGCGTGGGGTTTGAAATCGAGCCGTTCGGGGAGAGCGCCGTGATCCTCCGCGCGACACCCCACCCTCATCCGCAGTTTGACGGTGAGGGTTGCCTCCGGGAGATGATTCGGGAGCTAACGGAAGGGTCGCCGTTGGTGAACTCTGCGCGAAACCAGCACGAGCGGATCGCCATGAGCATGGCCTGCAAAGGAGCCATCAAGGCCGGGCAGTCACTCTCGGCCGACGAGATGGCCGAGCTGTTTGACCGCCTGTTTGCCACCGAACTTCCGGGACACGATGTGCACGGGCGCCCGACCATCGTCCGGCTCACCCTGGACGAGCTGGACCGCCGGTTCGGCAGATCGTGAGCGGCGAAGAAGGCGGACGGCTCAGGGAGCAGGAAGCGGCTCCGCACGCCATCGCGATTGTCGGACCCACGGCCACCGGAAAGACGGACCTGTCCATTGCGGTGGCGCAGGAGCTGGGCGGTGAGATCGTGTCCGTGGACAGCCGGCAGGCGTACCGCGACATGGCCATCGGAACCGCCGCTCCGGACCGATTGGAGCTGGAGGCCGTGCCGCACCACGGCGTGGGGTTTCTCGGCCCGGAGGAACGGTTCAGCGCCGGCTCTTTCGCCCGCCTGGCCCGCGGCTGGATCCGCGACATCAGGGACCGGCAGCACATCCCCATTCTTGCTGGAGGAACTGGTTTCTTCCTGCGCGCGCTCCTGGAACCCGTGTTCCGCGAGCCCCCGATGGATTCAGCTCAAGCGCCGGCTGGCCGCCGTGGATCGACAGCGGGCGGCCCGGTCCGTGGAGTTGACCTTGCTGACGGGCTGGCCCCTCAGTTGGTGGCTGGAGCACGGCCAACCGGAAGCGCCGGCCATCTCGGCGCTGATCTTCGTGCTGACACTGCCGGCCGAAGAGCATCGCACCCGGATAGCCAGTCGGACCGAACGCATGGTGGATTCAGGCTGGATCGAGGAAGCCGTTGGCCTGCGCGACGCCGGTCTGGAGGACGCCCCGGCGCTCAACGCGCTGGGGTACCGAACGGTGCTCGAGCTAGCGGACGGGGGGCTCACCAGGGAACAGGCGGTCCAGCGCATCAATCGGCAGACCTGGGCCTACGCGCGCCGCCAGCGTACGTGGTTTCGCCATCAGTTGCCGGAGAGCGCCGTGAGTCTGGACGCGAGCCAGACGACCCGGCAACTTGCGCTCCGGATCGTAGAGGACTGGCGGAAAGCGGTCAGAGTTGCCGCTACCCGGCCTGAAGCACATTCGGCGGGAACGGGGAGATGAAGCTCGGAATCAGTTGCCATCCGACGTATGGAGGGTCGGGCGCCGTCGCGACGGAGCTCGGTATGGAGTTGGCTCGGCGCGGGCACGAGGTGCACTTCATCTCGTATGCGCAGCCGTTCCGGCTTACCGGCTTCAGCGAGCGGGTCTTCTTCCACGAGGTGGAGGTCAACCGCTACCCGCTCTTCGAGTATCCGCCCTATTCGCTGGCTCTTGCCGTGTACATGCACGAAGTAGCGGTACGCCATGAGCTGGACCTGCTCCACGCGCACTACGCCATTCCGCATGCGACGGCCGGCTGGACCGCCCGCGAGATGCTGCGGGACGAAGGCCGGGACGTGAAGCTGGTCACGACGCTGCACGGCACCGATATCACGCTGGTAGGCCAGGATCCAGCGTACTGGTCCATCTCCAAGTTCTCCATCGAGCGGTCCGACGGCATCACGGCCGTCTCCGCCTGGCTGCGGGACCAGACGCTCGAAGATTTCAAGTGCCAGACCTGTAAGATCCAGGTCATCCCGAACTTCATCGACCCCGCGATCTACGATCGGGCGCGATACGACTGCCGCCGGGAGTCACTGGCCCCGAGTGGGGGCAAGATCCTCATGCATATCTCCAACTTCCGCCGGGTGAAGCGGGTGGATGACCTGATCCGTGTGTTCGCCCGGATTCGGAAGAAGGTGCACGCCACGCTGGTCCTGATCGGCGACGGGCCGGAAAGAGAGCTGGCGGAGCATCTGGCCGACGAGCTGGGAATTCACGACCAGGTGCTGTTCCTGGGCAAGCTGGAGTCCGTGGCGGAGCTACTGGCGTGCGCGGATCTGTTTCTCCTCCCCAGCGAGCAGGAGTCCTTCGGGCTGGTCGCGCTGGAGGCGCAAGCGTCCGGCGTACCCGTCGTCGGGACGGAAGGCACGGGACTGGAAGAGGTAATCGAGGATGGTGTCACCGGCTGCCTCCACCCGGTAGGTGATATCGCCGGTATGGCCGAAGGCAGTCTACAGTTCCTCCTGGACGATGCGAAATGGGAGGTCGCTTCGCGCGCGGCCCGGGAACGCTCGGTAAGACTGTACTCTACTGAGCGGATAGTCCCGATGTACGAGAACTTCTACGAGTACGTGCTCGAGGGATCGTGAACCTCCTCGAGGCGGCCATTCTGGGGATCGTTCAGGGCCTGACCGAGTTTCTTCCCGTATCCAGCAGCGGGCATCTCGTGCTGGCCCAGGCATTGCTCGGCATACGGCTACCCGGCGTGGCGTTCGAGGTGACCGTTCACGTCGCGACGCTGTGCGCCGTGCTGTGGGTGTATCGCGGCAGAATCGCGGAGCTGGTTCGCGGACTGCTGGCTCGCGAGGCGAGCGCCGCGCGCTACGTAGGCCTGCTGATCCTCGCGACGCTCCCGGCCATCGCCGTCGGATTTGCCGCAAGAGACTTCCTGGAGGCGGTGTTCGAGAAGCCGCCTGTAGCCGCCGGCCTGCTGCTGGTCAGTGGTCTGCTGGCATGGTCGCTGAAGTACAGCGCACCACGAGCCGAGGCGGAGCGGCCGCGCGGGCTGCAGGCCCTGGCAATCGGCGTGGCACAGGCGGTGGCGATCCTGCCCGGCGTCTCACGCTCGGGCGCCACGGTAGCCACGGGCGCGTGGCTGGGGGTGGACGTTCTCAAGATGGCCGAGTTCTCGTTCCTCATGTCGGTTCCGGCCATTGCAGGGGCGGCCGTGCTGCAGGCGGGCTCGATCGAGGCGCAGGCGTTGGGACTGGGAACCTGGCCGCTTGCCGTCGGCTTCGTGGCCGCGTGCCTGTCGGGCGTGTTGGCGATCCGTATCTTCGTCTGGATGCTCGGGTCGGGCACGTTCCATCGCTTTGCCTATTACTGCTGGGCCGTGGGACTGGGTTACCTGGCTGCGGCCGCATTGGTCCCGACGCTGAGGGTCTGAAGAGAATTCAAAGAGAGTCAGAGCTGATGCCGATCTCGGCGGACAAACCACTGGGCGCGCTGAGCCTTGACGATCTGGTGCTGGCGGCGCTGGCCGAGGATATCGGCGACGGGGACCGGACCACTCAGTGGACCGTGTCGGAAGATGAGACGGGCACCGCGCGCGTGCTTGCCAAGGCGCACGGCGTCATCTCGGGTCGGCGGCCGTTCGACAGGGTATTCGAGCACCTCGAGCCCGCCGTGGCGCTGGAGTGGGGGGTCGCGGACGGCGACCGTGTGTCGCCCGGCGACCTGGTGGTTGAGTTGCATGGATCCATGCGCACCATACTCATGGGCGAGCGGACAGCGCTGAACTTCCTGGGCCGACTGTCCGGGATCGCCACCCTGGCGGCCCGCTACGTCGAAGCCGTTCAAGGAACTCATGCCCGGATAGTCGACACTCGAAAGACCACGCCCGGGTGGCGTGAGCTGGAGAAGGGCGCGGTGTTGGCCGGCGGGGCCCTCAACCACCGGTTCGGATTGTTCGACATGGTCCTGGTCAAAGAGAACCACATTCGGGCAGCCGGCGGAGTGAGCGCCGCTCTGCGGGCGGTGCAGGGGGAAGCGGCCAGGGAAGATCTGGAGGTGGAAGTCGAGGTCGCCACGCTGGAAGAGCTGGAGGAAGCTCTCACCGTGACCCCGGATCGCGTACTCCTGGACAACATGTCGGTCGAGGATCTGCGAAAGGCGGTTGCCGTGGCGGAGGAGCATTCCCCGCCGCGACCCCTGCTGGAGGCATCCGGCGGCGTCCGACTGGACACAGTGCGAGCCATCGCGGAAACGGGAGTCGATCTGATCTCGGTGGGTGCCCTCACTCACTCCGCTCCGGCTCTGGATCTCAGCCTTCTGGTGGTGGAATGAGCCGACGCACGACAAAGAAGTGGGCGGGTCTGACGGCCCGTGAGCTCGAGGACCGCTGGGGTCGCGAATCGGTCTATCCGTACGGTTCCATTGACTCCACGAACGACGCGGCCCGGGAGCTCGCGGCCCAGGGTGTACCGCACGGGACGATAGTGGTCTGCAGGGAGCAGAGTGCCGGGCGCGGGCGAGGGGACCGGTCGTGGCACTCGCCCGCCGATGCCGGCCTGTACCTCAGCATGATCTTTCGTCCTGAGGCGGCGGAGCTGCCGCCCGTAGTGTCGGTGCTGGCGGGCCTGGGGGTGGTAGAAGAGCTGGACCGAGCGTTTGCCGGCCTGCACCCGACGCTCAAATGGCCCAACGATCTCATCGCGGAAGATCGCAAGCTTGGCGGGCTGCTGTGCGAGGCGAGCTGGACCGGGATCGGCCCCGGACACCTGATCGTTGGCGTCGGGATCAACGTCAAGTCGATGGCGAAGACCCTGCCCAGGAAGCTGCACAAGCGGACCACGTGGCTGGACGCGCACCATGAGGGTGCCGAGCTGCCAGAGGTAGCCGATGCCGTCATCCGCGGACTGGAGGACCGGTTGGGTCGCCTGGACCTGGGCATGGACTCGCCGACGCTGGACAGCCTGGATCGCTACGACTGGCTGAAGAACCGCCGCGTAAGGCTGCTGCCTGCCGACAGCGACGAAGGAGTCCCGGGGGTGTGCGTCGGCATCGCGCCTGACGGCGCGTTGCTCTTCCGGCCAGACCGGGGGGCGCTGCGCCGGGTTAAGAGCGGCCGAGTGGAGGCCGAGACCACATGATCCTGACCGTAGACATCGGCAACACGGAAACGATGTTGGGGGCGTACCGGGACCTGGAGCCGCTTCGCTCATGGAGAATCAGCTCGAACAGAGCGCGCACGGGCGATGAGCTGGGGTTCATGATCCAGGGATTCCTCGCGCCGCTCGCGGAGGATGCCAGTCTTCCGGTGGAGAGGGCCGTCATCGCCTCGGTTGTGCCGTCGCTGGACTGGGCGTGGGAAGAAGCGTGTCGCGGTCTGGAACTTCCATTCCGGTTTCTGGACGGCCATGCCCGGCTTCCCATCAGGCTGGACGTGGAGATGCCGGCCGAGGTGGGTGCGGACAGGATCGCGAACACCCTGGCCGCCGCCGAACTGTACGGACGGGACACACTGGTAGTGGATCTGGGAACCGCGACCACTTTCGATTGCATCAGCGCAGACGGCGTGTTCTTGGGCGGCGTCATCGCTCCGGGGCCGCGCGCCGGGATGGAGTGGCTGACCGATGCCGCGGCGCAACTGTCACCCGTGGAAATCCGCCCACCGGAAAGAGTCATCGGCAGGAACACTGCGGAGTGTCTGGACTCGGGCGTGTTCTATTCTGCGGTGGATGCAATCGATGGGATCGTGCAGCGCATCCTGGAGGAGTGGCAGCCGGACGACCCCCTGGTCGTGGCCACCGGCGGACTCGCCGGACTGTTCGTCCCGCACTGCGAGACGGTCCAGCGAGTAGAGCCCTACCTGACGCTGACTGGCCTGGCCATCGCCGACCGATACCTGTCGGACGCCGCCGCGTAGAGGCCGGCTAAGCCGGCGACCCCTATGCGGCGGCGGGGAAGGTCAGGCCGAATCCCCCTTGAACTTGCGTCGCATGTTGTCGGCCATCTCGGGCTTGACCAACCGTAGAATCAGGTACGCGATACCCACGAACAGCAAGACCTTCAGCGCCACGGCCAACAGCGGAATCAGCAGCGAGAACACAACTCCGGTGGCCGCCAGACCTACCAGGCCGACCGTCAACAACGTCAAAATCGAGCGAAACATCTCCACCCTCCTCTGTGTCGGCGGCCGGACACACGTCCTGCAACCGATCCTTGATGCCTATCTACGTCGATCTTGTCCCGCACTACGAAACCCGCGGTCGAGTGGTTTCAAGGTGCCGGTTCGGGTCAACGTGTCATACTGACAGCCGCAGGGCCAGAGGCTTGCCTAATTGGCCGTCTGATGTGCTGGAGTGTGCCGGAGAGGCGGCGAGCAGTCCTGAAAACCACATGTTCGGACTGGCATGCCACATGCGATACAGGCTGCGGCGTGGCCGCACCTTGCTGGTCGGGGGTCGGCCGTTCATATTGCCTGTATGCTTAGCACTCATCAAAGTGGAGTGCTAACAGCGCTGTCAGGCGTAACCGAAAACAGACACTCAAGGAGGACGCGGAGAATGGCTACCGCTTCGAAGAAGAAGGTCAGCATCCAGCCGATGGCTGACCGGGTCGTCGTCGAGCCCCTGGAAGAGACCGAAGAGATGCGCGGCGGTCTGTACATCCCCGACACCGCCAAGGAAAAGCCGCAGCAGGGCCACGTGGTCGCGGTTGGCCCCGGCCGAATGAACGACGACGGCGATCGTATCCCGATGGAAGTGTCCGTGGGCGACAAGGTGCTGTACGGAAAGTACTCCGGCACCGAGGTCACCGTGGATGGCAGCGACTACCTGATCGTCAAGGAGAGCGACGTTCTCGCGATTCTGAGCTAGTCTCGGCCCGCCGGACATGGTGGTGCGCCTCACCGGGGTGGCCCGATAGGCGACACCGAACTGGTGGCCGACTCATACACGAACGAAAGCAGTCACGCAGGAGGAGTTAGCACGATGGCGAAGGATCTGGAATTCAGTACCGCTGCACGACAGCGGCTCAAGGCCGGCGTCGACAAGCTGGCCGAGGCGGTCAAGGTTACGCTCGGTCCGAAGGGCCGAAATGTCGTTCTCGAGAAGAAGTTCGGCAGTCCGACCATCACCAAGGACGGCGTGACGGTCGCCAAAGAGGTCGAGCTCAAGGACCCCGTCGAGGATCTCGGGGCGAAGATGGTCAAGGAGGTCGCGACAAAGACTTCCGACGCGGCGGGCGACGGCACGACGACCGCGACGGTGCTGGCGCAGGCCATCTACCGTGAGGGTCTCAAGAGCGTCACGGCCGGTGTGAACCCGATGGCGTTGAAGCGGGGAATCGATGCAGCCGTTGTGGCGGTTGTTTCGAACCTGGAGGACGTCTCCGTGGACACGACCGGTAAGAAGGAGATCGCACAGGTCGCGGCCATCTCGGCGAACAGCGACATGGAGATCGGCGATCTGATCGCCGATGCCATGGAGAAGGTCGGCAAGGATGGCGTGATCACGGTCGAGGAGGCCAAGGGCCTGGAGACCGAGCTCGAGACGGTCGACGGCATGCAGTTCGATCGCGGCTATCTGTCGCCTTACTTCGTCACGGATCCGGACAAGATGGAGGCGGTCATGGACGAGCCGCTGATCCTGATCCACGACAAGAAGATCTCCGCGATGAAGGACCTGCTCCCCGTGCTCGAGAAGGTCGCGCAGATGGGCAAGCCCATGCTCATCATCGCAGAGGACATCGAGGGTGAGGCGCTGGCCACGCTCGTGGTCAACAAGCTGCGCGGTACGCTCAAGGTCACGGCCGTGAAGGCTCCCGGCTTTGGTGACCGCCGCAAGCAAATGCTGCAGGACATCGCCATTCTCACGGGGGGCCAGGTCATCAGCGAGGAGCTCGGCTTCAAGCTCGAGAACGCGGTGGTTAGCGATCTGGGCGAGGCGAAGCGGGTCGTGATCGACAAGGACAACACGACCATCGTCGATGGCGCCGGCGACGAGAACTCGATCAAGGGCCGGATCAGCGAGATCAAGGTCGCGATCGACAAGTCCACGTCCGACTACGACAGCGAGAAGCTCCAGGAGCGGCTGGCCAAGCTGGCCGGCGGCGTCGCGGTGATCAACGTTGGCGCGTTCACCGAAACGGAGATGAAGGAGAAGAAGGCGCGGGTCGAGGACGCGCTGCATGCTACCCGCGCAGCCGTAGAGGAGGGAATCGTTCCGGGCGGCGGCGTGGCTCTGTTGCGCAGCCAGACGGCGCTGGATGGCCTGAAGCGCGAGGACCCGGACGAGCAGATCGGCGTCGCCATCGTGCGCAAGGCGCTCGAGGAGCCGATTCGGCAGATTGCCATCAATGCGGGAGCCGAAGGCTCGATCGTGGTCGAGCACGTCCGCATGAATAAAGAGCTGAACCACGGGTACAACGCCGCGACCGACACGTACGAGAACCTCGTGAAGGCTGGCGTCATCGATCCCACCAAGGTCACGCGGACCGCGCTGCAGAATGCCGCTTCGATCGCGGGCCTGCTCCTCACGACGGAGGCTGTGGTGGTCGAGCACCCCGAGGAGAAGGAAGCCATGCCGGCCATGCCGGGTGGTGACATGGGCGGTATGTACTAGGCCCAACCTGATCTGGAGGATGTACAGAGCCCGGTCTCCCTTGAGGGGGGCCGGGCTCTTTGCGTCAGCGTGCGCAACCTTTGCGCCGCGTCGCGTGTAACCCTGAGCGTGCTTAACGACATCGGTACTGTAGAGGCCTCTCTTAGGTGATCGAGAACGCAATGGCGAGAGTAGCGGGACTGATGGGAAGGGGCGGCGTTGTGCTGGCTGTTGCGGGGTTCGCCGCGTGCGGGGGGGGAATGAGCACCGTGGAGCCGGGCGCTGGCTGCGCGGGACTCAGTGACGGAGACGTCGCGCTGCGGCTGGGCGAAACGTGCGTTCTGGATGGGCCAACCGCGAGCAACTTCCGCCTGGCCGCGTCGGAGGGAGCGCAGGAGTACGTGGTGGTCGTGCAGAGCGCGAGCCGCATCGCCGGCTCGACCAACCCGATTCGACTCCATGTGCGAGGGAGTGCTGCGGGAGGAGAAGCTTCCGTGTCCGCGTCGATCGCGGGCCCTGGTGCCGCCAGGGACGCGGTCCGTGACGCGCGGCTCGAGACGGCCGAGCAGGCTTCGCTCATGGAGCTTCGGCTTCGCGACAATGCCATCGCCGAGCTCCGGCGGGTGGGAGCCCGTGGGATGAGGCTCCCGCCGGGCTTCGACAGCGGCGCCGGGCTGGCCCGCGCCGTTTCCGCCGTGCAGATGACTGTAGGCGACACGCTCACAGTCAAGAACAGCGTGCGCTCTGATCTGAGCGTGGACTGCACCAGCACCGAGACCATCACCACCGTGGTGAGGGCCGTGAGCGAACACTTCGTTCTGGTGGAAGACACGACGGTTGCCGGTCACTTCACGGAAGCAGACTTCAACAACCTGGCCGAGGAGTACGATCAGCACGTGTACCCGGTGAACATGGCCTACTTCGGCGAGCCGGTTGACCTGGACGCAAACGGCCTGGTGGTTCTGGTCTTCACGGCAGTGGTCAACAGGCTGGCCACGAGAGGCAGCGGGACCTTCGTTGCTGGCTACTTCAATCCGGTCGATATCTCGGACAACTGCTCCGCGGGAAACCACGGGGAGTTCCTGTATCTTCTGGCCCCGGACCCGGCAGGGGAGTACAGCGATCCCAAGGCCGTGGATTTCGTGCTGAACAACTCGAAGGGTGTCGTAGCCCATGAGCTCCAGCACCTGATCGAAGCCGAGCAGAGGATCGTGGTAAACGGCGGAAGTCTGTTCTTCGACCTGGAAGATTCCTGGCTCAGCGAGGGCCTGGCCCACATTGCGGAAACCGCGGTCGGTCTGAGCCGGGCTGGCTTGGGAACCCGCCAGAATCTCGGCTTCGCCGCCCTGGCCGCAGATTTCGAGACGTTCGAGGCGTACCACCTGACCGACTTCAACCGGCTGGGCCACAACTTCAAGGACCCCGACGGAACGCTGGCGCTGGGTGGCACGTTCGGTTCCGATCCCCCGGGCATTTCTTCTCTGGAGATGAGAGGCTTCGCCTGGAACTTCCTCCGCTGGGTGGCAGACCAGTACGCACCGGCCAGCCCGGAAGGGCCGGTGCCGGGGAGTGGAGAAGACCGCCTGTTTCGCGAGCTGACGGTGGGAGGCCCCGAGTTGGCCACGGGGCCGGACAACATTCTGCGTGCGCTGCAGGTGGTATCGGGGCACAGTACTACATGGGACAGACTGATTGCCGGGTACGGGTACGCCCCAGTACTGGATGATGCGGGACCGGCAGCTCTTCCGGCTACGACTCAAGTCCGAACCTGGAACCTGCGCGACATCTATTCGGGACTCCACGACATGTTTCCGGACAAGACCCCGTTCACGAAGGAGTATCCGCTGGTTGTGACCCAGGTCGTTCTGTCGGAGTCAACGAACCAGATTGCTGATTTCAGTCTCGCCGCCGGTGCGGCTCACTATGCGGAGCTGGTCAGCTCCAGTCCGCATTCCGAGATCGATGTCGAGGTGTCGCTCCAGGGTGGTGGCGGACTTCCCGAGGGGGTGCAGGTATTGCTGGCCAGACTGCGTTAGCCGCCTAGTACAATGCACGGAGCCAATTGGGAAGTTGAAGCTACGATTACGCGAGCTGAGCGATAGGGAAGAGAGACAACATGCGGCGGAGAAGTGATGTGATGTCGGGCGTGCGGCGAATCGGTCCGCTGTCCGTGGCAGGAGCGGCGCTGGCCCTCGGTTTGGCGGGTTGCGGAGGTGGTGCGACGGACCCGCCGCCGCCGCCCCCACCCCCGCCGCCCCCACCTGGTCCGCCGGATCCTGCCATCTCCCTGTCACTAGAGCTTGGAGAACAGGTCGTGCTGACCGATCCGGCCGAGATCCGCGCCTTCCAGCTGGACGGGGCAAGCGCGGCGCGAGACTACGAGATCGTGGTGTCGAGCGCGAGCGAGGTCCCGGCGGACGAGTGGTCGATCCTGTTTGCGGTCTGGGGGGAGGATGCACCGGCGGCGAGTATCGGCGCCGAAATGACGGTGCTCCCCCAGCCGACGAGGCGGCTGCGCGACACGTTGTCGACTCGAAGCCGGGCCATTCTTGGCGAAATCGCGCTCAAGAAGAAGATGCGCCGCTCCCTGGAGGCCTTTAGGGGCCGCTCGGTGTCGCGCCCGCCGGGTATCCAGCGTTCCGTGGCTGCCATTCCTCCCACCGTGGGAGAGCAACTCGTTCTCAACTACTCCGTATCCGACGGTTTCATAGACTGCAACTCGAGCGCCACTCTGACGGCCGAGGTCATGGTCGTGGGCGATCACTTCGTGCTCCTTGAAGACATCCAGGTCGGAAACCGGCCGGACAACATGAAGTTCACCGCGGAGGACTGGCAGGACATCAATCACAGTCTGGATGAGGTCGTGGCGCCGCTCAACGAAGCGTACTTCGGTGATCCGTCGGACCTCGATGGGAACGAGCGGGTGTTCGTGCTGTTCACGGCGGAAGTGAACAGGATGACGGACCCGGGGGCGTCCGCATTTATCGCCGGATTCTTCAATCAGGCCGACCTGCTCGACGCCGGTCAGGACTTCTGTCCGGGCAGCAACGAGGGGGAAATCCTGTATGCCCTGGCGCCAGATCCGGATGCCATGTGGGGGAACGTCCGGTCGGTAAGTTTCGCGAAGTCGAACGCGCGGGGTATCGTGGCGCACGAAGGACAGCACCTGATCCACGCCGCGGTTCGCATGATCCAGAACAACACGCCGGTGCAGGATGGCGGTCGCCTGAGTCTCCTTGACGATACGTGGAGCGACGAGGGCCGATCCCACATTGCCGAGGAAATCGCGGGTCTCGGAGAGGCCGGCTTTGGTCTCCGGGAGAATCTGGACCGCATCGACGCACTGGGTAGCCAGGAGGCGGTGGATGCGTTCAACGACTATCACCTGGACAACTTCCTTCGCGCGTACGACTACCTGGAAGACCCCGCGGGGACTCTGGCGCTCGGACTGCCCGAGGACCCGGGCGGCCTCGAAACGCTGGCCATGCGCGGATTTGCCTGGCTGTATCACCGCTGGTTGGCCGATCACTACGGTCCAGCGGGTGCGGGCGGCACTCTTCCGGGAAGCCGCGAAGAAGAGCTGTTTCGGGAACTGACGGAGGGCGGTGGCTCTTTCGCAACGGGAACGGCAAACGTGGAGCGTGCAGTGCTGGGCGTTGCCGGCGTCAGCCGCACTTGGGCCCAGCTGCTCTCCGAGTACGCGGCGGCCGTGGGGCTGGATGACACCGGGGTCAGCGGCCTGGGCCCGGGAACGCAGGTGCCGACCTGGCATCTCCCCGATCTGTTCGAGGAGTTGAACTCACAGCTCCCTGGCTCGTTCCCCAACCGCTATCCACTGGTCCCAACCGTAGTGAGCCTCGCGGCCACCACGCAGCGGTCGTACAGTTTCGATCTCGGTTCCTCGACGGCGGCGTACTTCACCCTGCGGTCCGGCTCGGTGGCGCCGGATGCGATATTGGAAGTGAAACGGCCCGATGGGGGGGACGTCACGCCAGCCATGAAGGCGCAGGTGACCATTACCCGGATCCGATAGGATTACGTTCATGCAGCACCGAGGAACGGAAGCCAACTCCCGAGGTCTCACGAGGTTGGCGGCCCTCGGGCTAGTCGCCGCTCTCACCGCGGCGTGCGCGAGGGAGGCACAAGTGAATTCTGGGCCTGCGCAGGTGGGCCAGGCCGGACCGGACTCGGTCTCGGGCCTCGTTCGCCAGGTCGGCAACGCACCGTTCATGCAGACGATCGTAGTCGGCGATGACACGGTAATTGTCACTGGCCCGTACAAGGCGGAGATCACCCGGCTGGTGGGCGCCCACGTGCGAATCACGGGTCGAATCGAGTCCGGCTCAGGGTTGGGCACGGAGATGGTCGCCACGTCCTACGAGATCCTGGACGTGGATGGCGTGCGGCCGCTGGTAGGGACCCTGGTGGGTGCCGGCGTAGAGTATCTGCTGCAGGCGCCGGACGGTTCGGAGACCCGGCTGCTCGGCGTATCGGACAGGTTGGCCGGCATGGTGGGCGGCCGCGTCTGGGTGGTCCTCTCGGATGCCAGTGTGGTGATCCGCTACGGGATCCTCCGCGAACCGGACGGGACCTAGCCGCAGCCGAATCTCGCACCGTATTCTTCGAGTTCGTTCCTGAGCGCTTTCATTCGAATCATCGACGGGTAGGCCGATGAGCGACCAAGACACAATCTCGGTAGTACTTCCTGACGAATCTCAGGTCCAGCTGGCGGCGGATGCCACTGCAGGCCAGCTGGCCGCGGCGATCGGACCCGGTCTGGCCCGCGCCGCCATCGGCGGCAAGGTGGACGGAGAGCTGGTGGACCTGGGCCGGCAGCTGGCCGACGGCTCGCGCGTCTCGATCGTGACGCGTCGCGACGACGATCCGGATGCGCTGTACTTACTCCGGCACTCGGCGGCCCACGTCCTTGCCACGGCCGTTCGACAGATCCACCCGGAAGCGGGCATCGGCTTCGGGCCTCCCATCCAGGAAGGCTTCTATTACGACTTCGACGTTCCCGAGCCGTTCACTCCGGAGGATCTCGAGCAGATCGAGTCCGTCATGCGGGAGGTGGCTGCCGCCGGTCACGCATTTGAGCGCCAGGAGGTGGATCGGGCGGAAGCCGAGGCGCTGTTCGCCGACGATCCATTGAAACTGGAACGACTGGCGGAGCTGGGTGACGACGAGACCATCTCAGTATATCGCGATGGGCCGTTCGTGGATCTGTGCAGAGGACCGCACGCCCCCGACACGACCGAGATCAAGCACTTCAAGCTGCTGAGCGCCGCCGGCGCCTACTGGCGGGGCGATGAACGCCGCCAGATGCTGCAGCGCATCTACGGGACCGCGTTCTTCTCCGAGGAGTCTCTGGAGCAGCACCTGTCGCGTCTGGAAGAGGCCAAGAAGCGGGATCATCGGAAGATCGGCCAGGAGCTGGATCTGTTCAGCATCCAGGAAGACGTCGGACCCGGTCTGGCGCTCTGGCATCCGAACGGAGCGCGGATCCAGCTGCTCCTTCGCCGCTGGATCGAGGACGAGCTGGATGCCAGGGGATACCAGTTTGTCTTCACGCCGCACGTGACTTCCGAGGAGCTGTTCGCGCGCTCGGGGCACCTCGAGGCGTACTCGGAGGTGATGTATCCCGCGATGGAAGTGGAAGGAGAGCGGGCGGGATATCGGGTGAAGCCGATGAACTGCCCGATGCACACGCTGATCTACGCCGCCAACCAGCGAAGCTATCGGGATCTGCCGGTCCGGCTGGCAGAGGTGGCCAACGTCTATCGCCACGAGCGCTCGGGGACGCTGCACGGGTTGCTGCGCGTGCGCGGTCTGACGATGGACGACGCGCACATCTTCTGCACGCCGGAACAGATCGAGGCGGAGATCTTCGACATGCTGGATCTGGTGGACCTCGTGATGGGGACCTTCGGCTTCGAGTACCGCTTCGACCTGTCTACGCGACCCGGGAAGCGAATCGGCTCTGACGAAGTGTGGGACCAGGCCGAGGAGGCTCTGCAACAGGCGCTGGACAGGGCGGAATGTGAGTACGAGATGGATCCGGGCGGCGGTGCGTTCTATGGGCCCAAGATCGACATCAAGTTCCGCGACGCGATAGGCCGCGAGTGGCAGGGGGCCACGATCCAGCTCGATTTCAACCTCCCCGAACGGTTCGAGCTGGAGTACATCGGGGCGGACAACAAGCCCCATCGTCCCGTGATGATCCACCGGGCCATCCTGGGCACGATGGAGAGGTTCGTCGGCGGGCTGATCGAGCACTTCGCGGGGGCGTTTCCCGTCTGGCTGGCTCCGGAGCAGGTGCGAGTTCTGCCCATCACGGACGAGCAGGCCGACCCCGCCGCCGACGTAGCCACCAGGTTGCGCGCCGCTGGCCTGCGGGCGGAACTGGACTCTCGCTCGGACACGCTGGGCTATCGAATTCGGGATGGCGAGCTGCGGAAGATCCCGTATCTGCTGATCGTGGGAGCGCGCGAAGTAGAGGACGGGACCGTGGCCGTGCGGGAACGTCGGGCGGAGAAGAAGCAGGTGGTGATGTCCGTTGATGACTTCCTGGATCGGGTGACCGCGGAAGTACGTTCCAGGGCGCTCGTCCCTTGAGTGAGACGAGTTCAGTCAAACGACCTTCACGTTGACAGTTGCAGGGTCGGGGCCTAGTTTCGGCGCCCGATGTACAATGTGAGAAGTGGAGCGTGAGGCTCCCACCCTCCGGCGTATCGGCAACGGCCGACATTGCCACCGGGTATGGTGATTCGTCCCTGCGCGGCCTGACGCTGACGGCCTCGCGGGCTTCGTCCATCCCGGTCGGCCTCGCCGAACCGGGTTTTTTTGTTGGTGATCTCCGATCGGTGGCGGGCCGAGCCGGCGGAGGCGGATGGATACCGGCCCGACTGAGGTGATGTGAACCACGACGAACTCAGAGTAAACGAACGCATTCGAATCAGCCCAATCCGGCTGATCGACGACGAGGGCAACCAACTCGGCATCATGCCGACGGAAGAGGCCAGGGCTCTAGCGGATGAACGCTCGCTGGACCTTGTGGAGGTGGCGCCCCAGGCGCGCCCACCCGTGTGCCGGCTGATGGACTACGGGAAGTTCAAGTACGAACAGGCCCGTAAGATGCGGGAAGCGAGGAAGAAGCAGCACAACATCACGGTCAAGGAAGTGAAGCTTCGGCCGAAGATCGAAGAGCACGACCTGGAGTTCAAACTCCGGCACGCCCGCCGCTTCCTGGAAGAAGGGGACAAGGTGAAGTTCACCCTGATGTTCCGGGGACGAGAGGTCACGCACCCCGAGTTGGGTGTCCGGGTCCTGGAGCGCGTGCGGGAGGAGCTGGATGACATCGCCGGCGTGGAGTCGAGAATTGCCCACGAAGGCAGAACGATGACGATGCTCCTGGCCCCACAGCGGGTTGACTGAGAGACAACAGGAAGACAGACCGACAGATGCCTAAGATGAAGACGAATCGCTCGGCAGCGAAGCGGTTCAAGAAGACGGGTGGCGGCAAGTTCCGCAGACAGCGGGCCTACAAGAGCCACATCCTCACTAAGAAGACGACCAAGCGCAAACGCCGGCTTCGCCAGCGTACCCTGGTCTCGAAAGCGGACACCAAGCGAGTGAAGCGGCTGCTGGGCCTGTAGGGCCGGGTAGCACAGAAACTGAGGAGGAGCGGCTATGCCGCGCGTCAAGACCAGCGTAGCGCGCAACAGGCGCAAGAAGAAAGTACTGAAGCAGGCCCGCGGGTATTTTGGCGGCCGGTCCAAGCTGTATCGGACGGCCAAGAACGCCGTGGAGCGGGGCTGGAGCTATTCCTACCGGGACCGCCGACTCAAGAAGCGGGACTTCCGGAGATTGTGGATCACCCGGATCAACGCCGCCTCACGCCAGAACGGAATCTCGTACTCGCGTTTCGTGAGCGGGCTGAAGAGCGCCGGGGTGGAACTGAACCGCAAGGCACTGGCCGATCTGGCCGTGCGAGATCCGGCCGCTTTTGCGGAGTTGGCCGAGCTGGCCAAAGAGCACTCGCCGTGACCTCCGCGGGCAACTCTCTTCTCGACCGGCTGGCGGAGGTCGAGGAGCGGGGTCTGGCCGCGATACGCGAGGCGACGAGCGAACCGGAGTTGGAAGCGGCCCGCATAGAATACCTGGGCCGCAGCGGCGCGGTCGCCGATGCCTTCGGGCAAATGGGCCAGGTCGAGGCGGAGTTGCGTCCACAAGTCGGAAGGTCCGCCAATGCGGTCAAGCGCGCCCTGACCGCGGCCCTTGAAGCCCGCCAGACAGAGATCTCCGAAGGGGTCCGCGAGGACGCTACCTCCGGACAGGATCTGTCGCTTCCCGGTCGTGCCAGGTGGCGTGGTGGCGTCCATCCCGTGACGCGGGTCATCGATGAGATCTGCGACATCTTCCGCGAGTTGGGGTTCACCCGGGTCAGAGGACCGGAGGTGGAGACCACCTGGTACAATTTCACCGCGCTGAACATCTCGCTGGACCATCCGGCCGTGGACGAGATGGATACCTTCTACCTGTCCGACGGTGCGTTGCTGCGAACGCATACCTCGCCTGTCCAGGCACGGATCATGGAGAAGTATGAGCCCCCCGTTCGGGTGGTGGCACCCGGCCTGGCCTTCCGGCGCGACTCGTTCGATCCATCGCATGCGCCCAACTTCGATCAGATCGAGGGGCTGGCCGTGGACGAGGGGATTGACTTCGTGGAGTTTCGTGCGGCCATAGAGTACTTCGTTCGCAGGTTCTTCGGAGAGGGTACGGAGAGCCGGTTTCGTCCGTCTTTCTACCCCTTCACCGAGCCGTCGGCCGAAGTTGACGTCACCTGCTCCAACTGCGCCGGGTCGGGTTGCGCTACGTGCAAGCGCACGGGCTGGATCACGATCATGGGCGCCGGCATGGTGGACCCGGCCGCATTCGAGGCGGTCGGCTACGATCCCGAGCGCTACACGGGCTACGCCTTCGGGATGGGTCCCGGACGGATCGCCATGGTGCGTCACAACATCCCGGATATCCGCCTTCTGTACGAGGGTGACGTCCGGTTCCTGGAGCAGTTTGCGTGAACGTATCGGTGAACTGGCTGCGGGCGTTGGCCCCCGGCCTCGACGAGACACCGGAGGAGCTGGCCGAGCGCTTCACGATGACGGCGGCGGCCGTCGAAACGGTGACTCACGTGGGAGGTGCCGTCGAAGGCATCGTCGTGGCGCGTGCGGTGGAAGTAGCACCTCACCCGAACGCGGATCGTCTCAAGTACTGCCGCGTGGACCCGGGTGACGGAGAGCTGATCGATGTGGTATGCGGGGCTCCCGTGGTGGTGGAGGGAGCTCTCTATCCCTATGTCGCGCCCGGGGTCACCCTGCCGGGCGGCTTCACGATCGAGAGCCGCAAGCTCCGAGGCATCATGAGCCACGGAATGCTGTGCTCGGAAGCGGAGCTGGAGCTGGGCCGCGACAAGGGCGGGATCATGCGGCTGGCCGACGGGCTCGAACCCGGACAACCGCTGAGCGAAGCCCTGGGATTGCCCGACGTGCGCTTGAGCCTGGACCTCAATCCAAACCGGGTGGATCTGGCCTGCCACCTGGGTGTGGCGCGCGAGCTGGCTCCAGGCGGCGTCGCGGATATCGCGTTGCCCGATACCGGTGAGCCGCGCTGGGAACCGGTCTGGTCGGACGGGAGCGAAGTCGCGGCGGCGGGCGGCGTCAGCGTGCGTATAGACGATCCCGAGCGCTGCTACCGCTACCTTGGCGCCGTGGTGCGCGGGGTGACGGTCGGCCCATCTCCGGCATGGCTGGCCGGCCGTCTTCTGGCGATCGGCGCCCGGCCCATCAACAACATCGTGGATGCGACCAACTACGTGCTGTTCGAGCTGAACCAGCCCATCCACGCCTTCGATCTCGCGACCCTGCAAGGCCCCGAGATCAGCGTGCGGGCCGCGACGCGTGACGAGAAGCTCCAGACTCTGGACGGGGTGGAGCGGAAGCTGGATCCGGACGTGACCGTGATAGCCGACCGGGAGCGCGCCGTGGCCCTGGCGGGGATCATGGGTGGCCGTGACACGGAGGTAACGGACCAGACCGTGGGCCTGTTCATCGAATGTGCGGCGTTCGGCCCGGAGCACGTGCGCCGCGCCGCGAAGACCCTCACGCTTCCCACGGATGCCTCCTATCGGTTCGAGCGCGGGATAGACGAGTCGGCTCTCGAGCAGGCCCTGGCACGCTGCGTCGAACTGATCCTGGCCTCCGCCGGTGGTCAGGCGGAGCAGAGCGCCATCCGCGTCGGCCGCACTCCGCCGCCGGCCCCGGTGCTGGGTCTCCGGAGAGGACGCGTCAAGCAGGTCCTGGGGATCGATCCGCCGGTGGAAGCGCTGCGAGAGCTGCTCGAGCCGATCGGATTCGTTTCGGTAGACCCCCCGCCGGAAACCGATTCGCAGCAGCCCGCCGATATTTGGTTCCGGGTCCCGGGGTGGAGGAGCGACGTCACGCGCGAGATTGACCTGGTGGAAGAGGTGGCGCGTAGATACGGCTACCAGAACTTCCCGCACTCGGAGCGCCGGTTTCGGCCCAGCGCCGTCCCGGACGATCCCGCGTGGAGCCAGATGGAACGAGTCCGCGCCTTGCTCACGGGCGAAGGGTGCCTGGAGGCCAGGAGCAGCAGCTTCGTTCCGGAGGAACAGGGAGGGAGCCGGGCCGAAGTCCCCGTACTGCGCCCCCTGTCGGCTGAAGAGGGATACCTGCGTGTTGGCCTGGTACCCGTTCTGCTCCGGCGTGCCGAGCACAACTTTGCGAGAGGGCGTCGCGACGTAAGACTGTTCGAGATCGGCACCGTGTTTCGTGGGACTCCCGACGGGCCGGACACCTGCTCGGAGGAACTGAGGGTAGGCGTCGTCATCGCCGGTGGGAACCGGCCCCGTCACTGGTCCGGGGAGGGCGGAGATTTCGGTCTATGGGATCTCAAGGGTCTGGCGACCGATGTTGCCGAGCGACTGGCCGGAGGACGCGTCGAGGCCTGCAGCTCGGAAGGCGGCGGCGCCGATCTGCTCAGCGCGGGCTGGCTGGCAGCGGAGCAGTTCTGCATCCTGAAGGGCGAGGCGACGGTTGGTGTAGCGGGGCGGGTGCGCGCGGATGCGGTGGACGTGCCTCCGTGGGCTGCGGATTTGTGGGCACTCGAGTTCAGACTGGATGCCGTCGAGCTCGGGAGCAGCGAGAGCTATGCTGCCGTCTCGGCCTATCCTGTGGTCCGCCGCGACCTGGCGGTGACGGTTCCGGTGGATGTGCAGGCGGCCGCGGCGGAGAAGCGGATTCGCGCCGCCGTGCCGGATCTGCTCGAGGCCATAGATCTGTTCGACGTTTACGAGGGCGAGGGCGTCGAGAGCGGACGGCGCAGCCTGGCCTGGGCATTTCGATTCCGAGCGCCGGATCGGACATTGACGGATGAAGATGTCGAGACGGCGATGAAGTCGATCACTTCTGCGCTGGAGTCAGAGTTCGATGGCCGGGTCCGAGATTCCTGATAGTCCGAGCCGCGGAGAGAACCCGTCGGCGGAGTCGGTCATCGATCGGTTGGAAGCAGCGGTCAATCGACTCATCGCCGACTACGAAGAGCTGCGTGCGAAAGCGGCGGACAGCGAGCACTCCTACCGCCGCTTGACGGATGCGCTGCAGCAGTCGGAGTCCGATCCGCTGGATTCGGCGGACGTGCAGGGGAAGATTCAGAGCCTGGCCGATGAGAACGACCGCCTGAGGCAGACGCTCGATGAGGCGCGCGAGCGAGCGGATCGTATTCGTAGTCGGCTCTTCATGGTGGAGGACGAGCTGTGAGCGACGACGCGCAACGGCCGGCGGTTCGCGTAACCATCTTTGGAGAAGACTACCAGATTCGCACGGATCTGGGTGAGGACTACACGCGGTCCTGTGCACAGTATGTGGACGATGCCATCCAGGAAGCGCACATCGGAGGGCACATTGCGGAGCCCCACAAGGCCGCCATCCTGGCGGCCATGAAGATCACGGACGAACTGTTCCGGGCGCGGATGGAGCGCGAAGAGATCGAGGGCGCCGTCACCGGACGGTTGGGCGAGTTGACCGGCCGGGTGGAGCGATCGTTGCAGGGGAGCGGAGACGCAGCCGCTCGGGAAGAGAACTCCGCCGGCGACTAGTCGGATGCCGGCACTGCTTGCGGCGATTGTAACGCGGAGCCAAGTTTCACCGCCGAACCCAGAGTTCGCAGGTGTGCCAATAGGTCAAGCGTTGGATATAGATTAGACGTGTGGGATATCGCCGGGCCCTGTGGGCCGGCGGTCGGGGCTTGCCGAACGGTATGCCGGTGGAATGGACGGTTCCGCCGGCTTTTTTGCGTTTATGTTCAGGGCGGCAAGCCCGGCCAGCAGCCGATTCCGGAGACCACGCGTTGATAGACCGTTGAGGTGGGGACATGACGATAGAGACCGTCATAGGCATCGCGATCGCGGCCATCGTGGTCGGGGTGCTGGCGGGGATCGTGTTCGAGCGCCGGGGAATAGGACTCCGGCGGGGCAGGGCCGAGGAGGAAGCCCGCCAGATAGTCGAGAAGGCCCGGAGCGAAGCCGACAGCCTCAAGCGCGAGGCGGAATCGGCCGGTCAGGAGGAAGCCAGGCGGCTTCTGGATGAGTGGGCCAAGGAGGCCGAGCTGCGGCGGGCGGAGGTCGAGCGAATCGAGAAACGCGTGTCGGAGCGTGACGACATGCTCGACAGGAAGCTGGAGCTTCTGGATGCGCGTCAGGCCCGTCTGGACGATCGCCGCGAGGAGCTCGAGCACAGCAAGGAGGAGTTGGCGGGCCGGTCCGAAGAGCTCGACAGTCGGGAGGTGGAGCTGCAAATCGGGCTGGAGCGCGTGTCGGGGTTGAGCCGCGAGCAGGCCCGCGCCCAACTGGTCACCCAGATCAAGGACCAGGCCAAGGCGGAGGCGGCGCAACGAGTGCGCGAGATTCGCGAGCGTGCCCGCAGGGACGCCGAGCGCGAGGCCAAGAAGATCATCTCCATGGCCATTGAGAAACTGGCCGTGGACCACTCGTCGGAGACCACGGTGTCCGTGGTTTCTCTGCCCAGCGATGACATGAAGGGGCGAATCATCGGTCGGGAGGGCCGCAACATTCGCTCGTTCGAGGCGGCCACCGGTGTGGACGTCGTGGTGGATGACACGCCGGAAGCGGTGATCCTGTCCAGTTTCGACCCGGTTCGCCGCGAGGTAGCGCGGCTGGCCATGGAGCGCCTGGTGTCGGATGGCCGGATCCATCCGGGCCGCATCGAGGAGGTGATCGAGAAGGCGCAGGAGGATGTGCGGGAGTCCATGCAGGAGGCGGCCGAAGAAGCGCTGTACGCCCTCGGCATCCACGATCTGCACCCGCAGCTGGTCGAAACGCTGGGCGTGTTGCGCTTCCGAACCAGTTACGGTCAGAATCAGCTTCAGCACTCTAGGGAAGTGGCGCTGATCGCGGCCAACATGGCGTCCGAGTTGGATCTTGATGTCTCCATGGTCAAGCGGATGGGGCTGCTTCACGATATCGGGAAGGGTCTCACGCACGAGCAGGAGGGGAGCCACGTCGACCTGGGGTTCGAGCTCTGCAAGCGGTACGGGGAGAAAGACCAGGTTCTCAACGCCATTCGTGCGCACCATGGAGAGGAGCCGGCCCGCTACCCGGAGACGTTCCTGGTCACTGCGGCCGATGCCATATCGGGAGCCCGGCCGGGCGCCCGCCGCGAGTCCTTCGAGCACTACGTCAAGCGACTGGAGAAGCTGGAGGAGATCGCCAGCTCGCTGGATGGTGTCGAGAAGGTGTACGCCATCCAGGCGGGCCGCGAGATTCGCATCATGGTGACTCCGGACAGGATTTCGGATCGCCAGATGGCGGAGTTGAGTGAGACGACCGCCAGAAGAATCGAAAACGAGCTGCAGTATCCCGGTCAGATCAAGGTGGTGGTAATCCGAGAGACCCGCACGGTGGACTTCGCGCGCTAGGCGGCAGACCGTTCAATGCGGGTCCGGGCATACAGAGAAAGATCGAGATGATGGGTGCCAAGCTTATTGACGGTAAGGAGATAGCGGCTGCCGTACGGCGCGACGTGGCGGCAGATGTGGCGGAGATGACGGCCCAGGGCGTACGACCCGGCCTGGGCGTGGTCCTGGTCGGAGAAGACCCCGCCTCCCAGGTGTACGTCCGAATGAAGGAAAGAGCCTGTGACGAGGCCGGGATCCTGTCCCGCGACGTGCGGCCTGCAGCCGACATCACGCAAGCAGAGCTGGTTGCCATTGTCGACGACCTCAACGCCGACCCGGAAATTCACGGGATCCTGGTGCAGCTGCCGCTTCCGGATCATCTGGACGAGCGGACTGTGACGGAGCGGATCAGGCCGGAGAAGGACGTGGACGGATTCCACCCCACCAACGTAGGTCGCGTCTCGGCTGGCGACCTGACGGCGTTCCGGCCCGCCACTCCCGCCGGTGTACAGGAGCTGCTGCGGCGCATCGATGTGGACCCATCAGGCAGGCATGTAGTGATTGTGGGCCGTTCGAACATCGTCGGCATGCCGATGGCGAGCATCCTTCTTCAGAAGCAGCCGTGGGCCAACGCGACGGTCACGGTTGCGCACAGCAGGACCCGGGACCTGGGAGAGGTCACCCGTCGAGCGGAGATACTGATCGTGGCCGTCGGGGTGCCTGAGATGGTAACCGGAGAGATGGTGCCCGAGGGCGCGGTCGTGATCGACGTGGGAGTCAACCGGGTGGCGGATGAGACCCGGGAAAGAGGGTACCGGCTGGTCGGCGACGTAGAATTCCAGGGTGCGGCGGAGCGCGCCGAGTGGATCACGCCCGTTCCCGGCGGCGTAGGCCCGATGACGATCGCGATGCTACTCCAGAATACGGTGCAGGCGGCCCGCCAGCAGTCCGGGCTCGCGGCCGGGGCAGCCACCGTCACGACGGGATGACGCGAAACCGCCAGATCTCGCTGTTCGAGGAGAGCGCTGCCGCCCGACCGGCGGCGCAGGCCTCCGTACCACCGGATTCCGAATCGCCAATCCCCGAACCGCCTCCGCTCGCGGAGCCGGATGTTCCTGACACATCCGATATCGCCCAGGAGCCGGCTATTCCCGACGGATCGAGTCGCGAGAGAGCGATCTCGATTGCCGATCTCAACGCGGCGGCGCGAGGGATTATCGAAGGGTCCTTTACCCGCCTCTGGGTGGTAGGCGAGATCTCGAACTGGCGGGCCAGCGCCACGGGGCACCGGTACTTCACGCTGAGAGATGAGAACGCGGAGCTGCGCAGCGTGATGTTTCAGGGCGATGCCCGACGACTTCCCGCTGAGCCCGAAGACGGCATGGAGGTGCTGGCGTACGGGCAGGTGACCCTGTATGAGCGGCGCGGCAGTTTCGAGTTCATCGTCCGGGCATTGGAGGGCAAGGGGCGGGACGGACTGTGGCGGATCGCATTCGAAAAGCTGAAGCAGAAGCTCGGGGA
>JBDHIQ010000021.1:0-27485 GCA_039587395.1 Gemmatimonadota bacterium
CGGACACGGTGGCAGCCCTTCGCTCATCGCAGGACATGGGGGAATTGGCCGAGGGAGTGGCCGCCCAGCACCCGGAACTCGGGATGCGAGTGGTGGACGATCAGTGGCCGGGGCAGAACCTCATCCGGCGGTCGGACCAGTGGAACTTCATGACGCACGGAGTGCCCGCCTTGTTCTTCCACAGCGGACCCCACCCGGATTACCACTTCCCCTCGGACCACGCGGACCTGCTGGACTACCTGAAGACGGAGAGAATCGTCCAGCTGGTCTTCTACATCGGGCTGAGGCTGGCCAGCGCAGACCAGACGCCCGACTAGGCCGTCATCAGCGCTTGGAAGCGCGGGTGCTCCCGGATGGGATCCAGATCCGGGTCGTGCTCGAACCACTCCAGGTTGCCGAACCCCTGCTGGACGGCCTGTTCCAGGCAGTCCAGCGCCTTCTCCGCCTCTCCCTCCAGGGAGTACAGGCAGGCGACGTTGTACAGTACACCCAGGTCCTCCGCGTCGATCGCCAGGGCGCGTGCCGCCCAATCCAGGCCGCGCTCCGGCTGGCCCAGGCGACACAACGAGACGGCACACATCGTGGCCGCCCGCGGGTCGTCCGGATTCAGCTCCATGTGCTTCCCCGCCGCCTCGCAGGCCCTGCGGTAGCCATCTTGGGCCTCGGCCGCCCGGCCGAGGGCCGTGTACGATTGGGCCGCGAAGAACACCGCCTGGTAATCGTCCTGGACCGCGGCCGCTTTCTCGAACAGACGGGCCGCCTCCTCCAGTTCTCCCTCCTGGAAGCGCGCCCGCGCGAAGAAATAGTATGCCTCGAACAGCTTGGGATCCAGCTCGATGGCTCTCTCGAACTCGCGCTCGGCTGCCTCTACGCTTCCCTGCTGCCACAGCGCCGCGCCCCGGGCGGAATGCGCCTCGGCCAGATCGGGCCTCAGCTCGAGCGCCTTCTGGCTGGCCCGCTCCGCGCACTCCAGGTCTTCTGCGTTCCCCGGGTAGAACATCGCCAGCAGCGAGCAGGAGTCCGCGACGCCGGCGTGCGCCAGAGCGTACGCCGGATCTATCTCGATAGCCCGTGAGAACATCTCGCGGGCGTACTCCAGGCTCTTCTTGCGGGTCTCGTGCAGGAACTGCCGGCCTCGCAGGTAGTGCTCGTAGGCCCGGACGTCGGCTGTGGGCACGCGCAACAGGGCCTTTCGCTGCCGTTCGTCCAGCACCACCCGCAGGGCCCGGACGATGTTGGCCGCCATCTCATCCTGGATGGCGAACACGTCCTCCATCTCCCGGTCGTAGCGCTCCGACCAGAGCTGGTAGCCGTCGACAACATCTATGAGGCGGGCGGCGATGCGCAGACGATTCCCCGCCCTGCGAACGCTTCCCTCCAGCACCGAGTCGACGTTCAGCTCTCTTCCGATGGATCGGACGTCCTGGCTCTTTCCTTTGTAGACGAAGCACGATGTACGTGATGCGACACGCAGCCGTTCTACTTTGCTCAGGGCCAGGCTGATCTCTTCCGTGATGCCGTCGCTCAGGTAATCTTCTTCCGGCCCACCCCCCAGATTGGCGAACGGCAGAACCGCGATGGATCGCGTACCGTTCGTCGTCTGCGCGCGTCCGTGACTCACAGCGAACGCTCCGGTGGCGCCCGCTGCGGTTGCAGCGGCGAGCGCGTCCGAGAATGCCTCCATGGTGGGGTGTCGGTCCGCCGGCGTCTTGGACAGCGCACGGGCAACCGACGTCTCGAGCGGTTCGGGCAAGCCCGGCCGCACCGTGGACAGCGGAGGCACGGGATCGACCATGTGCCGGGCAATCACGGCGCGGGCATCCGCAGCGGTAAACGGCGGCTGGCCGGCCAGCATCTCGTACACGACGCAGGCCAGAGAGTACTGGTCGCTGCGCGGATCCGCTTCGGCGGCCCCGGACGCCTGTTCCGGGCTCATGTACGCCGGCGTGCCCACGGCCACGCCGGTGCGGGTCAGACGCTCGTCGCCTGCCTCGCTGATAGCCGTGGCGATCCCGAAATCCGTGACCACGGCATGCCCTTCCTCGAGCAGTACGTTCGACGGCTTGACATCCCGGTGCACCACGCCATGCCTGTGGGCGTACGCGAGCGCGTCGGCCACCTCGCGGGCGATCCGGACAGCTTCGTCGACCGGGAATTGCCGCTCACGGTCCAACCGGGCGCGGAGAGACTCCCCGTCCACATACGGCATGACGAAATACACGAACCCGTCTGCTCCACCCGAGTCGTAGAGGGGAAGGATGTGCGGATGGGTAAGCGTGGCCGAAATCTCGATCTCTCTTAGAAACCGGCCGGTTTGCAGCGTCGCGGCGTGGCTGGATCCGAGGACTTTGACGGCCACCCTCCGGTGGTGCTTGCGGTCCTCCGCAAGGTAGACGGTGGCCATGCCGCCACGGCCTATCTCTCCGCGGATCTGGTACTGCGGCAGCAACGCCGTCTCGACCGTTGCGATCCCCGGTCGGTCTCCTTGATCTGCCGCACCTGGTTCCGGCGGGATGCTGCTGTCTGATATGTCGTTCACGGTCCGTTCCACGAACCGGCAACGCCCTTTTGCCGGGGCGCTCCGGGGGACGCCGAGTTCTCCCGTGCTTCTCCTGTTGATTAGTAACCGGAACTGCCCGTGCGGTTCGCGGACAGCCCACAGCGCTCTGGTTGGATATGTCCTTTACGAGGGTGCGGCAAGGTGCAGGCGCGAGGCGGGGCGGTCCGGCGTGACGGAGCGCAGCTGGCTCAGACACTCCTCGAGCTGCTGTTCCCAGGACGGGAGCGAGAAGCCGAATGTGTTCCGAAACCGGCCATTCGAGAGCACGCTGTTGGTCGGGCGACCGGCGGGCTGTCCGCCTGGCCTTGACCTGCCGACCCGGGAGCGAGCGCGCTTTCCGCAGAATTGCACGGGCGAACGCGCACCAGGTGACGCTGCCCGATGCGCTCAGATGATAGAGGCCCCGGGCCGACCGCAGGCCGTGGTCGATTCCGCCTTCGCCCTGACCCAGGTGAACGAGGACATCCGTGACGGCACCTGCGATCGCGCGGCTCCAGGTAGGGCTGCCGTACTGATCGTCCACCACCTTCAACTCCGCTTGCTCCTCGAACAACCTGAGCATGGTGGTGACGAAGTTGTTCCGGTACCCGTCGTACACCCAGCTGACCCTGAACACCAGGCCGGGCGCCTCTCCCCCCAGAACGCGAGCTTCGCCGGCCAGCTTCGAGCGCCCGTAGCAGTTGAGAGGCGCGGTCGGGTCGTCCTCTCTGTAAGGAACGTCTTTTCTGCCGTCAAACACGTAGTCGGTGGAGAAATGCACCATCGCGGCGCCGGCCCGGGCCGCCTCCCGGGCCAGAAGGCCGGGCGCACGTCCGTTCACCGCCATGGCCAGGTCCGGCTCGGCTTCCGCACGATCCACGGCGGTGTAGGCAGCCGCATTCACGATCAAGTCAGGCCGCAGCCAGCGCACGGTGCGGCGGATGGCGTCGGAATCCGTGAGGTCCAGTGCCGCCCGATCCAGCGCGTGGACACGGCCGACCGCCCACAAGCTGCGCGCCAGCTCGCACCCGAGTTGGCCGGAGCTCCCGGTGACGAGGATTCTCACGCGGCCCCGGACATGACGGCGCCTCCGGACGGTATGTCGGACGAGGTTCCGTACGATGGAAGGGCCGCTTCCCGCTCCAGCGTGGCGAGAGTGCTGCCCAGTGCGTCCTTGTCGGAGAGCAGCGGCTGCTCTTGCGGCCAGTCAATTCCCACGTCGGGATCGTCCCAGCGCAGAGTCCTCTCCGCCGCGGGCAGGTAGGGGGCGGTGCACTGGTACAGAAGGTCCACCGGGTCGCTCAGGGCCAGAAAACCGTGCGCAAAATCGGGTGGCACGTAGAGCTGCCGTCCGTTGTCTGAGCTCAGCCGGACTGCAATCCAGCGGCCGAAGCAGGGAGAGCCGATCCGGATGTCGACCGCGACGTCAAACGCCGTTCCGCGGGTCACGGAAACCAGCTTGCCCTGCGGCTGCGGGTGCTGGAAATGCAGGCCGCGCAACACACCCGCACGCGAGCGGGAACAGTTCACCTGCACGAAGCGGGAGGGCAGCCCTATCTGCTCGTATCGCTCGGCATGGTAGTTCTCGACGAAGTGTCCGCGAGAGTCCGCATACAGCCGGCGCTCGATCAGGACGGGACCCGGGAGCTCCGGGAACGTTTTGACGTTCATCATGCGGCCACCTCGTCGAGAAGCCCGGCGACGTAGCGGCCGTAGGCCGAGTCGCGGTATGGCGCCATGGCGCGCTCCAGACCCTCGCGATCGATGAAGCCCATCCGGAAGGCCACCTCCTCGACACAGGCAATCTTCAGCCCCTGGCGCTCCTCAACCGTCTGAATGAAGTTGGCGGCCGCCAGCAACGAGCTCGGGGTGCCCGTATCCAGCCAGGCATCTCCCCGGCCGAGCCGCTCCAGCCGGAGCTGTCCCTGCTCCAGATACCGCAGGTTGAGGTCGGTGATCTCCAGCTCTCCGCGGGCGGACGGACGCAACTCCGCCGCCAACTGGGAGGCCTGCGCATCGTAGTAATAGAGTCCGGTGACAGCGTAGTGCGATCTGGGCGCTGCCGGCTTCTCCTCCAGTCCCAGGACCGTGCCGTCGGCGGCCAGCTCGGCGACGCCGTACCGCTCCGGATCCGCGACCCAGTAGCCGAACAGAGTGGCGCCCGTACGGTCCGCGGAGGCGGACTGGAGCCGGCCGGTCAGGCCATGTCCGTAGAAGATGTTGTCGCCGAGGATCAGGGCGGAGGGGTCGCCCGCCAGGAACTCACGCCCGATCAGGAGCGCCTGTGCGATGCCCGCGGGCTCAGGCTGTACCGCGTAGCTGAGGTCCAGCCCCCATTGCGCTCCGCTGCCCAACAGCTCGCGGTACAGCGGTGCGTCGTGCGGGGTGGATATGACCAGCACCTCGCGGATGTCCGACAGCATGAGCGTCGTCAGCGGGTAGTACACCAGCGGCTTGTCGTACACGGCCATGAGCTGCTTGCTCACAACCCTGGTCAGTGGATAGAGCCGGGTGCCGGTCCCGCCGACCAGCATGATTCCCTTGCGCCGGGAAGCGCCCGATTTCTCATGTCGCTGGGGGTCGGCGTCAGATGCCCTCTGGTGTTTCGTCACGCGACCACTCCCAACCGTTCACCCCGGTAGGTGCCCTCACGGATGGCGGACCACCACGGCTCGTTAGCCAGATACCACTCCACCGTCCGCCGCAGACCCACGTCGAAGCTCACGGCGGGCGCCCAGCCAAGTTCCTCGCGGATCTTGCGGGCATCGATGGCGTATCGACGGTCGTGCGCCCGGCGATCTTCCACGTGCTTCACCTGCGTGCCGTAGCTCCTGCCGTCCGCACGGGTCTGGAGCTCGTCCAGTACCTCGCAGAGCAACCCGACGATGTGCAGGTTCTCCATCTCCGCGTAGCCCCCAATGGCATACGTCTCTCCCACCCTGCCACGCTCCAGCACGGTCATCAGTGCAAGCACGTGATCTTCCACGTACAGCCAGTCGCGGACCTGCCGCCCGTCGCCGTAGATGGGCAGATCGCGGCCCTCGAGTGCGCACAGGATCATGTGCGGGATGAGCTTCTCCGGGAATTGATATGGACCGTAGTTGTTCGAGCAATTGGTGATAATGACCGGCAAGCCGTACACGCGTTGCCACACGCGCGCGAAATGATCCGCGGCCGCCTTGCTGGCTGCGTAGGGCGAGTTGGGATCGTAGGGGGACTCCTCGTTGAACCGGCCGGTGCCCCCGAGGCTGCCAAACACCTCATCCGTCGAGATGTTTACGAAGCGGAACGAGTCCCGCACGTGGTCGGGGAGATCACGCCAATAGCGGCGCGCCTCGGCCAGCAGCGTGCACGTACCCAGCACGTTGGTTTCGACGAAGGCCAACGGCCCGTCGATGGATCGATCCACATGGGACTCGGCAGCCAGGTGCATCACCGCTTCGGGACGGTGGCGCTCGAAGGCGGCGCGGAGGCCCTCCGCGTTCCGAATGTCGAGTTGCTCGAAGGTGTAGCGGGGCGACTCCTGAACGGTCTCCAGCGATTCCAGGTTGCCCGCGTACGTAAGCGCATCGACATTCACGACGCGCCATTCGGTGGTCTCCATGATGTGTCGAATCAGGGCGCCACCGATGAACCCGGCCCCGCCCGTCACCATTATCGTGCGACTCATGATCCAGACTCCGCCGGAATAGGCCCGTTGTAGTGTGTTGTCATGATCTCCCAATTCACCTTCAGTCCATTGCGAATCAGTCCAGTGAGAACCAGTAGCTGAGCTTTGCCACCAGCACGTGCTCGCCCGTGTCCCCCACGGAGCGGAACAGCGAAGCCGGCCCGGCTGCATCTGCGCGATTCGCGTACGACCAGCGATTCTGCTGCCAGATCAGGTAGAAGGTGCTCCCGGCCGACCATTCCCAGCGGAGCACCGCATTGGTCCGGAACGAGCGGACGTGGAAGTCCGCGTTCCAGAGCACGAACGTGTCTTCGCCATCGGTGACGATGAACGACCCATCCTCGCCCGGCTCTATCGTGGTCCCATCCTGGCCGTAGGTGCGCACGTCCCGCCCCCCTGCCTCCACGAGCTCCCCGAAGTCGAAGAAGCGACCGGACGACGCGAACGGTTCCACGTACAGCTCCAGTCCCAGCTGTCTGGTGACTCCAAAGTTCAGGCGGATCTGCGTATAGATCTCGCTCCGTTCCAGGTACGAGAAGACGTAGCGCCGCCCGTACGTGGCATCCCCTCCACCGTCCAGGGTGCCGTAGTACTGCCTGGAGTCGGTGCCTCGCGTGTATCCGGGCCACAACGAGAGCTCGAAGCGGTCCTCCAGCTGGACGGTCAGACCGCCGTTGATGGAGAGGTTCCAGCCGCCGAATTCGTCGAAGTACGTGGAGGTGACGAACGACCATTGCGTGGGCGCGCCGAAGCGGCTCAACAGACCAAGGCGCCCGCTCAGCGCGGAGCCGGTACCCATCAGTGGACCGCCTCGCGTCAGGTCATCGCTGAGGGCGCGGGTGTCCCAGGCGATGTGTGCAAAACCCCTCCAGAAGTTCGGTAGCGTGCCTCTGGCATACAGGCTGGGAGTGGTGTACTGCCGCGTGCCGCCCAGATTCCAGCCACTGTTCAGGTAGCCGGAAACGCTGAACTCCTTCACCGGACCCGACGCTCTGGGTTGGCGGTACGTGGCGCCGGCAAACACATCCATGTCGTCGGCGGTCGGTAGGATCCCCGCATCGGACAGCTCGAAGCCCGGCGACTCGATGGAGCCTCCGCCCTCCCACAGCCAGTTCTCGCCACGCACCTTCTTGATGCCCAGTCCGGCCGTGTAGCCGGTCAGCGAGGTGGCCGTCGAATCCAGGCTGACGTGACCGGCATCCGGACGCTGGAAGAAGCGAGCGCTGGATGTCTGCACGCGAAGGATAGCGGGAACGGTCCCGGCCACGTGACTGAAGCCGGCGTATCCGGTCAGCTCGTAGCTTCCGCCCGGCAACCGCACGTTCCAGTCGCCTCCGCCCGAGATGGCGGTGCCCGGGAGAATGGCTGCCATGGGGCTCAGCGCTTGCATGCTCCGGTTGACGCCCGTGAGTATGAGTCCGGCCGTGGTCCCGTTGTCGCCTATCTCCTGCTCGACGCGGCCCACGCCGAAGAACGTGGTTGGCGAGATGTCGATGGCGGAGATATCTCCGGACTCGGCGCTGTAGACACGAGCCTGTTCGGCCGCCGTCACGGCCACCAGGCTGCCGACACTGAGGCCCGACTCGAGCCGGCCAGTGAGCTTGGAGGCGCCGTAGATCATGGAGGCCGTGGGCGCATGGACGGCGTCACCGACCGGGATACCCATCGGAATGGCGCCGATCCGGCGCGAGTAGAAGTAGTCGGGTCCCTGGCCGCGAAGCAGCTGATTCCCTTCCACGAAGAACGGACGACGTTCCTCGAAGAATGTCTCGTACGCGGTCAGGTTGACCTCGGCTGGATCCGCCTCCACCTGACCGAAGTCGGGATTGAACGTCGCTTCGAGCGTGAGGTTTGACCCGAAGCCCATCGACAGATCGCCGCCTACGCGAGTCTCGAAGCGCTCCTCCAGCCCGGCGGCGCCCGCAGGCAGCGGGATGTCCGGGAAAGTAGCGCCGCCCAGCACGTAGGGTCGCACGGCCAGGCGACGCTCCGGCTCGATGGCCTCCATGCCGGCCAGCGTTCCGAACCGGGAAGCCCAGCCTGACTCGTACAACGGTACGACCACCCAGTAGACATTCAGGAAGCGCTCCGGGCTCCAACGCCGCACGTTGACCCCGAACGTCTGCGCCTGTTCGCCGCCGAAACGGAGCTGATCGAAGGGGATCCGCAACTCGGCCGTCCAGCCGAGCGAGTCGATGACGGTGCGCGCCTCCCAGACCGGATCGAACGAGTTGTCGCGGGCCAGCTCGTCGTCGCGCGGATGGTAGTAGTCCACCCGGACTCCGCCAGCCGTGACGCCGAACGTGTAGGCCGTGCGCCGGTCCAGGTACGTATCCAGTGAGACCAGCAGTCGCTCGGCGTTGGCCGGATCGTCTCTCTTGCGGACCAGGGAGCGCAACTCCTCGGGATGCCGCGAGAACATTCGGGCGCCCACGTACAGCGCGTCCTCGTCATACAGGAACGCGATCTCCGTGCGCTCCGGAGCCGGGAAGCCGCGGTCCGGGCCTTTCTGCTGGAAGTCCGCGGCAAAAGCGGCCGAGCCCCAGACCTCATCATCCAGCACACCGTCCATCTGCACCGCGTTCCCGGCGATGCGGCGCGCGAGCATCCGTTTGCCGCGAGCGTCGGAGATGAGGTTGTTTGAGCGGGCCTGCTCGCAATCGATGGTGATGGGTGACCGCATCAGCGGAGTCTTCCGGCCGGCAACCTGGATGCGGATCGAGCGCACGCCGTTCGGGTCGGCTGCGGGCGGTAGCTCAAAGTTGAATCCGTGGCGACCGTCACCCTTGCCGGCCGCAGCCAGGTCGCGCCGCGGTCGGTCAGCCAGCACGGTTGCCACCAGTGCTCCGCCCTCGAAGATGTCCACGGACACGGACTGGTCGGGCCGTTGGCTATCCCACACCCAGCCGAACGTCGCCGCACAATCCGCTGCCTCCAGCACACCGTGATAGCTGCCGGGAGGCTCCACCACGCGGCTCTGCGCTTCAGTCGGTCCCGCCGATCCGCCTGCCGCCTCCGTAGAGTCCGCGTCCGCCAGCTCCACCGAGTCCATCGGGTCGACCCCGGCCAGCACACCCAGCGTCTCCATGGGTGTGGTCTGCACCAGCCAGGCATCGGCCCAGCCGGCTCGCCGGACCCTGGCGAGCAGCGACCGCGCTTCACTGCTGGCGGCGAAGTCGCCCACCCGCACCGCGTAGTACGGCCGGGCGTACACCAGGTATGTGGTATGCTCGCTGCCCAACGCCTCGTGAACCCGGCCCAGCTGGGCCGCAGCCTCGCTGCTGTCCCGGGAGGCTGCGGCCTGGATGCGCCAGCTGGACGGCTCCTGAGACCACACCTCACCCAGGACTGCACTCCATCCCAGCAGGGCCAGGGCCGTTGCCACAGCCCTGCCGCCGTTCCGCAAGCCGGGGCTCACACCGCTCGGCAAGGCCCTCATCACGCCGCCTCCGCATAGGAGACCAGCCGGATGTCGGATCGGGCTATGGTGGACAGCACGCCGGGGTCGGTCAGGGTTCGAACCTCCCGCAGCCGCTCCTCCCGGTAAACCGAATCCAGGTCGCGATCCAGTCCCGGGTGGCATGTCAGCTCGGTGATCCCCGGCCCGATCCCGGACAGCAGTTCGATCAGGTGGTCGACGGTAATCCCCGCTTCAAAGGCCTCTCCCGTTCCCGTCTGGCCGTAGAAGCTCCCGCAGTGCCGGATCCGGGGACTCAAGCCACGCACGGGGATGTCCAGATAGGCGGCAGCGTCTGCTACCGCGCCGCGGAAAGGCTCCTCCATGTGCATGTGCTGGTGCGAATCCAGGTGCGTGGGATCGTGGCCGGTGAGCGTCCGAAACAGACTCAGCTGGTGATCGATCTCGGACCGAACAGCGCCCGCGTCGGCGGCCGGTACAACCTGGTAGATGGCCCGCCACTCGCCTCCTTCGAACACCCACTCTCCGAAGTCCAGATGGAGTCCCAGGCCCAGGCGCGTCCTCCGGGCCGCATAAGCGGCCGCGCTCCCGGCCGCCGGGGCCCGGACCATGAGGCTGGCGCTGGTCACGACGCCCCGTTCATGCGAGGCCTCGACGCCCTTGTTGACGCCTTCGCTGAGACCGTAGTCATCGGCATTGACGATCAGTCTGCGCTGGCTGTCGGATCCTGTCGGAAGCACGGAAGCCCGTCCCGGTTCTGGTAGAGCGGCTCCGGATTGGCTTTTCGGGCCCCCGGACGGCCGCCTGAGCAGGGATCCGGGTTGCAGGGACTGTTCCGAAGGGACCGCAGCGCAGGATCCCCAAATCGTCAGGCAGGACGCGGTCAACCGGGATGCGACCGGAGAGGTGATGAGCGGGGCCAGGCCTCTCGTGTGCAACCATTGCACATGGAGGCGAGATTGTGTCGAGCCGGGTCCTACTTGACCGCCTCCACAAACAGACTCTCGCGCTCCCGGTTGTCGAGCTCGACGATTCCGGGGTGAGGCCCCAGCGTCTCACGGAAGCGGCAACGGTGGACCGCGGAGAAGCCGGCCTTCAGGAGCAGCTCCCGGATGAAATCCCAGTTGAACAGGGAACGGGAGTAGCCGTACCACACCAGTTGCAGCGCCAGCTTGGCGCCCGGGCTCGCCACCTCGCTGTCGGGAATCTCGAAGTACTCGCTATCGCCCTGCCGGTACGCCCGGAACCCTTTCTCCATGTCCGGCAGTCCAAGACGCAGAACCGCACCCGGCTTGAGGACCCTGCGGAGCTCAACCAGCGCGGGCACGAGATCGGGATATGGCAGCTCCGGTAGAGCGTGGATGCTGACGGCGTAGTCGAAGCTGTCGGACGACAGGGGAAGCCCCTGGCGGATGTCGGCCGGGTAGTCAATCCCCGGTCCTTCCTTGATGTCCGAGTTGACCCAGCCCGGCTCGCCGGCGGCGCCACATCCCCAGTTGAGCCTGCGGATTCCCGCACCAGCCTTCGTGTGGCTGGAGTCCCGCTCAGAGGTGTCGTGCGGCATCTTCGGCCACCTCCAACCAGTCCTGCGAGTGATCCGGAGGCGGCGACCAGCGTCGCTTCCAGCCCAGCCACTGCATGGCGACGACCAGCCGGCCGGCTTCAAGTGCCCCGGCCAGCGCTGCCTGTGCCGGCGGCGTTGCCGCGTGCCAGCCGCCCCGGTACGCTCCGGTCAGCCGGCCGCGCTGCTCCTCGGTCCACTCTCCGGCCACCAGCGCGGCCAGGTCCAGGACGCCCGCACCGATTCCAGCCAGTTCCCAGTCCACGGGACGCACGCGCCACCCGCGCCCGCTATTGCCGTTGGACGATTCCTGCACCAGGACGTTCGACGCATAGAACTCGCCGTGCAGCAACGTGCGCGGCTGGCCGGCCAGTACGTCCGCGGCGTGTCGATACGGCTCGCGCAGCGCCGCCAGGCGTTGGCTCCGGGCGGCATCCTTGTGGGCGAAACGACGGGCGCGTGCCAGCCAGCGAAGGTGCAGGGCACGATCCTGCGTGAGCAGCGGGATGCTGCGCAACAGCTCTTCCGCTCTCCCCTGAAACCGTGCGTGCAAGCCACCCAGCCAGGCTGCGGCAGCCTCCCAGGCCTCCAGCTCTCCCACCTGGTACAGCTCGCGGCCATCCACGCGCTCCAGGAGAATCGATGCGGAGGAGTCCGGCCCGTCACCGTCGCTGCCCAGCAGTCCGTAGAATCGCGCCGCTCCCAGACTCTGCGGCTCGAGGACGGTCTGGTAAGCCAGGACCTCCCGCAGCGGATGCGTCACGAACGCCGGCTTGGAGGATGAAGCGTGACCGGAACCGGTCTGTTCGCCCGCAGGCTGATAACGCTTCTCTATCAGCCTGGTGACGGTCCCATCGGCCAGCTCGACGTCCAGTTCATCCAGGCGGTGCGATGTCGCGTAGCTGGAGAGGCGTCGTCGACAGGCCCGCACGGTGACCGGCGATTCTGGTCCTGAGCTGAGTACTCGGGAGAGCCGATCCAGGTCTCGCCCAGTCGCGCCGGCGGAGCTCATGCCGGCGCCCCGGACCCTGCCACCACGTGGGGCAACGGCTCTTCTCCGGATTCTGACGTCACCCGCTCCAGGAGTTTCGAGAGCACGGTTCGTGAGTCGAAGTAGGCCTCGGCGATCTCGCGTGCGGCCCTGGACTGGCGCGCGTAGTCGTATCGAATCGCGTGGATTCCAGCCAACGCCTCCTCGGAGCTCTGGAAGGAGAGGAGCCCGACGCCTGTGGGAAGCACTCGGCTGAACCCGGTCTCCATCGCCAGGACCGGGCGGCCGGAGGCCAGGTAACAAGCGCTGCGATCGCTGAACCAGCCACTCCGCGAGAGCGCATAGCCGCTCTTCGCGATGCCCACCTCCGCCAGCGAGCCCGCTATGAAGCGACGATATCTGTCGGGCGTGCTTGCCGCCGCGTAGGGGTCGACCAGATTCCAGCCGCCGCGTTCGAGCGCCCGCAGATCCCGCTCCTCGCCCGGATCGATGGCGAGCCCCAGATCGAAACGGTCGCCTGCCTGGCGCGGCAGATCGATGAACTCGCGCAGGGCGTGGACCTTCTGGCCGTACAGCACCCCATCGCGCTGGACCGAGCCGTAGCCACGCCAGTTCGCGATGGTGGTGAAGGCGTCGCGCGTGATGTGTCCGGCTACCGGCCACTCGTCCAGGACCACCGGTTGCAGCGTCGGAATCCACTCGACGCCGCAGGTGGGAATCGGACAGTCCTTCGAGCCCAGGGCGGTGCCGACCGTTGCGTAACAGGTGTGCCCCGCCAGACCCATGTCGATCCCTTCGACATCGTGCCACAGCTGGGTGAACGCCGGATCCAGATCCAGGTAGAGCCGGCTTGGAATCGGCTCGCACAGGCTCTCTTCACGCAGGAGCCCCGAGAGGTTGAGCAGGAGATCTGCATCTCGGGCGGCGGCGGCCAACCTGGACCACGGGAGTCCGATGGTTTGTCGACTCCCCCGGATCAGCAGGGCAGCCCGGTCCTGGAGATCGAACTGCCGGCACACCAAATCGAAGTAGGCTACGGTCTCGGGCGCCACGGCCTCGGGTCCAGCAGCGCTTGCCGTCTCCGGTCCAGCGGGGTCCACGGGCTCGACGAACCACACATCGTGGCCCAATTGTCGGAGCCCCAGCACGTACTGGAGTACGGCCCAGGTGGCCCCACCGTGGTGGGGCACGCCCGCCAGCATTCCACTGACCAGGATCGACAGGGGTTCGCAACTCACGGCTCTACCCCCACGGCCTCGACGAACCCGGACAGCACGCGGTCCGAGTCGAAGTACGCCTCGGCAATAGAGCGGGCGGCCTCCGCGTGCCGCCGATAGTCGGAGGCGATGCTATCGGCACCGTGCTCGGCTTCCTCGAGTGTTCTGAAAGCGAGCAACCCATCGCCCGTCGGAAGGTGGTCGCTGAACCCGGTCTCCTGGAGGAGCGCCGGCTTGCCGGCAGCCAGGTAGCGTACGGAACGGTCGCTGAACCAGCCCGATGCGGTCTCGACGTAGATCCCCTGTGCGACGGAGAACTCGGCATCCGAGCCCTGCACGTATTGCTGGAAGGCGTCCGGGCTTGCCGATCGCGGGCGCGGATCCACAACATGCCAGCCGTGTTGACGCAACCGGGCGCGATCCTCGGCATCGGCCGGGTGAATGTCCAGTGCGATCTCGAACCGTTGCGGGGCGCGCTGCGGGAGCGGCAGGATCTTGCGGAACTCGTGCACTTTCAGACCATACTGCCCGCCCTGGTGCGACACGGGTCCGTAGCCGCCACGCCAGCTTGCCACCGTAGTGAACCGCGCAGCTTCCGCCGATGGCGTGTAGGGCCAGCTCTCCAGAACCACCGGCTGGCGCACCGGCTTCCAGTCCAGCCCGCCGGTCGGGATCGGGCAGCCCGGGCCACCAACGCTTTGCCCCACGGTGAAGTGGAAATCGTGTCGCTCCAGGTGTCCGTTCAACGCTCCGTCGGCGTGCCAGTACTGCGTGAACCCCGGGTCCAGGTCGACGTATGCCTTCCGGGCCGTACTCCCATCCAGGAAGGCCGGTAGCGTCAGGTGTCCGCTGATGTTGACCAGCAGATCCGCAGCCGCGGCCAGGTTGTCCAGCTCGGCGGCTTGCAGACCCCAGCTCCGGCCGCTCTGACGGCACACCAGGGTGGCCGCGCCTCCCATTCCGAACCGGCGGGTGACTTCGCGGAAGTACGCCAGGTTCGCGCTGTCCTGCACGGCGCACGGCTTGCCGGCGGCGTCCACGCAGGCGGCCGGGTCGATTTCCTCGATGATCTGGACCTGGAATCCCAGGCGGCGAAGCCCTTCGGCCCAGCTGGCCCGCACCCACGCCTCGCCGCCGTTGTGCGGCTTGTTGGCTATCGCTCCCGCGACGACGGCCAGAGTCATGAGACCGCTCCGGCGGGCACGGGAGCGGCGCCGATCCTGGCCAGCAGGCTGCCCAGCACTCTGTCCGAGTCGAAGTACTCCTCCGCAACCGCCCGGGCGGCGCGTGCGTGCCGCACCGGGTCTGCCGCCACCGCCTGGATGGCTGCCGCCGCTTCATCGGGGTCGCCGAACGCCAACAGGCCTTCGCCGGTCGGAAGCAGGCTGCGGATTCCCGTGTCCTGGGCAATGACCGGCCTTCCGCTGGCCAGATAGCAGGCGCTGCGGTCGCTGAACCAGCCACCGCGCGTGCTCACGTACATGCTCTTGGCAATCATGAGCTCGGCACGAGAGTGCTGAATGAACGCGCGGTACGCGTCCGGGTTGCCGGCCGCGCAAAGTGGATCCAGCAACGTCCAGCCATGGTCCTCGAGGTGCTGGATGTCACGGGTCTCCCGGGGATGAATGTCCAGCGCCAGCTCGAACGGCTGGCCCGTTCGGGCCGGTAGATCGGTGAACCTCCTGAACTCGTGCACCCGGAGGCCGTGGCGGCGACCGGCATAGTCGATAGGGCCGAAATCTCCACGCCAGGTCGCGACGCTGGTGAACGCGGCTCCGGGGTCAAGGGGCTGCACAGGCCACTCCGCGAGCACCACAGGCGGCCGTGTCGGAATCCACTCCAGGTCGCACGTCGGGATGCCGCAGGGCTCCTGTCCGATGCGCCCGCCCAGGGTCACGAACCGATTGTGGCGCGCGAACAGGTCGGCCAGGCCCAGGGCTCGCCACATCTGGCCGAAGCCCGGATCGATGTCCACGAATACGCGCAGCCCGGCGCGGCTCAGGATGGCCTCATCGTCCATGAAGCCCATGAAGTTGAGCAGGACATCGGAATCGGCCACCCGACGAAGGGCTTCCTCTCTGTGCAGGCCCAGGCACTCTCTTCCGTCGTCGCAGAACAACGCGTAGGAATCCCGCAGCCCGAACCGCTCCATCACGTCGTCCAGGTAGCGGAAGTTGACCGACTCGCGCACCGGCGCCGGGCGGCCGTCGGCATCGGTGCACATCCCGGGCTCCAGCCTGTCCAGCAGCAGCACGTCCCAGCCGAGGCGCCGGAACCCCAGCAGGTACTGGAGAAACACCCAGGTGTGGCCGCCGCGGAACGGTCGCTGGGCCACGGATGCCGCGATGACCACCCGGCCTTTCACGCCAGTTGGAAGATCACGCATTGCTCGTCCTCCCAGACGCTTAGGTGCTGTGTGTTCAAGTACTGCTGCAGGCCCTTGTAGTGCTGTAGCCACCAGCGGGTGGCACTGGAGAAGATCAGGTAGCCGGCTCCACGCTCGCGGAACTGCTGCAAGTGCCAGATGGCCGCTTCGCTGTCCGCCGGATAGCCGCCCGGGAGCAGCGCCCTATCCGGGAAGCTCCAGCCATCGCGGCCGGCCAGGTGCCGGAGAGTGGGATCCCACTTGTCTACCACCGCGACGCAGGCGTCCGCGGGAACCACGGAGCGAATGGTCCCGGCAATCCCCTCCAGGGTGCGCTCCCATTCCGGGTCCACGCGTGTCTGTGCGGCGAGCCGGCGTCCGTACCGGGTTCCTTCCAGCACGGTATGCAGGTGCCCCAGGAGCTCGCGGGAGCGCTGGTGAACGGCAAACTCATTTTCTTCTTCTATCGCCTGTCGCAAGTCCTCGGCGGGTGCGGACAGTTCAGGCGCCTGGCGGACCATCTCTGCCACGCAGCTGCGGGCAGTCAGCTGGTCGGAGCGAGTGAAGGCATCGCCGGTCCTTCGCAGGGCCCGCGCGGCCAGGCTCGCCCTGGCCCTGCGCTCCAGCTGGGGCGGCTCGGGAATCCGGTCGGCGTACTGGGAGAACAGGCGGTCGACCACCCGCGCCTCCGATGTCGCCTGCGCCCCGCTACGCTCCGCGAGGCGTGAGAGGCTGTCGGCATGGTACCGGTAAGCAGCCACGCGGGTCGCCAGGTAGTAGACATCGGAGAACAGCGAGAACCGGAGCCACATCTCCCAGTCCTCCCCGCTGTCGCCCAGGTCCGTGGCGTAGGGCCCTGTGCGGGCGTACAGATCGCGGCGGACCATGACGGTGGGGGCGGCGACGTAGTTCTCGAGAACGAGCTCGGAGAACGCGACCAGGCTGGACTCCGCCATGTCCCTGTCGAACGGCGGCGGCCAATCCGGCAGAATCTGCCCCTGCCCGTCTATCACCGAGAAACCGGCGTGAGCCAGGCCGACGGCCGGGTGCTGGTCCAGGACTCCGGACAGCAACTCCAGGGCGCGTGGCTCGTACAGGTCGTCGGAATCGAGCCACGCCACGTACCGGCCGCGTGCGACCTCCAGACAGCTGTTCCGGTTGGCCGCGACGCCCACGCGGCGCGCCTGCTGAAAATAGCGGACGCGTGAGTCCTCCGTGTGCTCCACCACCGTGCGCGTCTGGTCGGTGGATGCGTCGTCGAACACGATCACCTCAAAATCTTCGCACGACTGGCCGAGTACGCTCGCAAGGGTGTCGCCCAGGTACGCGGCCCTCTGGTACGTCGGTATGCAGACGCTGATTCTTGGCTCATCCGCCGCCTGCCTGCTGCCGCTCCGGGACATGCCGGTATCCACGTCAATCCGCTCAGGCAGAGAGGGCTGCGCCCGCGTCGTCTACTGGCGCGCTCACGTACCTGGCCTGGACCGGCCCGGCCTCGCGCAGGAAGGTCTCACGTTGCTGCGGCGTCCACTTGCTCCACGGATCAGGCCTCCCGTTGGAGGTCGCCTGGGCGCTGCCCTGGAAGCTGGAGTTGATGCGCGTGGAGGAAAGACAGCTGGCGGGCGCCGCTTCGTCGGGCGTGCGGAGGAACTGGAAGATCCTCCGGAACTCGTCCTCCGGGTGGGCCACGAGCGCCTCGTACGGCACCGTCAGGCAACGGTCGGGGCGCCGTTCGGTGAACTCCATGGCTTTCTGCACGTGCCCGCTCCATGCCCGGCACGCGGCTTCGAAGTCGCTCGCCCAGGGGATGCTGGACGGATCACCCGGATAGATGTTCAGGTAGTTGATCATCGAGTGGACCACGCTTCGGCCGTCGCGGAGGATGTGCAGGAAGAGGGCCCCGGGAAACATGGCGGCGATCCGATCGATGATGAGGGTGTAGATGGGTGTGGAATCCACCCACCGCCTGCCGCCTGCCTGCTCGGTGAGCAGCGCGTTCAGCCCGATCCCCAGGTAGGAGAGAAACTCCGCCTTCTCCACTCCACGCCGGCGCAGCCAGCCCAGGTCCCCCCGCTTGTAGTGCTCGCCGACCCGGTCGTCGTAGAACAGATCCCACATGAACTGGGTCTCGTCGGAAGACCACAGCTGGCTGTGCTCCGAGAGGGAGCGCGCCAGAATGGACGTGCCCGAGCGAGGAGACCCGACGACAAAGACCGGATGCTCGCACAGCCGGGTCGGGACCGGGCAGGCCTGGGGTGCATCATTCGACATGTGAGTCCTCCTGAAGCGAGTAGATCACGCACAGGTCGGGGCGATCGACCACGCGCTGGTATCGGTCCTCGAGGTGAGATCGAAAATCACTGTAGAAATCCAGCCACCAGCCGGCGGTGGCGGGGAGAACGAAGTAGTCGGCACCCTGCGATCGCTGCGTCTCCAGGTGCTCGATTGCCGATTTGCTGTCTCGTGGATGGTAGCCTACGTAGAGTCCCTGCTCGGTGCGCGGGAAGTGCCACGCCTGGCGCGCTCCCTGGTGCGTCAGGCGGTAGTCGCCACGACTCACTACGGACAGGGTCGCACCGGTGGGAACCGCCTCGTCCACGGCTGCCCGGATGCGGTCTACCAGGTGTTGGTAGTGGCGAGGATCCGCAGTCGGGTCGAGGGGCGGATCTGCGCTCGTGGCCACGCCGGGTGACGCCTCTGCGGCGAGTCCCGCGTCCACCGCTTCCAGCGGACGGTCTGTCGCCCCGGGCGGTTCCGCAGGGTCCACCGCATCTGCCGGATCTCGGACCAGCCCCGGCTCGTATCCCATCTCGATGGGTCCCTGCGTGCGCGCCCAGTGGAAGAACATGTCGCGGTCACGACCCCGGACGTCCGGAAACGCGTCCGCCAGATCCACGCGGGCCCGGTAAACGGCGTCCAGGAAGTAGCTGAGACCACCCAGCTCGTCTCGCGGCCGCGTGGCCCACTCCAGGAAGCAGTCTTCGCCACCGGCATGGAACGGGTCTCCGAAGGCGCGTCTCTGCCCCGGCGTGAGGTCCAGATAGAGCCGGCGGAGCAGGTCGTGCACGCCGACCCCGTTGTCGAACCGGGAGAAACCGTATTCCCATTCGCGCGCTTCCCGGGCACCGGACTTCAGGAGCCGCTCGGCGTAGTCGGACAGCAGCCGGGCCAGGGCCGGGTGCTCCTCGACACGGGTGCGCGTCTGGTGCTTGGACAGAAGATCCGGAGCTTCCGGATTGAATCCGCTGATGTGAAAGAAAGCGGCGGGCCGGCCGTTCACCAGGTAGCGCCCGGAGTCCGCGGCGATGCTTCGCTCGTGCAGGTTCCAGAAGGCGATGTTGTAGGCTTGATCGCGCAGGATGTGCGTCGCCGGGAACAGTCCGGGCACGAGATCGATCCACTTCTGATCCGTAAACAGGCCATTTGGCACGTCGATCCGGCAGCCGTCTTCCAGCCTCTCTTCCCACCAGCGAAGGAAGCGCAGGCTCTCCTCACTCCGCCTGAGCGCGATGAATCCCAGGTTGTACGCGCCCGAGATCATGATGTCCGGCTCACTGGGACTGAGTCCATCCAGGGGAATGGGTTGCGTAATGTGCGGCGTGAGGACGATGTCGCCTTCTCCCAGAGCCGACCTCAGCTCATCCAGCGGGCGCTGGACGCAGATATCGGGGTCGAAGTAGACCACGGCCTCCTCGCCGTACTTCTCCATCAGGAGGGCCAGGAGATACGGCTTCACCGCCGTATTGAATTCCACGATGCCGTACTTGAACGGCATCTCGTCTGGTTCGGGGACAGGCAACTCGCGGTAGTCGATCAGAACGACATTCGAACCGGCCTCCGTGACGGCTTCCACGTCGCCCTCGACACTCTCCGTGCGGGGGAGGCCATCCACCACGAGCAGGTAGAACCTCACCTGAGGCTCGTGCTCCCGGAGGCTGTCGATGAGGACCCGGGCCTGGGCCAGGTAGTTGCGACTGATGATCGTACAGGCGGCAAAGCTGTCCGGAGCCCTGGGCGAGCCGACGGAGAGTCCGGGAACGGAGGCGGCTCGCTCTCTGGATTCGGTCCCGGGCGCCGCCCTGCCCGGCAGCCCGGGTCCAGAGCGAACGTCCTCTTCCAGACGCAGGATCCGGTCGCGCGCATCCAGCAGCCTTCCCCTGAGGTCGGCGCGCTGCCTGTCCAGCGCGCGAATGGTCTCCTGGGCCGACGCCGAATAGACGTGTTCGCCATTGCGGCCCAGATCGCTGCGCAACTCGCGGATCTCGCGGTCGCGGTCGGCTACGGATGCCAGAATGCGGCGCTGCAGCTCCAGCTGCGTCTGCAGCTCGGCTTCCAGGGTCGCCTTCTTCATCTTGCCGTTGCTGCGGGACTGTCCTGCGCTCGTCTCTGCCTCCTTGCCGCTCATGCGGCCTCCACGGTTGCCCCGAAACCCTCTTTGGCCAGCATGACGTGCAGCTCCTCCAGCTCGCGCCGGCGTTCGCGGCGCCCGGCCGGTTCGAAATCTCCGGATCCCAACTCGTCCAGCGCCTCCACGTAGATCCCCCGGATCTCCGTGGCGTGCTCCGCCAGGGACATCACGTGCGTACCTCGCGCACCCTCGCGCAGGGTCTCGAGCAGCTCGACATCTGCGGACAGACGGACCAGGAGGTCGCGGAGCGCGGCCGGGTCGTCGTGATCATAGAGGAAGCCGTTCTTGCCCTCGATGACCGCATCCGGGAGCGCACCCAGGCGGGTCGTGATCACCGGGACGCCGCGAACCAGGGCTTCCCGGACCACCAGGCAGAACGTCTCCGGCCACTGCGAGGGGACGACCAGACAGTCCACATCCTGGAGTAGAAACGGGAGCTCTCGCGGCTGGTACGAGCCGTACAGCCGGAGCTTCACACCGGGCAGCGCATCGGCGGTTTCTCTGAGCTCGCGCGCGTAGCCGGGGTCGCCGATGGGCCCCGCCACGGTGAAATCGACGGCGTCCAGGCCGGCGGCCGCCAGCGCCTCCAGGACCATGTGTTGTCCCTTGTGACGCAGTACGGCGCCCAGCGCCAGCAACCGCAGACGACCGCCGGGGGCCGCCTCGTGCAGGATCTGGCCCGATCCACCCGCTTCCAGCCAGATGCCGTTCGACACCGCCCGCGTGCGGGCCGCGGGCGCCCCCCAGCCGGTGAAGAAATCCGCCACGTATGCGGAAGGGCAGACAATGCGCTCGGCAGCCTCCAGAAGCCTGCGATGGTACAGGGCCCGGAGCGCCCAGCGGCGATCCGGTCCCGGGGCATTGCCGTAGCACGTGGTGGCGCATTCGCGCCCGCCGTCCGGCCCGGCGCACAGCTCGCCGCCGGGTTTCTGCAGAATGATCCGCGGGCATGCCATGTAGAAATCGTGCAGCGTGAGAACCACCGCCGCGCCTGCTCGGTGGGCCAGCTCGATGAATCGGGGAGACAGATCGATCAGGTGATTCAGGTGCACCACCTCGGGCCGGGCGAGCGCCAGCACCTCCTCGAACAGCCGGTCCAGGCGGTCGGTGCCGCGCAGGAAGCGATCGCGATCCACATCGCCACCGGTGAGCCGGAAGAGCTCCACCCCATCTTCCAGCGTCTCCTTGACGAGCCTGGGCGCTCCGGGACCTGGCCGCCGGGTCGCCACCGTGACGGTGTCGCCTCTCCCTGCCAGCTCGGCCGCCAGCGTTTCCGTGTAGCGCTCCACCCCGGCCACGGCGTCGGGAGGGAATCGGTGGCTCACCATCAGGACGCGCATGGGGCCCCCGCATGCTCCAGCAGATCCTTCAGCACGACGTCGTGCGCGAAGTACTCGCGCGCGATGTCCCGGGCGGCCCGGCTGTGACCGGCGTAGTCGGCATTGACGGCATCGACCGCGGCGAGCGCTTCGCCCGGCTCCGAGAAAGCCAGCAATCCACGCCCCTCGGGCAGGACGCTCCCGAATCCGGTGTCCTGGGTCACGACCGGCCGCCCGGCGGCCAGATACGTGGCCGCTCGGTCGCTGAACCAGCCGCTCTTGAACCGGATGTTCTGATCCTTGGCGACGGTGAATTCCGCCCGCGATTCGAAGATGTAGGCTCGGTACTTCTCGGGATCCGTTGACAGGCTGAGCGAATCCCGAACGCTCCAGCCGTGCCTTTCCAGCACTTCTCGCTCCCGCGCCTCGCAGTTGCTGAGAGCCAGCTCGAAAGTCTGCGAGGTGCGGAGCGGCAGATCCACCAGCTTCATGAACTCGTGGTGCTTGCTCCAGTGGTAGACCTCGCCTTCAAAGCGGATTTCTCGCCACGGTTGCCGCCAGTTGGCGATGGTCGTGAACGCTTCGCCGTCGTGTTCGTGGTCGTTCGCCCACATGTCCAGGAGCACGGGCTGCCTGGTGGGACGGAGATCGAACAGATCCGTCCTGGGAAGGAGGCAATCGTCCCGGCCGTAGTTCTCGGCATACGTGAAGAAGGCGGCGTGTGGCTCCAGGTACCGGACCGTCTCCTCACGCCCTTCGGCCAGCTCCAGCTCCAGCTGAACGGGATCCGTTCCCAGGTAAACGAGCCTGCCCGTAGCCCAGTGCTCAGGGCGGGGTTGGGTCCCCCCGTGCAGGTTGATGACCAGCTCGGCGGAGTCGAACAGATCCAGCAGGCTGCGCTCGGAGAGGCCAAAGCAGGCGCTGTCATCGTGCAGGGCCTGATAGGCCCAGCGATCGGCCAGGCCGAACCGGCTCATCACATCGGAGATGTATGCGGCGGCGGCCACGGAGGCGTCGTCATCCGGATTCCGCATCAGCATGGACGGCGTGCGTGCGTGCGCCTCCACGTAGTACACGTCGTAGCCCAGCCGCTGAAAGCCCAGCAGGTAGTGGATGGTCTGCCAGACGACGCCGGCCACCGGCATCTTTGTCATCATCCCCAGCAGCACCAGCTTAGGCCGGTCCGGAACGATCATGCGCTCCTCCCGCCGACGGCCTGGAGGCGAGCCGGGCCCTCCAGCACCTCCGGGTGTTCCGGCACGCTGGCCTGCACGTCGTGCAGCTGCCGGTATAGACCTCCCACTGCCAGCAGCTCTGAGGGCGTCCCGCGCTCCACGATCTCTCCGTCCTCCAGCACCAGGATCAGATCAGGGGACCGGATGGTGGACAGGCGGTGGGCAATCATGAAGGTGGTCCGGCCTTCCATCAGCCGGGCCAGCGCGTCGAGAATCACCGACTCCGTGCGCGAGTCGATGGACGACGTGGGCTCGTCGAGGATCAGGATTGGAGCGTCCTTCAGGAAGGCGCGCGCGATAGCGATGCGCTGTCTCTCCCCGCCGGACAGGCGGGCGCCGCGCTCCCCGATCACCGTCGCGTAGCGATCCGGCAGCTGCATGATGAAGTCGTGTGCGTTCGCGGCGCTGGCCGCGGCCACGATCTCCTCGTGCGTCGCTTCCAGCTTCCCGTAGCGGATGTTCTGTGCGATGGTCCCTGAGAACAGCAACGGCTCCTGCAGGACGATGCTGACCTGCCTGCGGAGAGACCGGATGGCGATCTGCTTCAGGTCGATTCCGTCCAGGGTGATCGTGCCCTCGCCGGGGTCGTAGAAGCGCGGGATGAGGCTCACCAGCGTGGTCTTCCCCGCCCCGGTCGGTCCGACAATTCCAATCACCTGGCCGGGTTGCGTCTCGAAGCGGGTGGCTTTGAGGACGTCGGATCTTCCCGCGTAGCCGAACGACACGTCCTCGAAGGCGATGCGCCCCTCCGCGTGGTCCATCTCCACGGCGTCCGGGGAATCCTGGATCTCCGGCTCCGTGTCGAGCAGGCCGAACGCGATTTCGAGGCTGATGAACCGTTCCTGGAGGGAGCCCACCGTGGTGCTGATGGCCTCGAGCGGCGCGTAGATCGAGGTGATGTAGGAGAACACCACCAGGAGCTCTCCGGCCGTCATGCGGGCCTGCAGGATCTGGTACACTCCAAAGCCCAGCACCAGGGCGATCCCGGCCGCCGTCGTGGAGTTGACCACGAGCGAGAACAGGGTCTGGCGGACGGTAACGCGCACCCGCGCGTCCACCGTCTTCTCGCCATGTTCGTGGAACCGCCGGTGCTCGTATCGCTCGCGACCGAAGGCCACGATGACCCGCATCATCGAGATGGCCTCGTGGATCATCGACAGGCTCTGTCCCTCCAGGCCCTTCACCTCCCGAAGCCGTTCCTGGATGTGGGTCATGTAGTAGCTGACCGAGTAGTAGAGGAACGGCACGACTACCAGCGACAGAAGGGCCAGCTGCCGGTTGATCGTGAACGTGATCCAGAACATCCCGATCAACGTCAACCCGCTCTGTACCAGGGGCTGGACGGTCATCAAGAGCCCGGCGGCGCTGTCCGCCTGGAAGTTGATCGCGAAGATCAGCCCTCCGGCCTTGCGCCGGTCGTGGAACGAAAGCGACAGCCGCTGGGCGTGGCGGAACAGATCGCTGCGGAAGTTGAGGATGATCCCCTGCTCGAGCTTCGTCTGCGCATAGCTGTTCAGCACGCCGAACGCGTTCTCGATCAGCGTGAGGCCGAACCCGCCCGCCACCACCACGATGAGCAGGAGCACCCGGTCGTCGGACAACGGACCCAGGACCGGCGTCAGGATGGACGGAAGCGCGTGATCCCCCAGGACGCTGTCGAACAGGATCTTGAGCGGCCAGGGAGCCAGCAGGCCCAGCAGCGAGACCAGGACGGTAAGTGCCGCCGTCGCGGCAGCCAGCGGCCACAGCGGCTTCACGTAGTGGAGGACGCGCAAGAAGTACTTCACGCGACCCTCCCGATTTCCACCGGTTTGTCCGTGTCGGCTATCACCTGCGCTTGCTCGAGCGCACTGATGGCTTCCAGCACGGCCGTCATCGCGCCCCCGCACTCGGCCTGCGCGCGGCTGGCCGTAACGAGGGCCACCAGCGTGAGACACAGGGCCGCGATCACCGCGCCGGACAGGGTAGCCCAGCCCGCCAGAACCGCGACCAGGGCCAGCACAGCCATCGCAGGACGGGAGAGAACCGGCCAGACCTTGAGTCGTACCAGCTGTCGCCCACTCCCGTGCTCCTCGGTACAGGCCATCACCCGGACACGGCCTGCGCCGCCCCCTCTCACCATCAGGTCCCAGCGGTCGAACGGCCCGCCGCGCAGTACGGCGGCTCGCGTCTTGAGGAGATGGCGTTCCATCAGCTCCAGGCGCTCCTCTGGCTCAGAGGGCGTCTCGCTCCACAGAAACACCTGCCGGGGCAGCGGAACCGTGAATCGCCGTTCGGTGCGCAACCGCCAGGGCGTCAGGCCGTACAGGAGCCGCCCCCGCAGCCGGGCTGCGGGCTGCAGCAGGTGCAGGAGCGCAGTCAGTCCTGACAGCCATAGCCGCTCCCCGGCGTTGCGCGGGTTCGATGTGAAACGGGCGTCGGCCGCGCCGGCTATCGCCTGGGCTAGCACGGCCCCGCAGGCCAGCAGCAGGACGGGCAGCGCCAGCAGCAGGGGTGACCAGACGCTGCCCAACAGGCTCAAGCCGGTGAGAACGACCAGCAGCAGGTACCATTCGGGAGCGCTGGCCAGGGACCACAGGAGACCGGGATTGGCAGGCTGATAGGTCTGAAACAGAGCGGCGCCCCAGATCCCGTGATAGATGCGGCCGCGGCCTGCCAGCAGCCGGGACAGAGCGCCGCCGTACACCCGTCCCCCCCACGTGACGTGGCCGGCCGAGTTGTACTTCTCCGGCCACTTCTCCTCCAGCAACGCCTCCGCCCGACCGTATCCCTTCTGTTGCCGCCAGTACGTCCGGACCGAGGCCCGTGGATGATGCCAGACAAAGGCGGCCGGGCTGAAGCCCAGCGTCCACCCCTGCTCCTGCAGTCGCCAGCACAAGTCCACATCATCGCCGGCCACTCTGAACCGGGGGTCGAAGCCGTCCACGGCTTCCAGTGCACCGCGGCGAAACGCCATGTTGCAGCCCGGAATGTGCTCCGCCTCCTCGTCGGCCAGCAGCACGTGGATGGGGCCGCCTGGCGCGTTCGCCACGCAATCCGCGGTACGGCCATCCCGCTGGCGGCCAGGTACTTCAGCCAGTGCGTATCGGGCCGCGCATCGGCGTCCGTGAACGCGATGATCTCTCCACGCGAAGCTTCGATTCCGGTGTTTCGCGCCCGCGACAGACCCTGGTTGGGCGTGCGGATCAGCTGCACATCGAAGCGTGAGGCAATCTCGGATGTCAGGTCGCTGGACCCGTCGTCCACGACGATGACCTCGTAGTCGGGATAGTCCAGTTCGCCGAGCCCATCCAGGCAGTCCGCGATGGTGCGCTCCTCGTTGTGAGCGCACACGATCACCGACATGGGCGGCCACTCGGTATCGGCCGCAAAGGGCACCTCCGAGAAGGCGCGCTGGACCGTGGTCAACGCCGGCTTCGGTTCCCGCTCGCGAGTGGTGATCCCGAAGGCCCAATCCTCGATCTCGTGGCCACCCCGGTTCCATTCATCCGTATACGAGAAGACGAAGCCGCCGGCGCAGCCTCCCTCCAGCGCGGTGCGAATCTGGCTCTCCAGACCACAGGCCTGTCCGTATTCCCCGGCCCGGATGCTGTCGATGCCCAGTTCACCCATGATCAGCGGACGATCTCCGGCCAGGTTGTGGAGCCGCGCCACGTATCCCGCCAGTGTGTCTCGAGACTCCAGGTACACGTTGAAGCAGACGAAATCGAGAAACGGGAGCTGCAGGTACTCCGTCGAGGGATAGTTGACGTACGTGACCAGCGCCCCCGGATCCTCCGCCTTGGCGGCGTGATAGAGCCGGCGAATGTGCCGTTCGATGCGGCGGCGGCCGGTCCAGCGGACTACCTGGGACGGGATCTCGTTGCCGAGCGCGAAGCCGAGCAGGGCCGGGTGGCCGGCGCAGGAACGCACGCCTCCGCGCACGCGGGCCTCGATCCCGGCCGCTCGTTCCGGTTCGTCCAGGAAGGCGATGTGCTGCTCCCAGGGTATCCCGACCAACACCCGCAGTCCTGCGTCGTGCGCTTCGTCCAGCAGCCAGCGAGGCGGCACCGTGTACGTGCGCACAGAATTGAGCCCGATGGACGCCATGCGGTGAAAGTCATCGTGCACGACGTCCCGGCTCGGATACGCGTGGCCCAGAGGATCACGGGCAAACGTGCCGTACGTAGCCCCCCGCACGTACAGCTTCTCCCCACCAGCAACCAGGAACTTGCCGGCCACGTGAGGGCGGGCGGCGGGGGAAGCCTGGATTGTCCGGTTCACCCGGGTTGTCGAGTTGTCTCGATGCAATGCCTGGAATCTCTTGGTTCGGGACGCGGGCCAGGGTGTATTGACGGTCGCTCTCTGCGAGGAGCGCGCGATGGAGGCGCACGGCCGGCAGCGAGCGCGTTGTCACGGAGCAGCCCCTGTGCCATGCCCCGCGGCCGTGAACCGGACCGAAGGAGGAGGCCGGACGATCCGCCGTATTTTCCGGCGGGCGCGCGGTTTCGCCGACTTCTTGCACGCAGCGAGCGGGCGTTTGACAGATGGGTCCGCGATCCTCCAGCCGGCGCTGCTGCAGACATCTTTTCGCCAGACCTGCAAAGAGTTGCGCGTTCGGTTGGGTGCTCTGGCCATGGGGGTCGGCATGCTGCCACATTGACCATATCGCCGCCCCGGGGGACGGGGCCGGCCGCATTGAACCCCGTTGGCTACTTGCCGGGAGTTGCAGTCATGAGATCTCACAAGGCCGCCTGCCTGGTCTGGCTCGCCGTCATCTTTG
>JBDHIQ010000022.1:0-68752 GCA_039587395.1 Gemmatimonadota bacterium
CGGCAACGTGGGTTGAGTCTCGACTACCCGATGCTGCATGTTCCGCCGATGGAAATGACCCGAATTCTGGAAGCCCTGCTGGACCCGGGGGCGTATCCGCACGGAGCCGAGGACCTCGAGCTTCATCAGACGCACATCTCCGCCGTGTTTCTGGCGGGCGTGTACGCGTACAAGCTGAAGAAATCGATCGACCTGGTGTTCCTGGACTTCACGACGCTGGAGAAGCGGCGCCACTACTGCTTTGAAGAAGTGAGGCTGAACCGGAGGCTGGCGCCGGACGTGTATCTGGGTGTGGTCCCGCTGATCGCGGGTCCGGAAGGACTCCGGCTGGGTGCCGAGCTCCTCGATGAGGAGCAGTCCGAGGTGGACCCGGCCATCCTGGGCAAGGGCGAAGAGGTAGTAGAATACGCGGTCGTCATGCGCAGGCTCCCGGACGACGCGACGTTCCAGGCCATGCTGGACCGTGAACAACTCCAACCCGCGCACCTGACCGAGCTTGCCGGGCGCATGGCCGAGTTTCACGCGGCCGCCGAGGCCGGCGACTACGTGGCAGGGTTCGGGGGGTATGACACCGTAGCCGGCAATGCGATCGAGAACCTGGACCAGTCCGTCCCTCACATAGGCATGACCATCAGCGAGCCTGTCCACCAGAGTCTGTCGGCTTTGCTGGACCGGAAGCTGGCGCGACTGCGGCCGCTTATCGATCGGCGGGCGGACAGCGGTGTTCCACGGGACACGCACGGCGACCTTCACCTCCTGCATGTCTACCACTTCTCGGATGAACAGCCGCCGGAAGATCTGTTCGTCGTAGACTGCATCGAGTTCAACGAGCGCTTTCGCTACGCTGATCCGGTGGCGGACATCGCGTTCCTTGTGATGGACCTGATCTTCCACGGGCAGCCCGGCCTGGGGCACCACTTCGCGGATGCCTATTTCCAGGCAGCGGCGGACCCGGAAGGGAACGAGTTGCTTTCCTTCTACGTGTCATACCGGGCGGCGGTACGGGGGAAGGTCCTGGGTTTTGCCGCCGAGGATCCCAAGCTTACGGAAACGGATCGACACGCGGCCATCACCCGGGCCAGGGCGTACTGGTTGCTGGCCCTGGCCGAGTTGGCGGGTCCGGATAGCGCACCGGGGCTGGTCCTGGTGGCTGGATTGCCTGGCGCGGGCAAGACCACGGTGGCGGAGGCCATTGCGGCGCGGGCTGACTTCCGGGTGTTGTCTTCCGACAGGATGCGCAAGGAGATGGCAGGCCTGGATCCAGAGGCATCGGGAGCGGCTCCGTTCGGCGAAGGCATCTATACGGCCGACTGGAACGAACAGACATACGCGGCCCTTCTGGAACGAGCGGAAGCGCATCTGATCGACGGCGGGCGAGTGGTCGTCGACGCCAGCTTCCGCGAAGACCACCGACGCGTGGAATTCCTGAAATTGGCCCATCGATACCGGGTGCCAACCGTGCTGCTGCAGTGCGAGATCTCGCCTGACGTGGTTCGAGAGCGTCTCAGTCAGCGGCGCGGCGGTATCTCGGACGCGGACTGGGCCATCTACGAAGGGGCCGCCCACGTGTGGGAGCCTGCCTCGCCCACGACGGCCGCCTGCCTCCGATCCCTGGACAGCGGGCGCCCGATCGAAGCCACCCTCGAGGACGCGATGGTCGTGCTGCGAGACGCCGGCCTGGCTGACTGATCGGCGGGGTGGCGGGCGGGCCCGAGGGGTGGCCGGACCCCAGGGTGAGCGCGTGTCGCGACCGCGGAAGTGACCGGTTGTTGTCAATCCGACCCGTTCGCCTCTAGCTTGGTGTGCACCGGCGATCACAACAGCCTGACACAGCGATAAGGATCCGGATCATCGGTCGGCCAGGTGACGGGTGTACCGCCCGAAAACCGGCAAAAACACACGGCACGCGCGGAGTCCGATAGATGAGTTTCAAGGTGGATTGGGCGCAGATCAAGGACCTGGTATTCCGCATGGATGGCCGGGCCCGTAGCGCCCGAACCGAGTTCACGAGCCAGTCCGGCGCCCTGTGGGAAGCGGAGCTTGCCATCCACGCCGGCACCACGCCGCAGTCACCGCGCCTGATGGTCTTCTTCCGCAAAAAAAAGGACCCCCTCGAGCCACAGAGGTACACTCTCGCGCCGACCGGTACCTCCAAGGTGCCGAATGAGGCAGTTGCCGAGCTCAGCGAGCAGGATCTACAGGAGCTCCTGGCCCGCTCGGCCAGAATCTGACCGCAACAGACGCCGACAGGGCAAATAGATGAAGAAGCACCTCTCCCGTCAGTTCCTCGATGAGAGCCTCCTGGAATGGGAGGCGTACGTCTCGGCAGGGCAGCCGGACACCGAGGCGACGGCGCGCATTTACTTTGTATGCCTCAACGACCTGTTCAAGCGCCCACGCTGGACCAACCAGGAAAGCCGCGACGTCGCAGAGGCACACCGAACTCTCGCAGGACTCACGGACAAACAGCTGGTTGCCATGCTGCAGAAGGCCGAACCACTGGAGTGATGTAGATCATGCTGGTCGACGGGCGCGAAGGCTGGATGGAAGTCGTGACCGGCGTGATGTTCAGCGGCAAGTCCGAGGAGCTCATGCGCCGCGTCCGCCGGGCCATCATCGCCAGGAAGAGAGTCCAGGTCTTCAAATCCCATCTGGACGACCGCTACGGCGGGATCCAGACCATCAGCTCTCACGACGGGGCCTCCGTGCAGGCCATTCCGATATCCGCCTCCGTAGAAGTGGCGGAGAAGGTCGAGCCGGACGTGCAGGTCGTGGCCGTGGACGAAGTGCAGTTTCTGGACGACGGCATCGTTGACGTAGCCAACCTGCTGGCCGACCGAGGCGTCCGGGTCATCCTGGCGGGCACGGACATGGATTTTCGTGGCAAGCCGTTCGGTCCCCTGGCCCATCTCCTCGCTGTCGCCGAGCGGATCGACAAGCTGCACGCCATCTGCGTCCAGTGCGGGGAACTGGCAACGCGCAACCAGCGACTGCTGGACGGAAAGCCGGCGGTGGCGGAGGGCCCGACCATTCAGGTAGGCGGCTCCGAGAGCTACGAGGCGCGCTGCCGCCGCTGCCACAAGGTGCCGTCCGCCGTTGATGAGCAGGTCCAGTTTCTGGACTGAAGCCACTCTGCCGCCCCACGCGCCCGGCCACCTCCCAGCCCGGCCGCGGTGTTGACCAAGAAGTTGCCTGAAAGCCCGATATATCGCACATTCTGACGGTTCTGCGTCAGGGAAATGCACCCGTAAATAACGGATCTTTGGGTCCGAAACTCAGGGACGCGGCTGCTCCTTTTCGGCGGACCGTCAATATCACGGACTGCTCAACATACAGGTGAGATCCACGCGGGATCGTTCCCGCCCGAAGTCTAAGCACAACAATCGTAATTAGTTAAAGAAGTCCGTCAACTAGCGTTCGCGGGGTGGCGGACTGCTGTCGTTTTGGACCGGAGGCGACTGTTTGAAGAAGCTCATTCAGGAAGCACACAGGCGTTCGCTGTGGCAGGTGCTGGGCATCTACCTGGCCGGCTCGTGGATCGTGCTTCAGGTGATAGAGGTCCTGGCGAACAACATGGGGCTCCCGGATTGGGTCTTCCCGTTCACCATCATCCTGCTTTTGATCGGCCTGCCGATAGTCCTGGCCACGGCGTTCGTGCAGGAAGGGATCGGGTCGGGTGGGGCCCCTTCGCGTGCCGCCGAGGGGCAGGTGCCTGACGCAGCTAGTGCTGAGACGGGTGCCTCTGCTCCGGTAGCAACACCTCCCGTTACAGCCGTCGCCGAACCCAGCGGACACCACCGCGTGCTCAGTTGGAAGAACGCCATCGCCGGCGGCGTACTCGCCTTTGCCCTGCTGGGTCTCCTCGCGGCGGGCTGGTTCGTCTCCCGCTCGCTCGGAATCGGTCCGGCCGCGACCCTCGTGGCCAAAGGCGTCCTGGAGGAGCAGGATCGCATCCTCCTGGCCGATTTCGAGAATCGCACCCCCGACCCGATGATGAGCGAAGTCGTGACGGAGGCGCTGCGAATCGACCTCGCACAGTCGGATGTGATCCGGCTGGCCGAGCCGTCGTTCGTAGCCGAAGCGCTGGGACGCATGGAGGTGGATACCGACGCCCAGCTGACTGAATCCCTGGCCAGAGAAGTTGCTCAGCGCGAGGGGATCAAGGCCGTGATCTCCGGTGAAGTGGGCGCCGCTGGCGCGACGTACGTGGTCTCGGCGCAACTGGTGTTGCCGGGAACGGGCGAGAGCGTGCTTTCGGAACGCCAGACCGCTTCGGACTCCGAGAAGATAGTCGATGCGGTGGACAAGGTATCCAAGAAACTGCGCGAGCGGATGGGCGAATCCCTCCGGACCCTGGCGGCCGAACAACCCCTCGAGCGGGTGACCACCGCCAATCTCGGCGCCCTCCAGAAGTACTCCGCGGCCGTACGGACCATTGAGACCGAGGGCGATGACGTGCGCGGCATCGCCCTGCTCGAGGAGGCGGTGGAACTCGATCCCGAGTTCGCCATGGCGTGGCGAAAGCTTGGAGCCACGCTCGGCAACCGGTTCGAGCAACGGGCGCGCACCCACGCCGCTCTCACCAAGGCGTTCGAGCACCGGGATCGGCTCAGCGAGCGCGAGCGCTACCTGACGATGGGCATCTACTACGACGAGGTAACAGACGAGGACGACAAGGCCATTACCGCCTACCGAAACCTCCTGGACAAGGATCCGGACGACAGCTGGGCTCTCAACAACCTCGGCGTCGTGTACGCGGAGATGCGCGACTGGGAACGGTCGGAAGAGTTCTACGTCAAGGCGATTACGGTCGACTCGACCAGCTCGGTTCACTTTACGAATGCGGCGATCGTGCAAAGCAACCAGGGCAAATACGCGGAGGCGGCACAGGTCCTGGAATCGGCCGAGCGACTCTTCGGGTCCAATCCCGGCGTCCAGAACGGCCTGGCGTTCATCGAAGCAGCCGAGGGCGACTACGAAGCCGCGGTCATGCGCTGGGAGGCACAACGGGATGAATGGGCCGGGAACCTGGTTGTCGAGGCGTCCGCAATCAGCAATGTGTCGACCGTCCTGACGCTGCAGGGCAAGCTCGGGGCAGCGGACGACTTGTATCGCAGGGAGATGGCAATAGCGGAGCAGCGCGGCCGCCCCGAGCAGTACGTGTTCAGATCCGCACTTCTGGCGAACACCGACATGTTGATTCGAGACGACGCAGCTCGTGGCCTCCGGACCCTGGATTCCGCCATGGAGCGGCACCCCCTGGCCGAGATGGATGCCCTCGACAGACCCTACGGCGTTCTCGCAGAGGTGCTTGCGCGAGGGGGAAGAAGCGCCGAGGCCCGCGCCATTCTCGAGGAATGGCGTGCCGAGGTGCCAAAAGAAGTGCGCAGTACCGGCACGGGCGAGTTGCGGGTCGAAGCCGAACTGGCCCTGCAAGCTGGCGATTACCGTCAGGCCATCGAGGGTTTCCGCGAGGCCGAGGAAACCGGGTGTCGTCTATGCTCGGCGTGGCGAATCGCGGCGGCATTCGAGTTGGCCGGCCAACCCGACTCGGCGATTGCCGAGTACGAGCGCTACTTCACGATCCACCAGCTAAACCGGGTCCTCTGGGACGCCGGACAGCGCGCACGTTCCTACGAGCGACTCGGCCAGCTGTACGACGAGCAGGGCGATCTGGAAAGCGCCGCGAAGTACTACGCGATGTTCGTGGAGCTGTGGGCGAACGCGGACGAAGAACTCCAGCCCCGCGTGCAGGCCGCGCAGGCCCGGCTCGAAGAGATCGTAAGGGAGCGCGGCTGATGAAGAAGCTCATCCGGGAAGCCCACAGGCGTTCTTTGTGGCAGGTGCTGGGCATCTACCTGGCCGGGTCGTGGATCGTCCTGCAGGTCATCGAGGTGCTGGCGAACAACATGGGACTCCCGGACTGGGTGTTCCCGTTCGCCATCATCCTGCTGCTGATCGGCCTGCCGATCGTTCTGGCCACGGCGTTCGTCCAGGAGGGGATGTCTTCGGGGGGCGCGGCCACCGGAGCCGCCTCCGACGGCGCCCCCGAACCGGCCCCGACGGTTGCCGGCACGGCCGGAGCCGCTTCTTCGGACACCTCTCCTTCCAGTACCTCTCCAGCGCAGCCCGCCTCGAGTGGGGGTCGCCATCTGTTCACGTGGCGCAACGCGCTCGTTGGGGGCGGGCTGGCCTTCGCGGTGCTGGCCGTTCTCACCGTCGGCTACCTGACCATGAGAACGATGGGCATCGGGCCGGCCGGCACGCTGGTCGCCAAGGGTGTCTTGGAGGAGCGTTCGACAATCCTGCTCGCGGAGTTCGGCTCGGAGGATGAGTCGTTGGCCCGCGCCGCCACCGAGGCCTTCCGCATCGATCTCTCTCAGTCCGAAGTCGTGAAGCTCGCTGAGCCGTCCTTCGTCAGCGATGCCCTCGAGCGAATGCAGCGAGCTCCGGATGAGAACATTGACCTGGCCTTGGCCCGGGAGATCGCACAGCGGGAAGGGCTTCCTGCCGTGATAGCGGGCGAGATCAATCCAGCCGGCGACGGCTACGTCCTGACGGCGGAGCTGGTGGCAGCCGAGAGCGGCGAAGTCCTGGCGTCTCACCGGGAATCCGCCGCGTCATCGGGAGAAGTGGTCGGGGCGATTGACGAGCTGTCCAAGCGCCTTCGGGAACGGATTGGCGATTCCTTCCGCACCATCCGCAGCGACCCGCCCCTGGAGCGCGTGTCGACCTCGGACCTGGAGGCCCTCCGTCTCTATTCCGAGGCCGTGCAGGTGTTCGGCGAGGGGAACGACGAGCGGGCAATGGGACTGCTGGAGGAGACCGTGGCTCGCGATAGCACCTTCGCCATGGCGTGGCGGAAGCTCGGCGTGATCATTCGCAACCGCCGAGAGGATCCTGCGCGCGGCATAGAGGCGCTCACACGGGCCTACGAACTGCGCGATCGGCTCACCAAGCGAGAGCGCTACTGGGCCACTGCCTCCTACTTCCAGCAGGGGACCGGGGAGCCGGAGAAGGCAATTCCCGCCTACGAGAGCCTTCTGCAGCTGGACCCGGACGACGCGCGAGCGCTGAACAACATGGGGGTCGCGTACGGCCAGATGGGCAATCCGGAGAAGTCGGAGGAATACTACCTGAGGTCGATCGCGGCCGACTCCACCAACTCGACCGCCCTCGGAAACGTGGTGATTACTCAGGTAGAGCTTGGCAAGCTGGACGAGGCAAAGGCCTCTCTGGCCGTCTACGACAGGCTGATCCCCGGTAACCCGCAGGTCCATGTCCGGGCCGCGGAATTGGCTTATTTGCAGGGCGAATCTGACGAAGCGATGCAAGAGTTGGAAACTCTGCGAGACGAGATGACGGCCAGCCTCTTCTGGCGCGCCCAGACCAGTTACCTGCTTTCCGACCTGGTTGGCGTGCACGGCAAGCTGGCCGAGGTCGAGATACACGTTGCCGATGCCGAGCAGGCGCAGCGGGAGCGTGAGCTTCCGGCGGAGGCTCTGGACGCGGCACTCCTTCTGGCGTGGTACGACCTGGGCGTGCGGAAGGACCCGGCGCGAGCGCTCGCGACGCTTGAGGAGATTCTCGGGCGGTACGATCTGGGCGCGATGGATCCCATCGATCGCGACTACCCGGAGCTGGCCTCGCTCTACGCGCTGGCCGGACGGCCGGATCGCGCGCGTGAGATGCTGGCGGTCTGGGAGGCAGAGGTTCCGGAGGACCTGCGGGGCGATGCGTTTGCCGCACGAGGCGTCATCGCCCAGGCCGAAGGCGACTATGCGGAGGCTCTCCGTCTGCTGCGCAGCTGGGAGGAGGACACAACCTGCGAGTTCTGTCCGCTTCCGGCTCTGGGCTGGACGTACGATTTAAGCGGTCAGCCCGACTCCACCATCGCCAACTTCGAACGGTACACGCAGGCGACCTCCCTCGGACGGCTGGGCTTCGATGCCAACGAGCTGGCCGGCATATATGAGCGACTGGGCCAACTCTACGACCAGAAGGGCGACCTGGAGAACGCGGCCAAGTACTACGCGGCGTTCGTGGAGCTGTGGTCAGAAGCCGACGAGGAACTCCAGCCCCGGGTGCGCGTCGCGCAGGCCCGGCTGGAAGAGATCGTAAGGGAGCGCGGGTGAGCCGATGAGCGGAATCAGGAAGCTGATTGGTGAGGCACACCGCCGCTCGCTGTGGCAGGTGCTGGGCATCTACCTGGCCGTGTCGTGGATCGTCCTCCAGGTCATCGACGTCCTGACCAACAACTTCGGGCTCCCCGACTGGGTGCCGCCGTTCGCCCTTGTGCTGCTGCTCCTGGGTCTGCCGATCGTGTTGGCGACGGCGTTTGTCCAGGAAGGGATCGGGTCGCAGAAGAGGGCAGCGCCGGAGCTGCCTACGGATTCGGATCCGGACGGCGCGCCTTCGCCTGCGGCCGCATCGCCCGCCTTCGACACGGCAGCTGAGCCCCGAGCGGCAGGGGCCCGCCACCGCCTCTTCACCTGGCGACGGGCAATGACTGGCGGCGTTCTCGCCTTCGCCCTCCTCGGTGTCGTTACCCTGGGCTGGGTGGCCATGCGGACGTTCGGAGTCGGTCCCGCGGCCACGCTGGTCGCGGCCGGAGTCCTGGACGAGCGTGACCGTGTGATCGTGGCAGACTTCGGCAGCGCATCCGGTGATTCCATTCTCGCACAGGCCGCGACGGAAGCGCTTCGGGTAGACCTGACGCAGTCGCAGATCGTAACTGTCGTCGAACCGCGCTTTGTCGCCGCGGCGCTCACCCGAATGGAGCGTCCCAAGGACACTCCGCTCGACCGAGAAGTAGCCACCGAGCTAGCGGTCCGGGAGGGAATCAAAGCCATCATTACGGGCGAGATAAACGCCGCCGGCGGAGGCTATGTCCTCACAGCGGAAGTCATCGCTGCATCTTCGGATGAGACGCTCGCGTCTCAGCGCGTGACCGCGAATGAAGAGGAAGATCTCCTGGCGGCGCTGGACAAGCTCTCGGCGAAGCTCCGCGAGAGAATCGGCGAGTCCCTCAAGTCTACCCGGGCGGACCCGCCTCTCGAGCAGGCGACCACGCACTCCCTCGAGTCGCTCCGCCTCTTCTCTCAGGCGACACGCGCGATCGACATAGATAGTGAGAACGATCGCGGGATAGCCCTCCTCGAAGAGGCCGTGAAGATCGACACAACCTTCGCTCTGGCCTGGCGAAAGCTAGGAACGCAGCAGATGAACGAGGCGAGCCCTCGGTCCGTGTGGGGCCCTCCACTTGCGCGTGCGTTCGAACTTCGCGATCGCCTATCCGAGCGCGAGCGATATCTCGCGGCTGCCAGCTACTACGGATACCTCACGCGTGAGCCAGAGAAGTCCCTGCCGGCCTACGAGAGCATGCTCAAGCTCGACCCCGACGATGTGTACGCGCTGAACAACGGCGCGCTCGAGCTGATAGAACTCGGCGAATACGCCCGCGCCGAGGAGATGGTTCTGCGTGCCATCGAGATCCAGCCGCAACTGCGGTTTCTGTATATGACGGCGATGGCAGCGCAGACGCTCCAGATCAGGCCGGACGCGGCGAATGCAACTCTCGTGGCTCTTGATCAGGCGCTTCCCGGAATTCCTGCGACCGACGTGTGGGGCGGCTGGCTGGCATACTCCCAGGGCGACTACGAGCTGGCAGAGCTTCGTCTGGAGGGCGACCTGGAGCGACGGCGGTCCAGTCCGGGACCGCGGGCGAGCCGGAGCCGCGAGTTAGCTATCGTCGCCCGAACAACGGGAAGACTGGCCGAGGCGGAACGGCGCGAGGCCGACGCCGTCGCCGCCAACGCAGAGCGAGGGAGTTCCACGGCGAACCTCGATGCGGCACTCGATATGGCCCACGCAGATATGGCACTACGGGGCGATGCCGGGCGAGCGCTCGGACGCACGGAGGAGGCTCTGTCAGCGGTGCCTCTCGACGCCATCGATGTCATTGACCGGCCGTATCTGCGACTCGCAGACGTGTACGCAATGGCCGGCCGGAGCGCTCGGGCGCGAGAAACGTTGGACGAGTACGAGCGCTTGATTCCGCCTGAGTTGTTTGACGAGAAGGCCCATCGGAATAGCGAGGGTCTGATCGCCCTCACCGAAGGCCGTGTCCAGGAGGCGATCAACCACCTGCTACAGGCCGTGGACGGTCGCTGTACGCGCCGCTGTGCAAGTTTGGGACGGGCCTACGATTCAACCGGACAGCCCGACTCAGCGATCGCCGTGATGGAGCGCTTTGTCACGACGCCCCTCTGGTCCTTCGGAATCCTCGACTTGGGCATGCAGGAAGAGGCGAACAACCGGGGTCCGTTCTACGAGCGCCTGGGGCAACTCTACGACGAGAAGGGCGACCTGGAGAACGCCGCTAAGTACTACGCGATGTTCGTGGAGCTGTGGTCAGAAGCCGACGAGGAACTTCAGCCCCGGGTGCGCGCCGCGCAGTCCCGGCTGGAAGAGATCGTAAGGGAGCAAGGGTGAACCGATGAGCGGAATCAGGAAGCTGATCCGGGAGGCGCACCGGCGCTCTCTGTGGCAGATCGTGATCTTCTACATCGCCGCCTCCTGGGTGGTGCTCCAGGTGGCCGAGCACGTGGCGGATCAGTTCGGACTGCCCGAGTGGACGTATGGAGCCGCTGTTCTGCTGCTCCTGGTCGGGTTCCCGGTGGTGACGGCGACGGCCTTCGTGCAGGAGGGCGTGGGGTCGGGCGGGAAGGACCCGGACGAGTCCGACAGCGAGGATGCGGAGCCCGCCGGCCAGGTCTCCGCTGGAACAGCCGTAGCCCCTGCCGCTGCGCCGCAGGGATCGGCAGCAGTCGGCCCCGCCTCGCAGCACCGCCTGTTCACCTGGCGCAATGCGATCGTGGGTGGAGTAGCGGCGTTTGCCCTACTCGGCCTGGCCCTGGGCAGCTTCCTGTTCATGCGATCCGCCGGGATCGGCTCGGCCGGTACGCTGGTGGCCAAGGGCGTGCTCGACAAAAAGGCCCGTATCATCGTGGCCGATTTTGACGGTCCGGAGGACGAACCGGCGCTTCCGAGAACGGTTACCGAGGCGTTCCGCATCGACTTCGGCGAGTCACCGATCGTCCGCGTGGCTGAGCCCAGCCAGGTGGCGGCCGCCCTCGAGCGCATGCAGCGGGCGCCGGACACGCCGCTCGATCCCGAACTGGCCCGTGAGCTGGCCATCCGGGAGGGCATCGCAGCTGTCATCGCCGGTGAAGTAGGCACGGCAGGCTCCGGCTACCTGCTCTCTGCCCGGCTGCTCGACGCGCAGGACGGCGCCGTGCTCGCGTCGCACCGGGAGACGGCCAAGAATGCGGACGACCTGGTCCCGGCCATCGATCGGCTATCGAAGCGGCTGCGCGAGCGGATTGGTGAGTCTATCGTCTCCTTGGGCGAGTCTGCCCCGCTCGAGCGTGTGACGACGGCAAGCCTCGAGGCGCTGGAGAAGTACTCCGAGGCCGAGTTCGCCATCGGACACGAGGGGAATCGCACACGGGCGATTGCTCTGCTGGAAGAAGCGGTGGCGCTCGATTCCACCTTTGCGATGGCGCACCGCAAGCTCGGGATAGCGCTCTACATCCTGCGGGAGGAGCGGACCCGGCAGGTAGAGCAGTTCAAGAAAGCGTTCGACCACCGTGAGCGGCTGGGCGAGCTGGAACGTTACATCACCGAAGCCACCTACTACACGTACGGCACAGGCGAGCTGGAGAAGGCCGTCACCGCGTACCAGAACGCGCTGGCAGAGGACCCGGAGAGCCATACGGCGCTCAACAACCTGGGTCTGGTCTACCAGGCGTTGGGTGATGACGAACGGGCGTGGGAATACTACCAGCGGGCTCTGGAGGTTGACTCCACGTTCTCGAACCCCTACACGAACGGGATCTTCACCCTGATCAACCTGGATCGTGCGGACGATGCTCGCGCCTTGCACGACCGCATGACCTCCAACTTCCCCGGCAACCCCGGCGTCAGCTCGGACGGGTGGTGGTTGTACGGGTCGACCGGGGACTACGAGACGGCCGCAGGGCACATCGAGAATCTTCGACGGGAGTACCCCGGAAACGCGTTCCTGCAAGCGGAGGCACAGTCTGGTCTGGCGGCCATCGCCAGCGTCGAAGGGCACCTCCAGGTAGCCGAGCAGCATCTCGGGCAGGCAATCGACATCCAGCGGGAACGTGAGCTGGCCGCCGAGTTCTTAAACGCCGCGCTGGATCTGGCCTGGCTTCAGCTGGCAGTGGCCGGGGATCCGACAGCGGCGATCCGCACGCTCGAAGCCGCCCTGGAGGAGCAGCCGATCGAAGGGGTGCAACCCTACGAGCGCCCGTACGCCTCGATGGCGAGCCTGTACGCTCGCGCCGGCCAGGTGGCCACGGCCACACGGTACCTCGATCTGATGGAAACCGAGGTGTGGCCGCTCGCGAACGGCGACCCGGATGTCCAGTGGCTGTATTTCAGGGCCCGTGGCGACGTGGCCACCGCCCGCGGTAACCACGATCAGGGGATCATCGAGTACCGGAGGATCGATTCGCGGTACTGCCCGATCTGCCGGACGAGCGCTCTCGGACACGGCTTTGACCGGGCTGGTGTCCCGGACTCGGCGGTCGTCTACATGGATGCGTTTGCGACCACTCCGCGCGGCGCCCGGATACAGGCCGACCGACTGTTCCTTGGCGGCACGTATGAGCGCCTCGGCCAGCTGTACGACGAGCTGGGAAATCTCGACCGGGCGGTCGAATACTACGCGAAATTCACCGAACTGTGGGTCGACGCGGATGAGGAACTGCAGCCGCGCGTCCAAGCGGCGCAGACACGGCTGGAGGAGATCGTGAGGGAACGCGGATGAAGCTCGTTCGCGAGATCCACCGGCGCTCCCTGTGGCAGGTGCTGGGCATTTACCTGGCGGCCTCGTGGATCGTGCTCCAGGTGGTTGATGTTGTCGGCAATAACTTCGGCATGCCGGAGTGGGTGCCTCCGGCCGCCCTCATCCTGCTGCTCGTCGGCCTGCCGATCGTGCTGGCGACGGCATTCGTGCAGGAGGGGGTAAGCGGCGACCCGGCTCCCGTGGCCCATAGTGACCCGAAGGCCCCTGCCACGGGGCCAACTGACGGGCCCGCCTCCGCCGCCCACCACCGGCTGTTCACTTGGCGCAATGCCCTCGTCGGCGGTGCTCTCGCTTTCGTGCTCCTCGGACTGCTGACTGCGGGCTATCTGCTAATGCGCGCGACGGGTGTCGGTCCGGCGGGCACGCTAGTGGCGAAAGGCGTCCTCGAGGAGCGCGAGCCGATTCTCGTGGCGGAGTTCGAGAGCGCCTCCGGCGACACGGAATTGGCCACGGCCGCTACGGAGGCGCTCCGCATCGACCTCGCGCAGTCGCCCGTCCTTACGCTGGTGGATCCGTCGCGGGTCGGTGAGGCGCTGGCCCGTATGGGGCTGGAAGCGGGGGCGCCGCTGACTCCTGATCTGGCCCGCGAAGTCGCACAGCGAGACGGCATCAACGCCCTGGTCGACGGCGAGATCACAGCCGCCGGCCGTGGATACGTGCTGACAGCGCGACTCCTCTCCGCCGCCGACGGACAGGTCCTCGCCTCGCGTCGTGAGACGGCCGCCGATTCCAGCGAGATAATCACGGCCATCGACAAACTCTCCCGGGGGCTCAGGGAGCGAATCGGCGAGTCGATGGGGTCACTGGCACGCACCCCGGACCTGGAGCAGGTCACGACGCCGTCCCTCAAGGCGTTGCGCCTCTATTCCCAGGCGGAGCGCGCCGAGTTGATGGAAGAGCAAGGGGACCGCGCGATCGCGCTCCTCGAGGAGGCGGTAGCCGAGGACTCCACCTTCGCTATGGCGTGGCGCAAACTCGCCGTGATCAGGGGAAACCGCGGCGAACAGGCATCGCTCGTCTATGCGGCCAGCGAGCGAGCCTTTAACTATCGCGACCGACTGCCGGACCGCGAGCGCTACATTACGATTGGCACGTGGTACATGGACCAGGGCGAGTGGGAGCGGTCCGCGACGGCCTACGAGAGCCTCCTCGAGACGCAGCCTGATGAGTCCTTTGCGCTTCACAACTTGGGTGTACTGTACGGTGGCCTGCGGGACAACGAGCGTGCCGAGGATCTTTACCGCCTTGCGTACGCGGCGGACTCGGCGGCCCTCAGCCTGCACCATCTGGCACTAACCCAGGAGCATCTCGGCAAACCCGAGGAGGCTGACGCCTCCTTCGCCATGTTCCGTCAGCGATATCCCGACAATCCCGCAGGGCCACGATCCGCCGCCTACATCGCAGTGGGCCGCGGGGATTTTGACGGTGCCGAGCGCGAAGTCGAATCTCTCCTGAAGGAGCATTCGTCCAGCCTCTACTGGCGCTCGCACGCAGATCTGCTGCAGGGGGCACTCGCTTCCACGCGTGGGAGGTTGGCCGAGGCGGCCGAGCGACTGGAAGCCTCGAAGCGCGCCCAGGACGATCGCGGTCTGCCCGCCGAGCACATCAAGCTTGCCACCGATTTGGCCTTGGTGAGGCTACTGGTTGCCGAGGATGGTGAGACGGCGCTCGCCCCGGTCGAGCAAGCGCTGGAACGCTACCCGCTCCAGGAGTTGGATCCGCTGGACAGGCCGTACCTGGAACTGGCTGCCGCGTACGCGCTTGCGGGTCACGTAGCGCGCGCGAAGGAGCTGATGGCGGAGTTCGAACGGGTCGTACCCACCGACCGAAGAGGAGGTTGGGGGCCACGCGACTTTCACTATCCGAGGGCCGAGATCGCGCTGGCCGAGGGGCGATCGGATGATGCCCTGGAACACCTCCGGGAAGCGGACTACGGCTTCTGCAACGTGTGCGCTTTGCCCGGGCAGGCTCGCGCCTACGAGATGGCCGGTGACACCGAATCAGCCATCGCAGCCCACGAGCGCTACGTCAACACGCCATCGATCTGGCGATTGGGCACGCACCACATGCCCTGGTGGCCATACGGGGACTGGCTGTTTCTGGGCCCCACCTACGAGCGCCTGGGGCAGCTGTACGACGAGCAGGCGAATCTCGAGAAGGCCGCTGAGTACTACGCGAAGTTCGTCGAGTTGTGGGCCGAGGCGGACGAAGAACTGCAGCCCCGCGTGCTGGCGGCGCAGACACGGCTGGAAGAGATAGTGAGGGAGCGCGGCTGATGAAGAAGCTTCTGGGAGAAATCCACGGGCGTTCTCTGTGGCAGGTGCTGGGCATCTACCTGGCCGGTTCGTGGATCGCGCTCCAGGTCGTGGAGACACTGACGGAATCCGCGGCGCTGCCCGACTGGGTGCCGTCGCTGGCGCTCGTACTGCTGGTGATCGGCTTTCCCATCGTCATGGCGACGGCGTTCGTACAGCATGGGGTGGGGAACCGTCAGACGGCCGAGAAAGTCCCTGCGGCCGCAGAAGGAACCCTGGAAGCCACATCCGAGCCTTCACCGGCGGTCGAGCCTGCGCCGGCCGCAACGATCCGGTCGCCTGGCACGGCGCACGGCCTGTTCACCTGGAAGCGCGCCATCCTGGGCGGTGTGGGTGCCGCCGCGCTTCTCGGAGTAGCGCTCGGCGGCTGGATGGTGATGCGCACCCTGGGGATCGGGTCTGCCGGAACGCTGGTCGCAAAGGGAGTACTCGAGGACCAGGCCATGGTCCTGCTCACTGAGTTCGAGTCCGAGGACGCGTCCTTGTCACGCGCCGCCACCGAGGCGTTCCGGGTGGATTTGGAGCAGTCCCGGGTGATCGACCTGGCGGGCCCCGGGTTCGTGGCCGCGGCCCTGTCGCGCATGGAGCTGGATCCCGACGTCCACCTGGACGGGGCAATCGGCCGGGAGCTGGCGGAACGCGAGGGGATGCCTGCGCTGATCGCGGGAGAGATCACCGCCGCCGGGACCAGCTATGTCCTGACTGCCCAGGTCATTTCCACCGACGATGGAGATGTGCTGGCGGCGGAGCGCGAAACGGCTGCTGACGATGCCGAGCTGGTGCCGGCCATCAACCGGCTGAGTAAGAAGCTGCGCGAGCGCATCGGGGAGTCGCTGACGGATCTGGCGGCGGGGCCGTCACTGGAGCGCGTCACGACCAGCGATCTGGAAGCGCTGCGACTCTACTCTCGGGCAGTTCGTGCCTCCGATATTGGACAGAATCAGGAGGCAGCGGATCTGCTGGAGGAAACGGTTGCCCGCGACTCCAGCTTCGCTATGGCGTGGCGCAAGCTCGGCATGGTCCACGTATCGGGAGGCGGTCAGCTGGGGCAATTCACGCGTGGCATCGAAGCGCTGACCCGGGCCTACCAGCTTCGCGACCGTCTGACCGAACGGGAGCGGCACCTCGCTACGGCCGGCTACTTCTCGGAGGTAGAGCAGGATCCTCGCCGGGCAGCCGCGGCCTACGAGCAGATGCTCGAGAACGACCCGACCGACAACTGGGCCCTCAACAACCTGGCCATCATCGTGGGCCCCGATTTTGGCGAGTACGATCGCGCGGTCGAGCTACTGGAGCGTGCTCTGGAGGTGGACACGCTTTCCCAGAACCACCACTGGAACCTGTCCGTCGCGCAGACGTCGGCGGGAGACCTGGAGGGCGCCCGAGGCACAGTCGAGCTCTGGGTGCGCCGTCTTCCCGAAGACCCCATGGCGTTTGGCTTTCTGTCAGTCTTCGAGGCGGCCGAGCGAAACTACGAAGCAGCGGACAGCCTGGCCGTGGAGTCTGCACGTGTAAGGCCGGGGAACCTGTTCGACCAGGCGTTAGCGTCCCGCTTACTCGGGATGTCGGCCGCCGCGCGTGGACGCCTCTCCGAGGCTCTCGCGCATCTTGGCGACTCAGAGGCCACCTATTCCGAGGTCGGGGCGCCCGGGGAAGCGCTCAACGCAGCTGTTATCGCGGCGCGGGTAGACCTCAACGTGAGTGGCGATCGCGAATCCGCGGCCACGCGTCTCGATGATGCCATAGTCCGCTATCCACTGGAGGACATGGGACCGCTGGACGTGCCCTGGGGTGGTCTGTCCGAGGCCTACGCGATCGCGAAGGGGGCCGACGCCGGGCGAGACATGATTGCCCGCTGGGAGACCGCAGACCCGAACGCCGCAGCAGACTCCGATCATGGCCTCACGACCGGCTGGGTGGCCCTGGCCGAAGGGAACACGGAGGAGGCTCTTGTGCACTTCCGCGATGCCGATCAACCAGGCTGCCAGGTGTGCGCGATGCCCGCGCTGGCTGCTGCCCATGAGGCGGCAGGCCGCCCCGACTCGGCGACCGTCTATCTGGAGCGGTATCTCGAGCGCCCGTACTTCTTCCGCCTGGCTGAAGATGGCCGGTATCTGGGCGGAACCGTGGAGCGTCTCGGCCAGCTGTACGACCAACAGGGCGACCTGGAGAACGCGGCCAAGTACTATGCCATGTTCGTCGAGTTGTGGGCCGAAGCGGACGAAGAGCTGCAGCCGCGCGTCCAGGCAGCCCAGGCGCGATTGGAAGAGATCCTGAGGGAGCGCGGTTGATGGCGGCGAGGGCACTGGCGAAGGCACTGGAGATATTGTGCTGATGAAGAAGCTTCTGGGAGAGATCCACGGTCGTTCGCTATGGCAGGTGCTGGGCCTTTACCTGGCCGGCTCCTGGATCGCGCTCCAGGTGGTCGAGACGCTGACGGAATCCGCGTCCCTGCCCGACTGGGTCCCTGCGCTGGCGCTGGTGATGCTCGTGATCGGCTTCCCGATCGTGATGGCGACCGCGTTCGTGCAGCACGGCGGGCCGGGCTTGGCACCGCCGGCCCCTGAGACCGGGGCGGACCCGGCTACGGAAGCTGCGCCGGTCGCGACCGAGCCGACCGCCGCGGTAGCTGCTGCCGCAGCAGAGCCTGCTCCGGCGGCAGCGACAGCCGCCCCTACGGAGCCGGCTGCCCACCATCGCCTGTTCACCTGGCGGAACGCGATCTCCGGCGGCGTGCTGGCGTTCGCGCTGGTTGGGCTCCTGGCGGCCGGCTGGCTGATCACCCGCTCCATGGGCATTGGCCCGGCCGCCACGCTGGTGGCCAAGGGAGTGCTCGAGGATCGGGCGCCCGTGCTGGTCGCGGACTTCGAAAGCACCGCGGACCAGGGGGACCTGGGTCACACGGCCACCCTGGCGCTCCGCACCGATCTGAGTCAGAGCCAGGTGATCACCATCGTCGAGCCGACGCAGGTTGCCGATGTGCTCCAGCGCATGGGGCAGTCCGCGGACGCGCGTCTGGACCTGGACCTGGCACGTGAGGTCGCGATCCGCGAAGGGTACCCGGCCGTCATCACGGGGGAAATCACGACGGCCGGAAGTGCCTTCGTCGTGTCGGCACGCATGGTGGACGCCGTTTCCGGCGAGGTGCTTCTATCAGGCCGGGTCCGCGCCGACGACGCGAGCGCGATCCTCGACGCGATCGACGAGCTCTCAGAGCACCTGCGGGAGCGCATCGGAGAATCCCTCAGCACACTGCGTGCGGAGCCGGCGCTGGCAGTCGTGACGACCACAAACCTGGAAGCGTTGCGGAAGTACACGGAAGCGGTGCGCGCCATCGAGACCGAGGGCAACCAGGAGCGGGGCATCGCGCTGCTCGAGGAAGCGGCTACGCTGGATCCCGACTTTGCCATGGCGTGGCGCAAGCTCGGCACGGAGCTGAACAATCGGAATGAAGACCGGGCCCGCACCGTGGAAGCCCTGACGCGCGCGTACGAGCTTCGAGATCGGCTCACGCGACGTGAGCAGTACCTGACCGCGGCGACCTACTACACGTCCGTCACCAATGAGGGCGACAAGGCCGTCACGGCGTACGAGAACCTCCTCGACCTGGAACCCGACAACGACCGGGCACTTAACAACCTCGGCAACGCCTACAGCACGCTGGGCGATCTTCCGCGCGCGGAGGAGTTCTTCGTTCGCGCCGCAGTAGTCGATTCGTCCAACTCGATCCCGTTCACCAACGCGGTCGGCGTTCAGGTGAACCTGGGCATGTACGAGGAGGCCGCCGCCATGCTGGAGCGCTCGGGCCGCCTGTTCCCGGACGACCCGTACGTGCGGCAGTACCGGGCCCTGTTCCTCGGCCTGACGGAGGATCCACAGCTGGCGACGGACAGCATCAGCGCGCTGCGCGACGACTGGATTGGCAGTCTGTTCTGGCGGGGGCAGTTGAACGGGGCACTGGCCGCGCAGGCGGCGGTGAGGGGGCGGCTTGCCGCGCACGAGACCGCCAACCGGGACGCCATCCAATCGCTCGAGCTGCGGGACCTTCCTGGCGAGGTGCTGGAGTCCGCGGTAAGCGGAGCGTGGATTGATCTCAACGTTCGCCGCGCCCCCGATCGGGCTGTCGTTCGGATAGAGGCAGCGCTCGCATCGCATCCCCTGGAGGACATAGACCCCCTCGATCGACCGTACCTGCAGCTGGCAGCGCTGTACGCAGCCGCGGGACGGGTGGACGAGGCGAACCGCCTGCTGACCGAGTACGGAGAGACCATTCCCGAACACGCCCGCCGCGGCATGGAACCGGACGAGTTGCGTGCCCGCGGAATGCTCGCAGTTGCCGAGGGCCGAATCGATGAGGGACTGGCGCTGATCCAGAGATCGGATTTCGGGCTGTGCCAGTTCTGCATGCGTTCCACTCTGGCCGTGGCGGCCGGACAGGCCGGCTCACCGGACGCGGCAATCGCGGCCCTGGAGGACTACCTGGCATTCGAAGACCTCTTCCGGTTCAACGCGGACCAGGCGGTCCTGGGCCCCACGCTGGAGCGCCTAGGGCAGCTGTACGACGAGCGCGGTGATCTGGACAAGGCGGCCGAGTATTACGCGCAGTTCGTGGAACTGTGGGCGGAGGCAGACGAAGAGCTTCAACCTCGCGTGCGGGCGGCGCAGGCACGACTGGAAGAGATCGTGAGGGAGCGAGGATGAGCCGATGAAGAGCCTCGTCATTGAAATCCACCGCCGCTCCTTGTGGCAGGTTCTCGGCATCTATCTGGCTGGTTCGTGGATCTCTCTGCAGGTCGTGGAGACGCTCGCGGACAGCGTCGGGCTGCCGGCCTGGGTGCAGCCGTTCGCCGTAGTGCTGCTTGTCATCGGCTTCCCCATCGTCATGGCAACAGCCTTCGTGCAGGAGGGAGTCAAGGGTGGTGGGGCGGCGGTTCGTGCCACGGAAGGCTCAGAAGGGCACCCGGCGCCCGAGGCACGGGAGGTCTCGGATGTTGATTCCGCTCCCACCGGAACGCCGGGTGCTGCCGCAGCTGCTCCCGTGGCCGCCGCAACGCCAGGCTCTCCGCGCGGCCTCTTCACCTGGCGAAACGCTCTACTCGGTGGTGCCGCCGCCTTCGCCCTGCTCGGTATCCTGACCGCCGGTTACATGGCGGCACGGACGCTCGGCATCGGCCCGGCCGCGACGCTCGTCGCCGCCGGCGTCCTGGACGAGCGAGAGCGGGTTGTGCTGGCCGACTTCGGCAGCGGTGACAGTGACGCGAACCTCTCCACCGCAGCTACGGAAGCGTTCCGGGTGGACCTGGCGGAATCGCCGATGCTGAGCCTGGTGGATCCCGCACACGTGGCCGAGACACTCGAGCTCATGGAGCGTGCAGGGGCCGAGAAGCTGGACGAGGACCTCGCGCGAGAGGTGGCCGTTCGACGCGGCCTGAAAGCCGTAATCGCCGGCGACATCACGCCGGCCGGCCGTGGCTACGTTCTGACCGCCAGACTCGTATCGGCCTCGGATGGCACGGTGCTCAGTGCTCATCGCGCGACCGCCAGGGACACGGCGGCCGTTCTCGAGTCCATCGACGAGCTATCGAGAAAGCTGAGAGAGAAGGTCGGCGAGTCGCTCAAGTCCACGAGAGCCAGCCAGCCCCTCCAGCACGTGACGACCGGCTCGCTTGAGGCGCTTCGAAAGTACTCCCAGGCGGTCATGGCGATCGACCACGAGGGTGACGGTGCCAAGGGCATCGCGCTTCTGGAAGAAGTCCTGGCGGCCGATTCCACGTTTGCCATGGCCTGGCGCAAGATCGGCGCGGAGAAACGCAACCGTCGCTATCCCAGATCAGAGTGGGTGGACGCCCTGTTCCGTGCGTACGAGCTGAGCGACCGTCTCACCGACCGGGAACGCTATCTGGCAACCGCCTCGTACCACGCGTGGGTGACAAACGACGACGATCGCGTGATCCAGGCGTACGAGGCCATGCTGGATCTGGATCCGGACGATTTCTACGCCCTGCACAACCTCAACCTCCTCTATCGCGGCATGGGCGAGTATGAGAGGGCAGAGCCGTTGGCCGTCCGGGAGATCCAGATCGACTCGTCGACTTTCTCATTCGCTGGCCTGATGATCGTGCAGACCGCGCTGGGCAAGTTCGATGAGGCGGCTAGTGTGCTCGAGGGATACGAGACCCGGTATCCAGACAATCCGGATCCCGTGCACCGGCGTGCACAGCTTGCGGCGGTCCGCGGTGATTTCGAAACGTCGGTGGCCATCTATCAGGAGCGAGGGGAGCGATTCCGGAATTGGCCGGGCGTGCAGGGGCACACCAGCATTGTCCTTTCGAACCTGGCGGCCCTGCAGGGGCGATTGGAGGAAAGCGAGGCACACGCCCGTGATTTCGCCAGGACGCTCGAAGAAGAAGATCGGACGGATGTCCTGATATTCGCCGAAGCCGGGCTCCCAGGCGGTCGCGATACCTGGATTCGGGACGATCCCCAAGCAGCCATGCGCAGGATGGAAGCTGTCCTGGAGAAGTATCCCATCGACCAGTTCGCACCGGAGGACAGGCCTTACTTCTCGATGGCGAGAACATACGCCCGGGCCGGTCACACAGACCGGGCGCGCGAAATCCTTCAGACCTTCATGGAGGAAACACCTCCCGAGCTGCAGGAAGGTGCCGACAACGCGGTCCGCTCCACGATGGGCGATATCGCGATGGCTGAGGGGCGATACGCGGATGCCGTGGACGAGTACCTCAGGGCGGAAGATGGACGCTGCACGGGAAGGTGCGGCAGCCTGGCCGAGGCGTACGAGAAAGCAGGTCAACAGGACTCGGCATTGGCCCTGTACGAGCGATACGTGAACGTCAGCAGGCTCGGCGTACCGCCGGCCAATCGCTACGGGCCGATCCTGGAGCGCCTCGGTCAGCTGTACGATGAACGCGGCGACCTGGAGAAGGCGGCCGAGTACTACGCGCGGTTCGTAGGACTATGGGCTGGGGCGGACGAGGAACTTCAGCCCAGGGTGCGGGCTGCGCAGGCACGGCTGGAAGAGATCGTGAGGGAGCGAGGCTGATGAGGACGAGTCACTTGAATGTGGGTGCATAGCGGATGTCACTGTTCAAGAAACTGATGGGAGAGGCGCACCAACGCGCGCTGTGGCAGATCGTCGGGATCTACCTGGCCGCCTCCTGGGTCGTGCTCCAGGTGGTGGGCCAGATTGCCGACAGCCTGGTGCTGCCCGAGTGGGTGGAGCCGTTGTCGATCATACTGCTCCTGGTGGGCTTTCCGATCGTCCTGGCCACGGCATTCATCCAGGGTGGGGTGGGGCGGAAGGCTGCGGCGCCGGTCCCGGAATCCACAGCGGCGGACGCCGGCACACCTGGGGGAGAGCCGGCAACAGCGACCGCTGCCGCCGCCAGGGCACCGGAAGCCGCCGTACTTCCGACGTCAGCCGGCGCTCACCACCGCCTGTTCACCTGGCGCAACGCCATCGTGGGTGGCGGGATGGCCATGCTCCTTCTGGTCGTTCTCTCCGTCGGTTACCTGGTGACGCGCACGCTGGGCGTGGGCCCGGCCGCCACGCTGGTTGCCCAGGGGGTGCTGGACGAGCGAGACCGCATCGTGCTGGCCCAGTTCGAGAACCGCACGGACGATCCGCAGCTGGCGGAAGTCGTCACGGAGGCGCTGCGTGTCGATCTTGCGCAGTCCCAGACCATCCGCCTGGCCGATCCGCCGCTCACGGAAGAGCTCGCACGCGAGCTGGCCCAGCGAGAGGGTCTGAAGGGGGTCCTCTCCGGTGACATCGGCGCGGCGGGCGACGGCTTCGTCCTCTCGGCCCAGCTTGTCGTTCCCGAGACCGGCGAGATCCTGACCTCCCAGCGCGAATCCGCCCGAGAGTCCGCAGCCATAATCCCGGCCATCGACGAGCTGTCCAAGAAGCTCAGGGAGCGAATCGGCGAGCCGCTGCGCTCCATCGCTGCCGATCAACCGCTCGAGCGCGTGACCACGTCGGACCTGGAGGCTTTGCGAAAGTACACGCAGGCCATTCGCGCCAACGACATCGAGGGGGACTGGGAGCGGGGAATCAGCCTGCTGGAAGAGTCGGTGGATCGCGACTCGGCGTTCGCCATGGGCTGGCGGAAGCTGGGCATGGAACTCAGGAATCGGGATGAGCAGCCGGCACGGGCGCGGGAGGCGTTCACCCGGGCGTTTGAGCATCGCGACCGGCTCCCGGAGCGCGAGCGCTACCTGGCCATGGCGGCCTACTACGACAACGTCACGGGCGAGCAGGACAAGGCCATCCTTGCCTACGAGAACATGCTCGAGGCGAACCCGAGCGATGACTGGGCCCTCAATAACCTGGGCGTGCAGTACACGGATCGTCGCGAGTACGCGCGAGCCGAGGAGCTGTACATGCGCGCCATCGCCGCGGACTCCGATGCGGTCTATCCGTATACGAATGCCGTCAATGTGCAGGCCGCACAGGGTAAGTACGAAGAGGCAGAGGCGACGCTGGAAGCCCTGGAGCGGCACACGCCGGGCACTCCGGGCGCCGCCGTCCGCATCGCGAACATGGCCGCAGCCCGGGGTGACTACGAAGAGGCGCGCCGTCTGGGAGAAGAGTTCCTCGAGACGTTCCGCGACAGCCCGATCCAGGTCCAGGGTGGGCTCAGTTTTGTGTCGGCCGTCAACGAGACCCAGGGCAGGCTGGCGGAGGGCGAGCGCTACAGGCGCGAGCAGCAGCGAGTGAACGAGCAGCGTGGTGTGCCGGCTGAGGCTCTGGACAATGCGTTGGAATCCGTGTGGACCGATCTGTTAGTCCGAGAAGACCCGACACGCGCCCTGGCCCGGGTAGAAGCGGCCCTGGCCGAATATCCGATGGAGCAACTGGACCCACTCTCCAGACCGTACCTCGATCTAGCCGCGCTACACGCATTTGCCGGAGACGTCGCAGGAGCCCGGAACTACCTCGCGGCGTTTGAGACCGAGCTGGACGAGGAGCAGAGACGGCCGCTCGAGAACTGGTATATCGGGACGCGTGGCACGATTGCGATGGCGGAAGGGCGTTACTCGGACGCGCTCGAGGACTTCCGGCGATCCGAAGAAGGCGCCTGCAACATCTGTCCGGCCGCCGGATATGCCGCGCTATTCGACCGCGCCGGCGAGGCCGACTCCACCATCGTGTACATGGAGCGCTACGTCACGGAGCCGTGGATCTTCCGGATCTTCTGGGACAACACCACCCTCGGACCCTCCTACGAGCGCCTGGGCGAACTCTACGACGAGAAGGGCGACCTGGAGAACGCGGCCAAGTACTACGCGATGTTCGTGGAGCTGTGGGAAGAGGCGGACGAGGAGCTGCAGTCACGGGTGCGTGCTGCCCAGGCCCGGCTGGAAGAAATCGTGAGAGAGCGGGGATAGACGGATGAACGGACTCAAGGGACTCGTCAACGAGGCCCACCGGCGATCCTTGTGGCAGATCCTCGGGATCTATCTGGCCGCTTGCTGGATCGTTCTGCAGGTGATCGAGGTCCTGACGAACAATATGGGGCTTCCGGACTGGGTTCCTCCGTTCGCGATCGTGCTGTTGCTGATTGGACTGCCTGTAGTACTCGCGACCGCGTTTGTGCAGGAGGGTGTGGCTTCGCGAAACGGGCAGGCGCCGGCACCGCAGGAAGTCGGTGGCACCGTTACGGAAGCCGCGACCGAGTCGACTGAAGCGACGCCCGCACCGGCACGGGCCGCTGCGCCCGAGCCAGCCGCTGCAGCACAGGGCAGACATGGCCTGTTCACGTGGCGGAACGCGCTGGTGGGCGGAGCCGCGGCGTTCGTCCTGCTCGGGGTGCTGACCGGGGGCTGGATGATCATGCGGACGGCCGGCATCGGCCCCGCGGGCACGCTGGTGGCCAAGGGCGTGCTGGATGAGCGGGATCGAATCGTTCTGGCGGACTTCGCCTCCGGCGACTCGCTTCTGGCCAGGGCCGCCACGGAAGCCTTCCGGGTCGATCTGTCGCAGTCGCAGATGGTCAAGCTGGCCGAGCGACGGTTCATCTCGGACGCCCTGGGGCGCATGGAGCTCGACGACGATGCGCCGCTCGATCACGAAACGGCGCGCGAGCTGGCACGCCGCGAGGGAATCAAGGCAGTGCTCGCTGGGGAGATCACGCCGGCCGGCGGTCAGTTCGTCCTCTCGGCGGAGCTGCAGGAACCGACCTCTGGTGAGGTACTGGTCGCACAGCGGGAAACGGCGAAGGACTCGGCCGACATCGTTCCCTCGATTGATCGCCTGTCGAAGAAGGTCCGTGAGCGCATCGGGGAATCCCTCCGCACGATCAATGCGGAGGCGCCGCTCGAGAGAGTAACGACGGGCAACCTGGAGTCTCTCCGGAAGTACTCGCAGGCTCTGCGCGTGTCCGAGATCGAGGGAGACTCGGAACGTGCTCTCGAACTCTTCGAAGAGGCAGTGGCGCTGGACAGCGGCTTCGCAATGGGATGGCGCGGGCTCGGGATCGAGCTGGCCAACCTCGGCCAGGAGCGGGCCCGGTACGTGGATGCGTTCACCCGGGCGTACGAGAACCGCGATCGTCTGACCGAGCGTGAGCGCTACCTGACGATGGCCAGCTACTACTCAACCGTCACCAACGAGGACTCCCGGGCCATCAACGCGTACGAGAGTGTTCTGGATCTTAACCCGAACGACGGGACCGCCCTCAACAACATCGCGGTCCTCTACTCGGATCAACGCGACTTCGGCCGCGCCGAGGAGTTCTACCTGCGAGGGATCGACGCTGGGGACGCCAGCTCCAACCCGTATACGAACGTGGTGATCGCCCAGGTCGCCCAGGGGAAGTACGACGAAGCGGCCACCAGCATGGAGCGCTTCGAGACGGCCTTCCCCGGACATCCCGCCGGTCGTTCCTGGAAAGCCTTCCTCGCCAGCAGCCAGGGTGACTACGACGGCGCTCGCGAGTATTTCCAGCTTCTCCTGGATGGGTTCGGGGACAACCTGATCCTGCGGGCGAACGCCACCGGCGGACTGGTCGCATCCGCCGCAGTGGAGGGCAGGCTGGCCGAGGCCGAGCAACATCTGCGCGAGCTGGAAGCGGTGCAGCGTGACCGGGGCATCAACTCCGAGGCGCTGGGTAGCGCCCTGTGGCCGGCCTGGTTCGATCTGCTCGTGCGGCGCGATTACGATCGGGCCGTGCGCCGAATCGACGCAGCCCTGGAACGTTATCCGCTGGAGGAGCTTCCCGCGCTGGATCGTCCCTACCTGCAGCTGGTGAACCAGTTCTCTCTGGCGGAGCGCCCCGATCGAGCGCGCGAGATGCTGGCCGCCTACGAGGCCAATACCAGCGAAGATCAACGGCGTGCGTACGAGACAGATCAGATGCGTGCCCAGGCCAACCTGGCCGTCGCAGAGGATCGCTTCGACGAAGCCATCGACAACATGCGGCAGTCCGACGAGGGCGCCTGCAGCCTCTGCCCGATTTCGGGATATGCCAGTGCCTTCGATGCAGCAGGCCAGGCCGATTCGACCATCGCCTACTACGAGCGGTACGTCGCGACGCCGTGGCTGTTTCGCCTCTACTTCGACTCCGGCAACCGCGCGCACTCTTTCGAGCGACTGGGCCAGCTATACGACGCCAAGGGCGACTTGGAAAACGCCGCCAAGTACTACGCGATGTTCGTGGAGTTGTGGGCTGAAGCGGACGAGGAACTGCAACCTCGCGTGCTGGCCGCACAGGCACGACTCGAAGAGATCGTGAGGCAGCGCGGGTGAGCCCGATGAAGAGCCTGATCCACGAGATTCACCGTCGGTCCCTGTGGCAGATCCTCGCGATCTTCATTGGCGCGAGCTGGTTCGTGCTAGAGGTCATCGACGTCTTCATCCAGCGGGGCATGGTCCCCGACTGGGCGTTCACAGGCGCCCTGCTCCTGCTCCTGATCGGGCTGCCCATCGTCCTGGCGACGGCATTCGTACAGGAGGGCCATCCCGGCAAGGCGGCTCGCGACGCTCACGAGGCAGGCGTGGACGAAGAGGTCGAGTCCCGCGAGCCAGCCGAAGGCATGGACCAGCCGGCGCCCATTCCAGCCCGCCCGAGCCTCACGGGCCGTCTCACCTGGAACAAGGCGCTGCTGGGTGGCGTGCTGGCGTTCGCCGCGCTGGGTGTGATTGCCGCCGGCTACATGGCCATGCGTACGCTCGGCATAGGCTCTCCTGGAACGCTGGTCGCTCAGGGCCTGCTCGAGGAGGGGGCCGAGGTGATCCTGGCCGATTTCGACAGCCCATCGGATCCCGAACTCGGCGAAGTGGTCACGGAGGCGCTCCGCATCGATCTCTTCCAATCGCCGACCTTCCGCGTCCTGGAGCGCAGCGATCTGTCGGCCGGGCTGCAACGCATGCAGTGGGAAGGCACCGGTTCGATCACCGCCGAGCTGGCTACGGAGCTCGCGGAACGAGAAGGCTACAAGGCCGTGATCGCAGGCGACGTGGGGACCGCCGGTTCGGGCTACGTCCTCACCGCACGAGTGCTGGGCGGCGACGGCTGGCGATCTCTCGCCGCCTTCCGGCAGACCGCCAAGAGCGAAGATGATCTGATCCAGGCCATCGAGAAGCTGTCGAAGGACATTCGCGACAAGGCGGGCGAGTCGCTTCGCACCGTACAGGGCGGTCCGTCACTGGAGCGGGTGTCCACTTCGTCTCTGGCGGCTCTGCGCGCTTACACGCAAGGCGTCGAGCACGGCAACGCCGAGGACAACGAATCCGCACTCGAGGCCTACGAGCGCGCTGTCGAGCTCGATTCCACTTTCGCGATGGCCTACCGGAAGATCGGCGTAATCCTCTCCAACATGAGAACGCGCCGTGGGGACCAGATCCGTGTAGCCACGCGAGCGTACGAGCTGCGGGATCGACTCTCGGAGCGCGAACGCAACCTCTCCGAGGGCTGGTACCACGCACAGGTCTCCGGTGATGCTGAGGCCGCGATCCGGGCGTACCAGCGCGCCATCGAAGTAGACTCGATGGCCTCGACTCCGATGAACAACCTGGGGAACCTCTACCAGGGTGCGGGCCGCTTCGCAGAAGCCGAAGACCTGTATGCGCGTGCGGTGAAACTGGAGACATTCGCCGTCGGTTGGCAGAACCTGGCCAGGACACGCTTCTGGCAGGGTCGCTTCGCCGAGGCGGAAGCCACGCTGGACAGTGCGATCGCGCTCATGCCGGATGCCGATCTTATCCGTGCCTGGAAAGTCTCCATGGTCGGATCCGCAGGCGACCGAGCGCGATTTGACTCGCTTCTCGTCGACTACAACGCGAGAGCGACAGGCGATTTTGATCGGGACGTGGGCCGTCAGTTGAGCAGGCAGGCGGCAGGTCGCCGCGGCCAGCTCCAAGATTCCGAGTCGCAGTTAGCTGGGTTCCGTTCGCAAGCGTTTCGAGCCCCACTGGACCTGGCCAGTGAGCGAGCGATGGTGATGGTCCAGCGGGGAGACACGGCAGCAGCCATCTCCCTGATCCGGGAGACGCTAGAAGTGTCTCGGGACTCCGTAGATGCGGCGGATCGCGACTACTGGCCTGTCGTAAATGCTCTTTGGGAGGCGGGTGCGGGTCCGACGGCCGACGCAGTGCTGGAGGAGTGGATCGCAGCGGTCCCGGCCGAAAATCTGGGTTTGCTCGGACGTACGGCCCGCGGTTGGGCAACGGCTCAGGTTGCGATGTTGAACGGCGAGCTGGATGAAGCCATTCGAATCCTCGAGAACCTCCGCAGCGAATGTCCGGGAGCGTGCGATGGCGTCACCTCGTACATCCTTGCCCGTGCGTTCGAGCTCATGGGGGATGAGACGGCCGCCATCGCGGAGTACGAACGGCACCTGGCACACAATGACTCGAACCGCGGCTTCTCCGGGACCATTCTGGAGCAGCCGCACGCGATACACAGCCTGGCCGTCTTGTATGACACACAGGAGGACCTGGAGAACGCGGCCAAGTACTACGCGATGTTCGTGGAGCTGTGGGCCGAGGCGGATGAGGAGCTCCAGCCTCGGGTGCGCGCCGCGCAGGCGCGGCTGGAAGCGATCCTGAGGGAGCGGGGGTGAGCCGATGAAGAAGCTCATCGAGGAGCTCCATCGCCGGAGCCTGTGGCAGGTGCTGGGGATCTACCTGGCCGGGTCGTGGATCGCCCTGCAGGTGGTGGACGTCGTAAACCAGAACTTCGGTCTGCCGGATTGGGTGGCGCCGTTCGCGCTCATTCTGCTGGTGATCGGGCTCCCGATTGTCCTGGCGACGGCGTTCGTGCAGGAGGGGATGTCGGGTGGGGCAAAGAGCGCCGAGGCAACACCGGAAGCCACGCCCGCGTCAGTGCAGGGAGCGATTGAGCCGGCTGCATCGCCTGCTTCGGCCGCCTCCACGCCCGACGAGAACGCCCGGCGTCTCTTCACGTGGCGGAACGCGATCGCCGGCGGTGTCCTGGCCTTTTCCCTGTTGTTCGGCTTCGCGGGACTGGTCGTCCTGCTGCGGTCACCGGAGAGCCCGCTAACTGCCTCGAATGCCGTGGCCGACGAGGCTTCACCCGCCATCGCCGTGCTCCCGTTCGACGTCAGCGACTCCGAGCACCAGGAATGGCGCGAGGAGCTGGTGTATCTCCTCTCCACCAACCTGGATGCGGTGGGCGGACTGCGGGCGATCGACAGTCGAACCGTACTCGTACGCTGGGAGGGCGAGGTCGGACCCGGAGGACGTGCCGACCTGGAGACGGCGCTCCGCGTAGCCCGAGATATCGGAGCCCGACACGCGCTGCTCGGCAGCGCCATTAGCATGGGAAGCCTGGTTCGGCTGGCTGCGGACATACACGCGACCGACGGCGGTCAACTGGTAGATCGGGTACAGATCGAGGGTTCGCCCGACAGCATCTTCTCGCTCGTGGATCGTCTGTCGATCGAGATCCTGCGGTCGGTGGTTCCCAGCCTGGAGGGGAGCCAGGCCGGCATCGACCTGGCGCGGGTAACCACTGAATCTCCGGCGGCCCTGAAGGCCTTCCTGGAAGGCGAAGCCCAGTTCAGCCGGAGCGAGTGGGCCGCCTCCATCCCGCCGTACGAACAGGCCGTTGCCATCGACTCGACGTTCGCCCTGGCCTATTACCGCCTCTCGCTTGCCTACGGTTGGGAGTTCAACGACGGGCAGCGGGACGATCACCACGAGAGCGCCGTTCTCTATGGGGACAGGCTTCCGGAGCGGGAGCGTCTCCTGGTCGGGGCGAACTTCTCCTACATGCTGGGAGATGTAGACGGAGCGCTGCGGTCACTGGAAGCCGCGACCCGTCAGTATCCTGACGATCCCGAAGCCTGGTACATGCTGGGGGAGACGATTCTCCACCTGGGCCCACAGGTGTTTCGAGGACCGTGGGAGAGCGAAGCGGCGTTCCGTCACACCGTGGATCTGGATCCGAGCTTCTCCGCGGCCCACCACCACCTGGTGGATTACGCGATCGCCCGGCTGGACGAAAGCTCCACCGCCGAAGCGCTTGCCGCATACGAGCAGTTTGGTGCCCAAGAGACCGCCGAAGCGTTTCGCATTGCAGTGGACATCGCCTTTGCACCGGACAGCGCCCGCCCGATGGAACGTGTCGACGGGCTGAGCAGCATCAGTGCCTACCAGGTCATGTATCTGTTGGCTCACCCCTCCCTGCTCGGCGTGCAAGCCGAGATGATGAGCAGGGCGCTGGCCAACGGATCGACCGACGAGTTTACGCGGAACACGTTCGCTCTTTGGAATGCTCTGACGCGCGGACAGTGGTCTCGAGTGAATGACGTGGTCGAAACGCTGCCGGAGTATCTCCGCGGAATCCACCTCTACACGGCGTGGACCTGGGGCTTCGATGTCCCTTCAGCGGTCCTCGACGCCGAGTTGGATCGCGTCCTGCGCAACAACACTCGGGATCCCGTGACGCGGTCCCAGATCGTCGACGGCGCCGTATCGCCGCTCGATTTTGCGCTCCAGGCGTGGGCCGCAGACAGTGAGCGCTGGGACGACTTCGAGACCCTCATGGAGCGCGGCCGTCACCTGGCGGACACGTTGAGAGCGGTAGGCGACACCACCGAGCTCATTCTCGCCAGGACCGGAGATTCCTACCTGCAGGCGCTGGAAGGCTACGCCGCGTGGCGCCGCGGCGATCCCGAAACCGCACTGCGGGAAATGCAGGAGGCGGAGCGTCACTTGACCGGCTGGGGTCCGAACCATCGGCTGGGCGGTCCGCGCGGTGACAACACGCTGCTCCGCTTTTGGATCGCCGAGATCCTGCTCGCGCTCGGAAGGCCGGACGAGGCGCAACCGTACTTCGAGTCGATGGCGAACACCATCTGGGAAGACTGGCCGCCCTCCCTGGAGCGCCTTGCCCAGATCCATGATCAGGCGGGTGAGCTCGACCGGTCCGCCGAGTACTACGCGCGATTCGTAGAGCTGTGGGCGGATGCGGATGAAGAGCTTCAGCCGCGCGTCCAGGCCGCGCAGGCGCGGCTGGAAGAGATCGTGAGGGAGCGAGGGTGAGGGCGAGTGACGTCAGTTCCGTTGCGAGGAATCAGGCGAGGGTGAGCCGATGAAGAACCTCATCAACGAGCTACACCGACGAAGTCTCTGGCAAGTTCTGGGCATCTACCTGGCAGGAGCGTGGATTGCCCTCCAGGTGGTGGATGTCGTTAACCAGAACTTTGGCTTGCCGGACTGGGTGGCCCCATTCGCCCTGATCCTCCTCGTGATTGGCCTGCCGATCGTCCTGGCGACGGCGTTCGTACAGGAAGGGATGTCGGACAGGGGGAAGGGCGAGGCTTCGCGAGCGAGCGTGACGGAGGAACCTGTGGGCGCCGCCGAGCCCGCGTTGGCGGCGCCAGATGCTCGAACCGGAGCCCACCACCGCCTCTTCACATGGCGCAACGCGGTGCGTGCCGGCGTCGGTGCACTAGCGCTCCTGGGTGTGGCAACGATCGGCTGGATGGTCATGCGGACCACAGGGATCGGCCCGGCCGGGACCCTCGTCGCCCGGGGCGTGATCGAAGACGGCGAGCGGGTGATCCTGGCCGATTTCGAGAACCACACGCCGGATTCCCTGCTGGCGGACGTGGTGACGGAAACGTTCCGCGTCGACCTGGCTCAGTCTCCGACCGTATCGCTGGCTGACGAAGCCTACCTGCGGGAGGTCCTCGACCGGATGGAGCGACCGTCCGGCACGCGTCTCGACGCCGAACTGGCGCGCGAGGTGGCCATTCGCGACGGCATCAAGGCCGTGATCAGGGGCGACATCGGAATGGCCGGAAGCAGCTACGTGCTCTCGGCTCGCCTGATCATTGCCGAGACGGGCGAGGAGCTTGTTCCGATCCGCGAGACCGCGGAGGATCAGTCGGAGGTCGTGAAGGCCATCGACCGTCTGTCCAAGGCCATGCGCGAGCGGTTGGGCGAATCGCTTCGCTCGCTGGCAGCGAATGAGCCGCTCGAACAGGTGACGACAGGCTCCCTGGAAGCACTTCTCAAATACTCCCAGGCCCAGCAGGTCCTGTGGAGAGGAGAGGGTTCGGTGAAGGCAATCCCTCTCCTCGAGGAGGCGCTTGCCATTGACTCCACGTTCGCCATGGCCTGGCGCAGGCTGTCGACGCTGACGGCCATTGGCGGGGCGCGGCAGACAGAAGCCGCGGTGAAGGCGTACGAGTACCGGGACCGGCTGACCGAGCGTGAGCGCTACCACACGGTCGGAATCTACGAATGGTATGCCAACCGTGATTTCCAGAGATCGGCGACCGCGTACCTGACACTGCTGGACACGTATCCCGATGATCCTCTCGCCTGGTTCAACCTCGCGGTGGCCTACCAGTGGCAGGGCGAGTTCGAGCGCATGGTGGAAGCGTACAACCAAGCCGCAGAGTTGGATTACACAGGAGTCGCCGCCCACGTGAGAGCGTTGACCGGCCTTTACAATCTGGGAAGAACCGATGAAGCGCGTATCGCTCTCACCGCCTTCGTGGAGGCACGCGCCGGCCACCCGGCCACGGCCGTCGCGGACTGGGCGTGGGCGATGCGCGAGAGCGATTTCGATACGGCCCGTCTGGCTGCGTCGCGAAACCTCGACCACGCCAACCCCAGCTGGAGTACCTTATCGCGCTGGGGGCTGACGCTCCTGGAGGCTAGCCAGGGCCACTTGGCGGCCGCGCAGGAAGCCGCGGATTCGCGTCGGAACATCTCCCGGTTCAACCGGGAGCTCGATATCGCGGATCGATGGGATCTTCCAGCTCGGCGAGATACAGCGCTTGCTCGACAGAGGATCGAAGAGGCGCTGGTCCATGCGCCGGTGGATTCGCTGAGCCTGGGTCAGAAGAGAGACCTGGTCTTCCTGTTCGCCCGCACGGGCCAGCCGGCCCGCGCCAGGTCGCTACTGGATCAGATTGCGCCAAGCCTCGATTCGGCCCAGCAGTACTTCGGCTGGTTTCCGCATAAGCGCCGGCTGGAAGGGAATGTTCTTGTAGCGGAAGGCCGCTACGACGAGGCAATAGCCGCGTATCGAGCCTTCGAGACGGAGCGAGGGCCCATCTGTGGGGACCGGTGTGCGCTCTGGCAGCTGGCCGAGGTCTACGACCTCGCCAGCCGGAGGGACTCGGCCATCGCCACGTACACTCGCCTGGTGGAAGAGCCGATGTACAACCGGGCGTTCTGGATGGACTTCGTGCCCACATACTACCGCCGCCTCGGCGAGCTGCACGACGAAGCCGGCAATCTGGAGAAGGCGGCCGAGTACTACGCCCGCTTCGTCGAGATGTGGGCTACCGCGGACGAAGAGCTGCAACCCCAGGTGCGCGCCGCACAGGCACGGCTGGAAGAGATCGTGAGAGAGCGGGGATGATGTGGGGTGGGGACCGTGTGGACGTCAAACCGGTCACGAAGGCTGTGACCACCACCCAGTTGGAGAACGGATGAGCAAAAGCAAAGGACTTAGTAAGGGAGAGATGGTGCTCCCCGTGATTGCCGCCGTGGCGATGACGATCGCGATGATCGTCTCGGTGCCGGCCATGCAGCGCGGGGACTCACCCGAAGCCATCGCCAACATGGCGCCCGGCGAGCAACCTCAGGAACCGCCGGATTACGTCAAGAAGCTCGAAGGCTACTCGGGGCACGGGGAGTGGGTGAAATACACGGGCGACGGCGGTGACGAGGTGACGGCGTACATCGCCTTCCCCGAGGTTCCGGAGCCCGCTCCTGCGATGATCGTCATCCACGAGATATTCGGCCTGACCGACTGGGTGCGGACCGTGGCGCATGACCTGGCAGAGGCGGGCTACGTGGCCATCGCTCCGGACCTGCTCTCCCGACGCGGCGGATCCGAGGGAGCCGACAACGCACGCACGCTCATCCGTGATCTCCCTGCCGACTCCATTACAGTGGACCTGGATGCCACAGCGGAGTACCTGCGCTCGCTCGACTCCGTAGAGGGCGAATCCATCGGTGTGATGGGCTTTTGCTGGGGAGGGTCTCAGACGTTCCGCTACGCGACCAACAACCCGGATCTCAAGGCGGCCATCGTCTGCTACGGCGGGGCGCCGGATGCCGCGGCGATGGCGTCCATCGAGACGCCGGTCATGGGCGTGTACGCGGAGAACGACGCGCGCATCAACGCTTCGCTGCCCGACGTGGAGGCCGCGATGGCCGACGCCGACAAGTGGTTCAAGTACGAGATCTATCCCGGCGCCAACCACGGATTCCTCCGCAGCCGCAACGTGCCGGAAGAGGCCGACCGGGCGTGGGAGAACATCCTGAAGTTCCTGGGCGAGACGCTGGACAAGTAGAGCCGATTGGGGTCCGATGCTGAAACTGATCCACGAAATCCATCGACGCTCTCTGTGGCAGGTGCTGGGCTTTTACCTGGCCGCCTCGTGGATCGTGCTGCAGGTGATAGACGTCCTCACGAACAACTTCGGTCTTCCCGATTGGGTGCCCGCGTTTGCTCTGGTTCTGCTGCTGCTCGGTCTGCCGATCGTGCTGGGAACGGCGTTCATACAGGAGGGGATTCGGGGTGGGGCTCCCGGAGCAGCGGGTCCCGGGGCGGCTCCCGAAGGCCAGTCTGCGCAGCCCGCGGCGACAGACAGCGCGACGCAGGGGGCGGTCACTTCGGATGAAGCGCCCGCTCCAACACCGGCGACCTCGGTTGCGGATCCGACGGCAGGCGCCGGGTCCACTCACCGGCGTCTCTTCACATGGCGGAATGCACTCGTGGGCGGTGCAGCGGCGTTCGTCCTGCTTGCTGCCCTGACGGTGGGCTACATGGCGATGCGGACGGCGGGAGTCGGCCCGGCCGGTACGCTGGTGGCCAAGGGAGTCCTGGACGAACGCGCCACGATTCTGGTAGCAGACTTCGAGTCCACCGATGAAATGCTGGGACGTGCGGCGACGGAAGCTCTCCGGATCGATCTCTCTCAGTCGACCATGGTGCGGGTCGCGGAGCCGGCGTTCACGGCCGACGCGCTGAGACGCATGAACCGGGAGCCGGAATCGCCTCTTGATCTGGCCCTCGCCCTCGAACTGGCACAGCGAGAGGGACTGCCCGCGGTCCTGACCGGGGAGATCAACGCAGCCGGTGGACGATTCCTCCTCAGTGCGGAGCTTGTCGCCGCTGGCGACGGACAGGTGCTCGTCTCGCACCGGGAGGCGGCGGCGGATTCCAGCGAGATTCTGCCCGCTATTGACGAACTGTCGAAGCGAATCCGAGAAAGGATCGGAGAGTCGCTCAAGACCATCCGGGCCGAACCGCCCCTGGAGGCGGCAACCACTCCCAGCCTGGAGGCACTCCGCAAGTACTCGCTGGCGGTTCAGGCCATCGACATGCGCGCCGAGGATGCGCGCGGGATCACACTGTTGGATGAGGCTATCGCTCTCGACCCGGGATTCGGCATGGCATACCGGAAGCTCGGCATGGTTTTCAGGAACCGGGGACAGGAGCGCGCGCGGATGGTAGAGGCGTTGACCCAGGCCAGCCGCCTACCACGAGAGCGTGACCGGGGATATGCAGCTGACCATCGCCGCATACCAGAACCTCCTGGAGATCGATCCCGAGCATACGGGCGCATCCAACAACCTGGGAGTGATGTACGAAATTGTCCGGGACTTCGACCGGGCGGAAGAGACCTATGCGCTGTCGGCCCGCCTCGACACGACGAGTCAGCATGCCTACGTGAACCTGGTATCGGCGCGTTTCCACCAGGGCGATGCGAGTGGTGCCGGCGCGGCCCTCGAGGAGGCGCTGGCTCGCTTCCCCGACAACCCCGCCGTCGAGTGGCATGACTACCAGCATGCGGCTGTCATCGGCGACTACGAGACTGCCGATTCGCTGGCTTCGGACATGGACGAAACCTACGGAACGGACCTCTTCTGGAGGGCGGCGGTGGCTGCCGACCGGGGTGCCATAGCGGCGGCAACAGGCCGGCTGGAAGAGGCTCGCACGTACCTTCGGTCGGCAACCACCGCCAACCAGGATCGCCGGCTGTCCGCCGAGGTGCTCCGCATGGCGGAGAAGGAAGCCTGGTTGGACATCGTAGTTCGCGAGGACCGCTCCGCCTCAGTGAGCCGCGTTGAAGCAGCCCTCGGCCGCTATCCACTGGAGGGCATTGATCCGCTGGAGCGACCCTACCTGCCGATCTCCCAGATCTATGCGGAGGCGGGGCGTCCCGAAGTCGCCCGGCGGTTGCTGGAGGAGTATGAGTCAGCCGTGCCGGCGGAGCTTCGGGCCGGCGTGGACGCACTCTCCAATCTGGAACGGACCAGGGGTGTGATTGCGCTTGCCGAGGGCGATCCATCGGGTGCGATCGAGGCGTTTCGGCTTTCCGACCGTGGGTCGTGCTACGCGTGTGCCTACCGCGGGTTGGCCGATGCCTATCTGGCAGCCGGCAACCGCGACTCCGCGCTGGCTCTGTACGAGCGCTACGTAGAAACTCCGGACCTCTACCGGTACTGGGGCCACGGACCCTATACCACCGCCGACATCGGACCTACGTACGAACGGCTCGGCCAGCTGCACGATGAAGCGGGCAATCTCGAGAAAGCCGCCGAGTACTACGCCAAGTTCGTCGGACTCTGGGCGAACGCCGACGCTGAGCTACAGCCCCGGGTGAGCGCCGCACAGGCAAGGCTGGAAGAGATCGTGAAGGAGCGGGGGTGAGCCGGTGAACTGGCTAGGCCGTCGGGTCCACGACGCGGAGAAACGGAAAGCGATGGAAGTCGGTGTCGCGCGTGTAGATTGTCTGGATGCCATGCTCTCGCATGAGGGCCGCGGTGCGCACGTCGTGCCACTGCATTCCGGTCAATCCGGGGACCACCGTCATGGTCTCGGCCAGCACGTCCCGGTGGCGCGACGTAGGAACGAGGATGTCCAGTCCCGGCGCGTCGAGGACCGCTCGCAGGAACTCCCAACTCTGCTCCGGAGCCCACGGTTGCCGAAACGTGCGCGGGTGCGTCGAGACCGCGAGGAACTCATAAACGACTCCCCAGGTGACATACCAGGCACCGGCGGACCCTCGCCATTCGTCCAGCAGGGCACGGCACTCGGTGTGAAACCGGGCATCGGAGTCGGCGGCATAGATCAGCACGTTCGTGTCGACGACGAACATCAGTCGTCCTTCATGGCTTCGAACAACGCGTTGCGATCTGAAATGTCCACCATGTGGCCGCCGCTTCGAAGGGTGGGGAGCGGAGGCAGATCGGGGGTCTCCCGACCGCGCTGGAAGAGCATGCGGAGGCCGGTTTCGACCAGTGCGGACATGGTCTTCCCGGTGCGCGCTGCCTCTCGCTTGAGCTCGAGCATCACCGTGTCATCGATATTGAGCGTGGTCTTCATATGGAAAACCATACAGCAGGCCTGGCTGTATGGTTCCATGCTGACTCGCGGACTGGTGTCTATGTCGGTCCATAGTACCGGCTGCACCTCAACGAACTGTCACCATGCCACCGCGAGGTTGAGCCGATGAAGAACCTCATCAATGAGCTGCATCGTCGCAGCCTGTGGCAGGTGCTGGGGATCTACCTGGCCGGCGCATGGATCGCCCTCCAGGTGGTGGACGTGGTCAACCAGAACTTTGGCCTGCCGGACTGGGTGCCTCCGTTCGCCCTCATTCTCCTGGTGATCGGCCTCCCGATCGTGCTGGCGACGGCCTTCGTGCAGGAAGGCATGAAGCCGGATTCTGCAGCTACTCCGGCGCAGCCTGGCGACCCACCGGTAGCCCAACCGGACACGGCTCCCGTTCCCACACCGGACACGAACGGCACCCACCACAAGCTGTTCACCTGGCGGAACGCGCTCATGGGTGGCGCCGCGGCGTTTGCATTGCTCGGGGTGCTCACGGCCGGCTACCTGGCCATGCGCACCGCCGGCATCGGACCGGCCGGCACGTTGGTGGCCAAGGGCCTCCTCGAGGAGAGCGCAGCCGTCATCCTGGCCGATCTGGATGCGGAAGATGAGCAGCTCGCCGATGCGGCGACGGAAGCGCTGCGCGTCGACCTGTCACAATCCACCGCGATCCGCCTGGTCGAGCCGGCGGCCGTGTCCGATGTGCTCGAGATGATGGGAAGGGATCCGGGAGAGCGCGTGACGGCCGGGGTGGCTCGGGAGGTGGCCGAACGAGAGGGCGCGGCTGCGGTGATCTCGGGTGAGATCAACCGGGCCGGCGTGGGCTACGTGTTCTCCGTCCAGATGATCACGCCGGCCGAGGGCGAGGTGCTTACCTCTCAAAGAGAAACAGCGGCCGACTCCACCGAGGTGATCCCTGCCATCGATCAGCTTTCCAGTCGGCTGCGCGAGCGAATCGGGGAATCCCTGAAGTCAATCCGTGCGAAGCCGCCGCTCGACCGCGTGACCACATCCAACCTGGAGGCGCTCCGCCTCTACTCGCAGACGCAGAATCAGGATAACCGGCGTGCCATCGCTCTGTACGAGCAGGCGATCGCGATCGATTCCGGCTTCGCAATGGCGTGGCGCGGGCTGGCGATTCGTCTCGGGAACATGGGTGCACAGCGCGCGCGCGAAGTAGCGGCCTATCGGTATGCGTTCGAGAACCGTGACCGGCTGACCGAGCGCGAGCGACGCCTGGCCGCCGCCAGCTACTACAACCAGGTCACGTTCGAAATCGACAAGGCCATCGTCGAGTACGAAGCGCTCCTGGAGCGGGATCCGGACGATGAGACCGCGCTGAACAACCTTGGAGTAGCCCTCGGGCGGATCGGCAGGGAGGAACGAGCGGAAGCGCTGTACCTGCGGAAGATCGAGCTTAGCCCGGACGAGTTTGCCCCCGGCTACTGGAACGCGTACCAGACCCGGCTCAACCTCGGCAACTTTGACGGCGCCCGGGAGATCCTGGACTCGGCGCGTGTACGTTTTGGAAACGACTATGCCTGGCAGTACGCGATGGCCTCGGCCGTGGAGGGTGACCTGCAGAAGGCAGAGGCCGATCTGCTGGCGATCTGGAGCGAAATCGAGCCGGGGAGCGGCGGCGCGACCTTCATTGGGGAGGATCTGGCCGCGATAGCAGCGGCTCGTGGGCGCCTGATCGAAGCGGCTGCGTACGTGGACGCTTCCATATCTGCGAACAAGGACCTGGGTCGGCCTGCCGAGGTGCTGGAGGACGTCGTGCAGGCGGCCTGGATCGAGCTGGCGGTCCGAGATGCGACGGGGCCGGCCATGGAACGCCTCGACGGTGCACTGGACCTCTATCCGCTCTCCGATCTCGAGCCCCTGGACCGTCCGTACCTCGCGCTGGTCCAGATCTATGCCCGCGCCGGGGACCTCGATCGGGCGCGTTCGCTGCTGGCCGAGCTGGAGACGGAGGTGCCGGAGGAGCTCAGGAAGGGTTTGACACCTGAGCTGTTGCGCGCGGAGGGCGAGATCGCGGTAGCCCAGGGCCGCTACGATGATGCCACGCGCGACTTCCGGCGCTCCTTCCGCGGCGAGTGCAAGCTCTGCGGAATGGCCGGGCTGGCGCATGCCTACGACCGCGCCGGCGAGCGCGATTCGGCACTCGCGCTGTGGGAGCGATTCGCGACGACGCCGTTTGCCGATCGATACGCTCCCTACGTGGTTTACACGTACGCCCTCGGTCCAGGAGTGGGACCGGCGTACGAGCGGGTGGCGCAACTCGCGGATGAAACCGGAGACCTGGAGAAAGCCGCCGAGTACTACGCGCGCTTCGTGGAGCTATGGGCAAACGCCGATGAGGAGCTACAACCGCGCGTTCAGGCCGCGCAGGCGCGGCTGGAAGAGATCGTGAGGGAGCGGGGATGAGCCGATGAAGAGCCTCATCAACGAGTTGCACCGTCGCAGCCTCTGGCAGGTGCTGGGCATCTACTTGGCCGGGTCGTGGATCGCCCTGCAGGTGGTGGACGTCGTCAACCAGAACTTCGGGCTGCCGGACTGGGTGGCGCCGTTCGCCCTGATCCTGCTGGTCATTGGCCTCCCGATCGTCCTGGCGACGGCGTTTGTCCAGGAGGGGATGAAACCGGGCAGCGCCCGCGCCGAAGCCGCGGCCGCCGCACCGGCCGCCAGCGCTGTCGCTTCGGAGAAGTCCACTGGTTCGGTTCAGGAAGCGGCACCGGCTCGCGAGCCTGGTGGCACCCAGCACCGGCTCTTCACCTGGCGTAACGCGATTGTCGGGGGTGTCCTGGCCTTCGCCGTGCTCGGCGTGGGGACCATCGGCTACATGGCGATGCGTACGGCGGGGATCGGTCCCGCCGCGACGCTGGTGGCACGCGGAGTGTTCGACGAGCGAGCTCCCGTCATCCTGGCGGATTTTGAAAGTCCCGGTACGGACAGCCTGCTGGCGCGAGCGGCTACGGAGGCACTGCGCGTCGATCTCGGACAATCACAGGTCGTAACCATCGTCGAGCCCACACAGGTAGCCACTGTTCTTCGCCGGATGGACCGTCCGACCGACATCCATCTGGGCCTCGATCTGGCGCGCGAAGTGGCCCAACGAGAGGGAGCCCAGGCGGTTATCGCGGGCGAGATCATCCCCGCCGGCCAGGGATTCGTACTCTCCGCCCGGGTCGTCACCGCAGCCGATGGAGAAGAGCTTGTATCGCACCGCGAGACGGCGGCAGGCGCAGAAGAGATCATCCCGGCCATCGACAAGCTTTCCAACCGCTTGCGCGAGAGGATCGGCGAATCTCTGCGCACGCTGAGCAGCGACGAGCCGCTGGCCAGCGTCAGCACCCACTCCCTCGAGGCGCTTCGCAAGTACTCCGAGGCCATGTATGCCGTGGAGGTCCTGGGCGATGATGAGCGAGGCATGGCCCTGCTGGAGGAGTCGGTCGCACTCGACACGGCGTTCGCCATGGCCTGGCGCAAACTGGGGACCGTACTCCAGAACCGCGGGCAGGAGCGCAGCCGTGCGCTCGAAGCTCTCAGCAACGCCTACAAGTACCGCGATCGACTGACCGAGCTCGAGCGCTACTGGGCCATGGGGAGCTACTACACGTTCGTAGACCACCAGCCCGAGGAGGCCATCACCGCGTATCGCAACCTGCTGGAGCTGCAACCCGGTGACTCCAGGGCGCTCAACAACCTCGGCAACCGGTACCGGGAGGTCCGTGATGTCCCGCGGGCGCTCGAAGCCTACCAGCTGGGCATCGCCGCGGATTCTACGAACTCGCTTGTCGCCAGCAACTACGCACTCCAGCTGTATATCGCGGGACGAACGGAGGAAGCACTACAGCTCGCCGAGGCTTCGACGGCGCGATTTGCCGGCAACCCTTCCACTGCTCAGAACGCCGCCCTGCTCTATGCCGCCGAGGGAGACTTCGCTTCCGCGAGGCAGTTCAACGAGGTGGCGGTGGACGCTGGTGCGAGCAGCCTGTACTGGCGAGCTCAGGGCGACGACCAGCTGGCCATGCTGGCCGCGGTGGAAGGTCGGCTCAGCGCCGCAGATGACCACTTCCAACGGCGCCTGGCCACGGAAGAGGAAACGGGTCTCCCGGCAGCACCCATCAACGCCGCCATCGCACATGCGAATCTGGAGATCCACATGCGAGGCAACGTGGAGGCAGCCGTCGTCACCGTTGAGCGGGCATTGGCGCGGCACCCACTGTCCGAGATGGATCCGTACGACCGGCCGTACGTCAGCCTCGGAATTTTCTTTGTCGACGCAGGTCAGATCGACAGGGCCCGAGCGTTGAGGGACGAGCTCGAGAGCGAGATCGACGTCAATCGCCTGGGCGCCGGCGAGAGCATCTTCCTGGATGTGTTCAGGGGCCGGCTCGCGCAGGCTGCGGGCAGAGAAGGCGAGGCACTGGAGTTCTATCGCGCCGCCGATCGCAGCTGGTGCTACGCCTGCGGGCTGAGGGAGATCGCGGACCTGCACGACGCGGCCGGTCGCCCCGACTCGGCGACTGCTTACTACGAGCAGTCCCTGGAGGTACCCGCTCCCTTCCGGATGTACGGCGACTACTCGCTCCTGGGTCCGATCCTGGAGCGCACCGCGCAGCTGTTCGATGAACAGGGAGATCTCGAGAAGGCGGCCGAATACTACGCCCGCTTCGTCGAGCTGTGGGCGAACGCGGACGAGGAGCTCCAGCCCCGAGTGCAGGCCGCACAGGCTGGCCGTCGTAAGGAATCAACCGCCCGGCAGCGCCGGGCGATGAGGGGAAGCGGATGGGTGGCTGGGAATAGAGGCAACAGAGACCGTCCGGGAGGACCCCGGATGGACGTGCTGTACTCCGTCTGTGGAGCGTTACCATGGAAGGCTTGAAGCGGCTCGTTCTCGAGATTCATCGGCGCTCGGTCTGGCAGGTATTGGGAGCCTACCTGATCCTCACCTGGCTGGTGTTCGAGACCTTCGAGGTTCTCTCGGTGGCAATCGGTCTACCCGAGTGGGTGGAGCCGACGGCCGGCGTGATCCTCATCGTGGGCCTGCCGGCTGTGCTGGCCACTGCTTCCATTCAACGGAAGCGGCCCGATGAACCGGCAGCCACGTCCGCGGCGGGGGCTGCCGGAGACGGTCCGGAGCCGCAGCCGGTAGTGCGAACCGAGGGATTGCCGTCGATGGAGGACGCGGCGGTCGCGCACGCCAAGATCCTGGAACGCCGGCAGCTGAAAAAGCCCAGGGAACTTCGCGATCTCCTGACCTGGCAAAACACGCTGGTAGGTGGGTTCGCGGCCTTCGGACTCCTCGCCCTGGTCACCGTCGGATATATGCTGATGCGGTCGTACGGCATTGGCCCGGCGGGGACGCTGGTGGCGCAGGGGACGCTGGCCGAGGCGGAGCGCGTGATCCTCGCCGACTTCGACAGCCCGCCCGAGCTCAACGAGCTCGCGCAGGTTATAACCGAGGGGTTCCGGGTCGATTTATCCCAGTCGCCCGTCGTCCGGATGTATGACCAGCGCTACGTCAGCGCGGCGCTGGTCCGGATGGAGGAGACGGCCGATGCGCGCCTGGACATTCCGCTGGCCCGCGAGGTGGCGCAGCGCGAGGCGGTCCGCGCGGTCATCGGGGGGGACATCTACTCCGTAGGCTCCAAGTACGTGCTCACGGCGCGTCTTGTCGCAGCGGAGGACGGCGCCCTGCTCGTCTCAAGGCGGGTTACTGCGAGGGACGAAGCCGGGATCGTCCAGGCGGTGGACGAGCTGTCGAAGAAGATGCGGGAGCGGATAGGAGAACCGCTCAACTCCATCTACATGGCCCAGCCGCTGGAGAAGGTGACGACCGGAAACCTGGAGGCGCTGCGCAAGTACACGCAGGCGGTTCACGCCATCGACATCGAGGGCGATCCCGATCGCGGCATTCGCCTGCTCGAGGAAGCGGTGGAACTGGATCCCAGCTTCGCCATGTCGTGGCGCAAGCTCGGCGTCGCCCTGGGCAACCGGAGCGAAGAGCGGGCTCGCGCCGTGGAAGCCCTCCAGGCGACCATGGAGCACAGGGACCGGCTCACTCCGCGCGAGCGCTTCCTGGCCACGGCAGCCTACTACTCGAACGTGGAAGGCGATCACGCGGCGTCGATCGCCCAGTACGACAGCCTGCTGCAGCTGAACCCGGAGGACGATTGGGCGCTTAATAACTCGGGGAACATCTACCTGCAGCTGAGGGACTATCCTCGCGCCGAGGACTTCTTTGTCCGCGCGCTTGCGGTCGACTCGTTCCAGGTGATTCCGTTCATGAACCTGGTTCTCGCGCTCGCCAACCAGAACGAGCAAGAGGCGGCCGACAAAAAGTTCGGCGAATTCGCCATGTGGCTGGCGCCCGACCCGTCGCTCCAGGAGCATGTTGCCTACCTGCCCACGGCGGAAGGAGATTTCGGAAGGACGGCAGCCCGGCTGAGGGCGCTGCACGAAGACTATCCCAGCAGCCTGTTCTGGAAGGCACAGACCAGCTATGGCCTGGCGGCGGTGGCAGCAACTCAGGGGAAGCTCTCGGAGAGTGAGCAGCACTTCCGGGATGCCATGGACACGGATATTCGACGGGGCCTTCCCCAGCAGGCGGTTGTGAAGGCGACGCGGCTGGCGGAGCTGGATCTGTGGGTTCGGCAGGATCTCGCAGCCGCGATCAGAACGCTGGAGGCAGTGCTCGCCGAGTACCCCATGGAGGACATGAGCCCGTTGGACAGGCCGTCCTTGCAGGTTGCGCAGATCTATGCGGCGGCCGGGCGAGTACCGCAGGCCAAGGCGATGCTGGCCCAGTTCGAGGCCGACGTGGATCCGGCCGTGCGCGGCCCGGATGAACGTGTCGCCATGGCGCGGCTAGAGGGAGCGATAGCTATCGCAGAGGGGCGCGGACAGGACGCCGTCACAGCGACGGAGGAATCCGATCAGGGCTTCTGCAACGTGTGCGCGCTGCCGCAGCTGGCGCGGGCACAGGAGACTGCCGGCGATATCGAGTCGGCGATCGCCACGTACGAGCAGTACCTCAACACGCCATACCTGTGGCGTGTGCGTGACTCGGACGGCGCACATCTCGGACCCACCTACGAACGCCTCGCGCGTCTTTACGAGCAGCAGGGCGACACTGCGAACGCCGCCAGGAACTACCGGGAGTTTGTGAGTCTGTGGGCAGCTGCGGACGAGGAGCTGCAGGGCAGGGTGGCAGCGGCCCGGCAGCGGATGGAGGCGTTACAGTGAGATCAACTCGGATCGCGCTGCCCGCTCTGTTCATGGCGGCAGGTCTCATCCTCGCCGCCTGCTCCGGTGGCGATCAGGGATCCGCGGATGCGACGGTGGAGGACACGCTCACTCGCCGCCAGCGGGACAGCATCATCGGTGAGTCTCCCTTGCCGGGCGCCCAGGGAGTGCAGGGTGGGCTGCGGGCGGCGGACTCGACGGCCGCCCGGATGGAGCGACTCGACTCCATCGGTAGCGACTACTAGGGAATCGCAAACGCAATGAAGAAGCTGATTGGCGAGCTACACCGTCGCAGCCTCTGGCAGGTGCTGGGCATCTACCTGGCCGGGTCCTGGATTGCTCTCCAGGTCGTGGACGTGGTCAACCAGAATTTCGGACTGCCGGACTGGGTGGCACCCTTCGCACTCATTCTGCTGGTGATTGGACTGCCCATCGTGCTGGCCACTGCCTTCGTGCAGGAGGGAATGGGATCGAAAGGAGCCAGAGACGCCGCCGCGCCGACCGAACCGGCCGCGAGCGCATCCGAGGTGTCCCGCGTGGCGGAGCTCGATGCACCGGTCGCCGATCCAGGTGAGCCACGGACCCACCATCGGCTCTTCACGTGGCGGAACGCTCTGGTTGGTGGAGGGCTGGCTTTCATCTTTCTGGCAATCCTGACGGTGGGATACCTGTTCATGCGGTCGGCCGGTATCGGTCCGGCCGGCACGCTGGTAGCCAAGGGTGTCCTGGAAGCGAACGACCCGATCATCCTGGCGGAATTCGAGGATGGAACGGGCGATCCGTCGCTTGCCGCCGCCGTGACCGAGGCGCTGCGAATCGATCTGGCGCAATCTCCGACGGTGACCCTCATGCAGCCGGATGAAATTGCCGGAGCGCTCCAGCGGATGCAGCGCGACCCGGAAGAGACGGTGGATGTGGAGCTGGGTCGCGAGCTGGCTGTTCGAGAGGGCGTGAAGGCCGTGGTGGCGGGCGAGGTGAACACCCTGGGTGGGGCGTATGTTCTTTCTGCCCGGCTCGTCGATGCCGAGTCCGGCGAAGACCTCGTCCCGCTGCGCGAGACGGCCAAGGACTCGACCGAGATCATCGAGGCGGTGGACCGGCTGTCGAAGGGACTGCGCGAGCGGATCGGCGAGTCGCTGCAATCGGTTCAATCCAAGACGCCACTCCGGCGAGTTAGCACGGCTTCGCTACCGGCTCTGCGGAAGTACACGCAGGGTCTGCGGGAGGTGAACGCGGGCGACCAGTACCGGGGTGTCCAGCTGATGCGGGAGGCGGTCGAGATCGACACGTCGTTCGCCGTGGCGCACCTGGATATCGCGATCTACCTGAACAACATGGGGATCGAGCGCAGCGCCCAGCTGGAGTCGCTCGGCAAGGCGTTCCAGTTCCGTCACAATCTTCCGGACGCGGAGCGCTACTACGCCGAGGCCAGCTACTACAGCACGGCCACGGGCGAGTCGCAGAAGGCGATCAACGCATACCGTTCGCTCCTCGAGGTAGAGCCCGATCATCCGGACGGGGCCAATGACCTCGGATTCGAGTACATGATCCTGCGGGACTACGAGCAGGCGCTCGAGATGTACCGGCTGCACCTGGAAAACCACCCTGAGACCGCGTTCACTCACATCAACGCGATGCAGGTGCTCGTCAACATGGGCCGCATCGAGGAGGCACGAGAGCAGTGGGAGGCCTTCCGGGAGGCCAATCCGGACCACCTCTTCGTGCCGTGGTCGGAGACCGGCCTGGCGATGGCCGAGGGCGACTACGGGACGGCGCGAGCACAAACACAGGCTCTGAGGGAACGGGTGCGCGGAAATCTCGGCGCCGAGCAGGCGGTCACGATTCAGCTGTGGCGCATCGCCTGGCTCCAGGGTCGCCTCGAGGAGGCCGAGCGCTACGGTGCCGAAGTGCTAGACCTGGCCGATGAGATGGAGCTTGGCGCCGAGTATCTGGAGAGCGCGGCCACGATCGCCAGGATGCGCGCCTCCGTAGGACGACCGGCCGCGGAAATCGTCGCTCCGATCGATCGCGCGCTGGCATCGTATCCGTTGGATGCTCTGGATCCCCTGGATCGACCCTATCTGCAACTGGCCTCACTCCTGGCCGGCGCGGGTCGAGTGGAGGACGCGCGGACGCTGTTGGAAAGCTTCGAACGGGACGTCCCCGTGCAATACCAGCCGATGTGGGAGGCGTGGCATCACGCCGCGCGCGGTCGACTGGCGGAGGCAGAGGGTCGTCTGGGAGTGGCAGCCGACGAGTACCGGGCCACGGACACGCGTGGCTGTGTGGCCTGCGCGATGACGTACCTGGCCGCCTTACAGGCTCGACAGGGAGATGCGCAGGCTGCCATCGCGACGTACGAGGAGTACCTCGCAACGCCGTCCTGGTTGAAGCTTCCGTCGGATGCGGAGGGGCTCGCGAGGACCTACGAGCACCTGGGCCAGCTCTACGATGAGGCGGGCGATCAAGAGAGCGCCGCGAAGTACTACGCCCTGTTCGTAGAGTTGTGGCAGGAGGCGGATCTCGAGTTGCAGCCGCGAGTCCAGGCTGCGCAAGCCCGACTGGAAGAGATCGTGAGGGAGCGGGGATGAGGGTCCCGACTAAGATCCGCACGGCGAGGTCTGCCCAATGAGGAAGCTCATCCGCGAAGCCCACCGCCGCTCGCTATGGCAGGTACTGGGTCTCTACCTGGCCGGATCGTGGGTCTCGCTGCAGGTGGTTCGCGAAGTAACCGAAAGCGTGGGCCTGCCCGAGTGGGTACCCGGTCTGGCGATCATCATCCTCGTCATTGGCCTGCCGGTTGTACTGGCGACGGCGTTCGTGCAGGAGGGGATCTCGACGGCCGAAACGCCGAGGGAGGAAACTGCACGCGAGCCAGCAGCGGACACTCCGGCTGCCGTAACTGCGGTGGCCGCCCAACCCGCTACCGCCGCAGCCGCCCAACCCGCGTCTGCGCCGTCCGCCACCAAGGGCACCCATCACCGGCTGTTCACCTGGCGAAACGCCATCGTCGGGGGCGCACTGGCCTTCGCCGTCGGCGGACTGCTGACGGTCGGCTACGTGGCGATGCGTAACGCCGGTATCGGGCCCGCCGGTACGCTGGTCGCAAAAGGAGTCCTGGAGGAGCGAGCCCCCATTCTTCTGGCGGATTTTCGGGCAGACAGCGGCGACGAGGAGCTAGCGCGGATGGCGACCGACGCGTTCCGGATAGACTTCGGGCAGTCGCAGGTGGTGAGCCTGCTGCAGCCCACGGAAGTCGCGAATGTGCTGACGCGCATGGGGAGAGAGCGCGACACGCCGATGGATCCGGACCTGGCACGCGAGGCGGCCATCCGCGAGGGCATTCCGGCCTACATTTCGGGAACGGTGAATTCTGCCGGAGGGACATTTGTGGTGTCCGCGGAGTTGGTGGCGGCCGAGGGTGGCGAGGTGCTGGTCCCGGTTCGAGAGACCGCCAAGGACTCCACCGAGATCATCGATGCCATCGACAGGCTGTCCAGCCGTCTCCGGGAGCGGATCGGGGAATCGCTTCGGCTCATGCACGGCGAGGAACCTCTCGCCCGCGTCACGACGCCATCGCTCACGGCCCTCCAGAGGTACTCGCAGGCTCTGTACGCCGAGGATGTTCTGGGAGATCAGGACCGTGCCATCGCACTGCTGGAAGAGGCCGTTGCGATCGACACCGCGTTTGCCATGGCGTACCGCAAGCTGGGGGCGATCATCGGAAACCGCGGGACGCAGAGGGCCCGGACGGTGGAGGCTCTCTCGAAGGCGTACCAGCACCGGGACAGGCTGACCGAGCGCGAGCGATACCACGCGGAGGCTCTCTACCACTTCAACGTCACGACCGAGATCGAGAAGGCCATCAATCCGTACCGAAGCCTGATCGAGCTGGACCCGGACGACCGCTACGCACTGAACAACCTCGGCGTCGTCTACGCGTTTCTGCGCGACCATGAGCGCGCAGAGGAGCTGTACCAGGAGGCAATTCGTACAGACTCTGCCACTGCTTCCACGTCCTGGCAGAACGCCGTGCAGGAGCAGGTAAGCCAGAACCGGATCGAAGACGCTCGAGCTACGCTGGAAGCCTACGCCGCGAAATTCCCGGGCAACCCAAGAGTCACAGAGTACCGGGCGCTGTTCGCTGCCTCGCTGGGAGACTACGAGGGCGCGACGGCTCGCGTACGAGAATGGCGCGAGCAAAGCACCGGCAGCCTGTACGATCACTGGCAGACCAGCTGGGACCTGGCCGTCCTCTCCGCAACTGGCGGCAAACTGGCCGTGGCGGGAGAGCACATGGCCGATGCGCTCTCGGCGGACGAGGAGCGAGATTCGCCGGGCGAGTACCTGCTCAACGCAACCGAGTTGGCCCAGTGGTACATCGACGTACACGAGGACGACAACCGGGCTCGGGAGATCGTGGAGGCGGCTCTCCAGGCGCATCCACTGGCCGAGTTGGACCCACTGGACCGCCCCTTTCAAGAGCTGGCGGTTATCTATGCGGCCGCCGGAGATGTCCCCAGGGCCAACCGCCTGCTGGCCGAGTTCGAGGAAACCGTGCCGCCGGAACTGCGCGACTGGTTCGAGACCTCCTCTTTCGACTGGGCACGGGGACGCATCGCCATGACCGAAGGTCGGTTCGAAGATGCCCTGGGCCATTTTCGCGACTCCGACGTGGGATTCTGCACCGTCTGCGCGCTTCCCGAGATCGGCCGGGCGTATGACGCGGCAGGGCAAGCAGACTCGGCGCTGGCGGTCCTCGAGCGCTACATCACGACTCCCTGGCTGTGGCGCATGCGATTCAACGACTCGTGGTATCGCGGACCGGTCGTCGAACGCGTCGCCCAGCTGTATGACGAGCGGAATGATCTCGAAAACGCCGCCAGGTACTACGCGATGTTCGTCGAGTTGTGGGCCGATGCCGATGCCGAGCTTCAGCCGAGGGTGCAAGCCGCCCAGGCCCGGCTGGAGGAGATCGTGAGGGAGCGCGGGTAGGGGGTCGGTGCCTGGCTGACCGCGCGACGACGAACGAGCCGCTTCTAGCGCGCCCGTCTGGCGCGCCATGGTTCGACTTTCCTAGCTTTGTCTCTTGGATCGGGTGGAAGAGATCCTGAGAGAGCGGGGATAGTCAGCCTCCGATGGAAGCCAACCTCTACGCCGGGTGGATCGGGCTTCTCCTTGGCGCCGTGGCCGGAATGGTCACCGGCATGTTCTTCCACGATGAGAAGTGGCTGAGCGGCTACGCCTCGTGGTCCAGGCGAATGATCCGCCTCGGCCACATCTCCTTCTTCGGCATCGGCTTCATCAACCTGGCCTTCGCGCTGACCGTGCGGGTTCTGGCGATCCCCTCCGGCGTGGTGAGCGAAGCGGCCGCGTGGTCTGGAGCAGGGTCCGCGGTCGCGCTGTCGTCATGGCTGCTGATCATCGGTGCGGTGACGATGCCGCTGGTCTGCTACGGTTCCGCCTGGAAGAAGAGCTTCCGCCACCTGTTCGCCGTCCCGGCGCTCTCCGTCACGGTCGGGATCGGGCTGTTTCTGTGGGCGTTGGTGTCCGCATGAGGGTCGGACTGATCGCCATGAGCGGCATCCGCTGCTGCGACGATGAGCTCCTTCGTCTGGGCCTCACGCTGCCCGGCTTCGTGGAACGCAGCGAGACCATCGCCTCGTTGCCCAGCCTGGGCCTGCTCACTCTGGCAGCGGCCACTCCGCGGGATCACGAGGTCGAGTACCTGGAAGTGCCGGACCCGGGAGCACTGGACCACCTGCCCAACGGCTTCGATCTGGCAGCGATCTCCAGCTACAGCGCACAGATCCTCGAAGCCTACGCGTTCGCCGATCGCTTCCGCGAGGCAGGGATCCCGGTCGTGATGGGCGGGCCCCACGTTACCGCGCTGCCCGATGAAGCGCTGGCACACTGCGATGCAGCGGTCCTCGGCGAGGGGGAGGCGGTCTGGCCGCAGGTACTGGCCGACTTCGCGGCAGGAAGTCCGAGCAGGATCTACGACTCACGCCCACTGGACTACGATATCAGCGAGTCTCCGATTCCCGCGTACGAGCTGCTGGACATCTCTCAATACAACCGGCTCACGGTGCAAACCAGCCGCGGGTGTCCCCATCAGTGCGAGTTTTGCGCCAGTTCCGTGCTCCTGACGGACCGGTACAAGCAGAAGCCCGTTGCCAACGTCCAGGCGGAGATCGATCGGATCCTCTCGCTCTGGGACAGACCCTTCATCGAGTTTGCCGACGACAACGCCTTCGTGAATCGGGCATGGTGGAGAGAACTCCTCGGGAAACTGGAAGGCCGGAGGCTGCGCTGGTTCGCGGAGTGCGATCTGTCGGTAGCCAAAGACGGCGAACTGCTCGACCTGATGCGGCGGACCGGTTGCGCGCAGGTGCTGGTCGGGCTCGAGAGTCCGGTGGAAGAGGGATTGCCCGGCCTGGAACTGCGGAGCGACTGGAAGCACCGGATGTACCCGCACTACGAAGAGGCAATTCGAGCCATCCAGTCACATGGAATAGCCGTGAACGGGTGTTTCGTCCTGGGTCTGGATGGCCACACGCCGGAGGTGTTTGACCGGGTATTCGATTTCGCGAAACAGGTCGAGCTCTTCGACGTCCAGATCACCATGCTGACGGCATTCCCCGGGACCCCCCTGTACGACAGGCTGCGACGCGAGGATCGCATACTGGAACCGAAGGCCTGGCAGAAGTGCACCCTGTTCGACGTCAACTATCGACCCACCCATATGAGTCCGCAGGAGCTGTCCGATGGATTCAGAGAGCTGGGTCTGAAGCTGTACAACGAAGAACAGACACACTGGAGGCGCAGCAACTTCCGGAAGGCGCAGCGAGCCAGACCCGCAAGAAAGGCGGAGTAGCGTGAACAGAACACCCACGGTCACCCTGCTGTTCTGGATTGCAGCAGCCTACGATGGAATCCTGGGTCTGGCATTCCTGGTCGCCGCGCCCGCCCTGTTCGAGTGGGTGGGCGTCACGCCCCCCAATCACTTTGGGTACGTGCATTTCCCGGCTGCGCTGCTGATCATCTTCGCCCTCATGTTCATGGCTATCGCCAGGCAACCGGTGGCCAGACGCCACCTGATCCCGTACGGGATCCTGCTCAAGGTCTCGTACTGCTCCGTGGCGGGATATCACTGGCTGACGGCGGGGATCCCGGGTGTGTGGAAGCCGTTCCTCTGGGCGGACCTGGTGTTTCTGGTCCTCTTCGTCTGGGCGTACCGGAGTCTGGGGAGGGATCCGGAGCAGGCGTTCTAAGCCTGGTCTAGCGCCCGCGAGACGGGTCGGTCATTCCTCTCCACCGGCCGGGAAGGCGTGCAGCGCGGTGGTCTTGATGCGAACCGAGACGCGGACGTCTTCGCCCAGGTTCAGCTCCTCGAACGCGCTGCGCGTGACCACCACGGCAAGATCCACCTGGCCCGGACCGGTGAGCCGCAACCGAAACAGCCCGCCGATCTGTCTGACTTCCGTCACCGTTGCGAAGAAGACGTTGCGGGTGCTGAGTCTGCCGACCGGCTCGTCGGCCGGGGCCAGTACCAGGTCTTCGGGCCGGTAGGCAACCTTCACGGGGGTCCCCTCCCCGGCTTGACCCACGGTCCGCAGCTTGACCCCGCCGATGTCCACCAGGAGGGTGTCGTCCTCGATTCGCTCCACGCGTCCCCTGAGCGTGAGCTCGGCGCCGGTGACTTGTGCGATGTAGCTGTCCGCCGGGTTCTCGTACAACTCCGTCGGCGTGCCGATCTGCACCATCTTGCCGTCGACCAGCACCGCTACTCGATCGGCCAGGGCGAACGCTTCGTTGCGATCGTGCGTGATGAGGAGGACGGCGCCGGCCCGTTGCCGCGCTATCCGCTCCAGGTCCTCCCGCAACGCCAGCCGGGACGGGAGATCCAGATTGGCCGTGGGTTCGTCCAGAAACAGCACTTCGGGCTTGAGCACCAGTGCTCGAGCCAGGGCCACTCGCTGCGCCTGTCCGCCGGACAGCGTGTCCACCGTCCGCTTCTCCAGGCCCCGTAGCCCGAGCAGCTCGCACATGCGATCCACGTTCTCCTTCACATCGTGCGCGCCCATCCCACGGATCCGAAGACCGAGACCGACATTGTACGCAACAGTATCGCCCCACATATGGGGGTTCTGGAACACGGCGGCCGAGCGCCTGCGAAGGGCCTTTTCGGCGGATTTACCCTTAAGACCGCGGAATCGTACCTGGCCTGCGGTCGGCTTGACCAGCATCGCGAGAGCGCGCAGGAGGGTTGTCTTGCCGGCTCCGTTCGGACCCAGGACGGCAAGCATCTCGCCCTCTCCGAGCGACAGATGCTTCAGATCCAGCACCGTCTGCTGGCCGTACTCCACCCGGAGAGCCTCCGCAGACAGGATCTCGCGCTCCCCGGCTCCAATCGCCGCTGTCATGACGACAGAGGCCTGCGAACAGACCCCCGCCCGATCAGCAGCAGGAGCACGTTCACGTAGAGAGCGACGAGCATCAATACCACACCCAGCGCCACCGCAATACCGAAGTTGCCGCGCCGTGTCTCCAGAACGATGGCAGACGTCATCACCCGGGTCTCACCGAGGATGTTTCCCCCTACGATCATCACGGCACCGACCTCGCTGATGATCGCTCCGAACCCTGCCGCAACTGCGGCCACCAGAGCCGTTCGCACCTCGCGGAGCTGAAGCAGGGTCGCCTGCAGCGGGGTGGCTCCCAGCGCTCGTGCCTCCATGCGCAAGTGAGGAGGGACCGAGTCGGCGGCCGCCAGGCTCACCGCTGCGATGTACGGACCCGCGATAACAGCCTGTGCCAGAATCACGGCGGTCGGCGAGTAGAGCAGCTCCAGGCCTCCCAACGGACCGGACCGGGAGAGCATGAGGAAGACGGCCAGACCGACCACGACAGGGGGCAGCGCCAGGCCGGTGTTCATGAGTGCCACTACGGAACGGCGATAGCGAAACCGCGACAACCCAATCGCAGCCCCGATCGGCAGCCCAATGATCACGGCCATGAACAGCGCGAGGCCCGATATGCGGAGCGACCGAAGGATGACCTCCCAGACGTACAGGTCGCCGGAAGTCAGCAGCTCGAAGGCCTCGGAGAACGGGTTCATGGCGTAGGCCTGAACAGCGGACTGTCAAACTCTCCCCGGCCGAAGCGCTCAATCGCCCGGCGCCCGGCGTCCGAGGTCAACCAGCGAGCGAATGCGTGAGCCGCGGCCGGGTGAGCAGCGTCCGTCATAACCAGCACCGAGTACATGTTGACCAGGCGGGGATCGCCTTCGAAGAGGATCTCCAGATCCAGCCCGGAGCGCATGGTGAGGAAGGTCGCGCGATCAGTGAGCGTGTAGGCCTGCCGCTCAGCGGCTATCTGCAACGACTCACCCTGCCCCTGGCCTGTTTCGCGATACCAACGGTTCCTGGCGACCGCCTGAGCCGCAGCAGAGGCTCCCCGAATCCGGTTGCCGGGTCTCCGGGGTGCATCCACCCGATGCAGATCCTCGGGCTGCACCGCGGCATCGGACCACAGCGTGAGCTCGCGGATGTGGGTTCCCGAGCTGTCGCCGCGAGACAGAAACTCGGCGTGCGCGTCGCGGATAGCCGCCAGCGCTGCGGATGCGGACGATGCGAGGCGTACCCGGGCCGGATCTTCGGCCGGGCCGACAAGGACAAAGTCATTGTACATCACCGGAATACGCTGTTCGGCATGGCCTTCCATCACGAATCTGGCCTCGGCCTCCGGGGAGTGTACCAGCAGCGCGTCCACATCGCCGTGGCGTCCAAGCGTCAGGGCTTCTCCGCTTCCAACAATCACGACCTTGACGTTGTATGCCTGACCCGCCGACCCGGCGCTCTCCGCCTCGAACTCGGCGACAAGGGTCTCGAGCAGCCCCGAATCGTACGTAGAAGTGGTAGCAGCAATCACGACCCGCTCGCCTGGTTGCTCACAGGCGCCCAGTCCCGCTGCCGCGAGAAACCCCAGCACGCCGCCGGATAACGATGCAACGCTCCCCGGCGAACGAAAGGCCCGTCGTTCGCGGACGGGCCCTCGGCGATAGCGTGTCGTGACACTTCGCGGAGGTTCAGCCATGCCGTACCCAGCGCACGAGTTCCGGAAGATTCGGGCGCTTCCCCTTCATCAGTATGCCGACGCGGTAGATTCTGCCGGCTACCCATGCCGCCAGAAAGATGAACAGGAGAAGCAATACCAGTGCCACCGCGAGTTGCCACGCAGGAACCACCGCGACGAACAATCGCGAGGACATGATCAGCGGGCTGAAGAACGGCACCAGGGAGAGGATGATGGCCCAGCCGGTGTTCGGATTCTCGATGATACCCTGCGCCGCCACGAACGGAATCACGATCAAAATGATGACCGGAAACAACGCCTGCTGGGCATCGTGCTCGTTGCTCACCGTGGCCCCGGCGCCCGCGAACAGGCCCGAGTACAGCAGGTACCCCAGAACGAGAAAGGTCAGAACCAGGATGATGGTGCTGACCGGAATGGTCAGCTGGCTGAGATCGACACCGGCCTCGGACAGCGCTGCGGCTCCCGCGGTGAGACCGTACAGAATGCCGGTCGCGACAACGGCGGCCCAGATAGCCAGCTGTGTAAGGCCGACGGCTCCAACGCCCACAATCTTCCCGAGCATCAGCTCCCAGGGGCGCAACGAGGACATCATGACTTCCACGATGTTCGAGGACTTCTCCTCGATCACGGAGCGCACGATCATCTGGCCGTAGAAGATCAGCACCATGTAGAACAGGAAAGAGATGATGAAGCTGATGGCCTGGAACACCTCCTGAGAACGGGCCTCACCCTGCTCGGTAACGTTGACCACGCTGAGGGATGAGCCCCGGAGCAGTGCCTCCGGGTCAAGCCCCTCCACTCCCGCCCGCTCCAGTCTGGCCTTCACCAGAGCCCGGTTGACGGCAACCCGAATGGTTCGCCGGGTGCCGGAGTTGACGTTCATGCGGGCCACCAGCTCGAGCTCCGGCCCCTCTTCGTATTCACCGCCCACGCCAGGCTGGTCGGTTACTTCCAGGCCGAGCTCCGGCGGGATCACCAGGAAGACGTCGAAGTCCGAAGCCACCAGGCGGCCCGGGAGGGAATCATCCGGGAAGGCTGCGACCCCCACGGCTTCACTGGCCAGGAGGGAGTCCCTGAGCAGCTCCGCCACCACCAGCTGAGACACCTCTCCGGAGCGATCCACCACTCCGGTCGAGAAAGTCAGCGTCTCTTCCCCGCCACGCGTAATCAGGAAGCCGCTCATGGCCCCAAGCCCCACCATGAGAAGGGGAATCCCGAACGTGGCGAGCAGGAACCATTTGGAACGGACGCGCTGGAGGTACTCGCGCCGTACGATGGCCATGACCTTGGCGTTGAGGGGGTTCAGCGAGCCGCTCATGCCGCCCCCGGCTCCGCCCATACATCCACCTCTTCCTCGGATTCGGCTTCGAGGCCTGCCTTCGTAGCCTTCTCGATGAAGATCTCGCGGAGCGACGGCTCGATCAGCTCGAAGCGACTCACACGGGTGCCATCGGCCACCGCGCGCCGCAAGAGGTCCTGGGGATCCGCGCCGTCGCTTAGTCGCACCTCCACGTACTGTCCGTGGTCGCTGACGCGCTCCACCAGCCCGGGGGCGTCCAGGAACGATCCGCTTCCTTCGAACGCGATGGCCACTTCCTGGCGTCCGGACGCCGCTTTGACGTCCGCCACGGTCCCATCGAGCACCATGGTAGCCCCGGCAATCATGCACACTCGCTCACACAGTCGCTCCGCGTCCTCGATCATGTGAGTGGAGAACAGGATTGTCGCTCCTTCACGTTGCCTCTCGAGCACCATCCTCTTGAGCAGGTCCACGTTGAGCGGATCCAGTCCGCTGAACGGCTCGTCGAGAATCAGAAGGTCCGGGCGGTGCAGGATGGTGGACAGAAACTGGACCTTCTGCTGCATGCCCTTCGAGTACGTCTCCAGCTTCTCATCCGCCCGATCCGCCAGGCCCAACCGCTCGAGCCCGATCAGCGCTTCCTGGCGGGCCTCTTTGCGCCTCATTCCCTTGAGCTCGCCAAAGAACTCCAGAAGCTCCACGACCTTCATCTTCTGATACAGCCCACGCTCCTCCGGCAGGTAGCCAATTCGCGACCGTACCTCTTCGAGGTCATCTCTGCCGAGTACCTGCACATCCCCGGCGTCCGCCCCGAGGATGTCCAGGATGATCCGGATGATCGTGGTCTTGCCCGCGCCATTGGGCCCGAGCAGGCCGTAGATGGAGCCATACGGGACCGTCAGGTCCAGGTCCCTGACGGCCAGGTTGTGTCCGAAGGACTTCCGGATCCCGCTGAGGCGAATCGCTGGTGTGTCCATGGGTCCGGAATGATCGCCGCCCCCTCACCGCACCGCAAGCCACTGCCGGACGGCTGCTCGGACGGCCGTTGGGACGGCCGTTGAGACGCCCGCCTCAACCGTTGCCCGCGCCGTTGCCCGGCCACCGGTCGGAGGAAACGTCGGCCGTCTCTCGTTGTGGCGATCCTGAGCTGTAACGTATGATGATCCCTCTCACCCGCGGCGGAATCGGCCTGTCCACGCCAGGGCCGGACACGGTCAGGAGGCATACGTGGTGGGACCCACCCCAATTGTCGAGTTGCTGCTGATTGCCGTCGTCGTCGCGGTGATCACCAAGTATGTGCACCTGCCCTATACCATCGCCCTGGTGCTGGTAGGCCTGGGGCTCGGGGCAGTCGGTGGATTCGAGCCGCTCTCCCTGTCCCGCGAGCTCATCTTCTTCATCTTCCTGCCGCCCCTGCTGTTCGAGGGGTGCCTCAACATGGACCTTTCGCTTCTGGTCCGGAATTGGCGCCGGGTCTTCCTGCTGGCTTTGCCGGGCACACTCCTGATGTCCGCCCTGCTGGGGACGGGCACCTACTTCCTGTTTCAGTGGGTGGGATTCCCGCTGCCGCCGGAAGTAGCGGTTTTGCTGGGAGTGGTGCTGAGTCCGACCGATCCGATCTCAGTACTGGCCATCTTCAAGGAGCACGGAGTCTCGCACGAGCTGAGCATTCTCGTGGAGGGTGAATCCGTGTTCAACGACGGGATCGGCGTCGTCCTGTTTCTGATCGCGCTTGAGGTAGTAAGCGGCCACCCCGTAACGATTTCCGCCGGCCTGATCGAGTTCACGCGCGAGGTGGGTGGCGGTGCGCTGGTCGGGTTCTCTATGGGGTATCTGACGCACCGCATCCTGGGCAAGCTGGACGATCACCTGGTCGAAGTGGCCATCTCCCTGGTCCTGGCCTACGGCGTGTACCTGGTGGCGGACCGCCTGCACGTGTCGGGCGTGATCGCGGTGGTGGTCGCCGGCCTGATCATCGGCAACTACGGTCGCCTGTTCTCGATGAGCCCAACCACCCGGGTCTCGCTGTCCCATTTCTGGGACGTGGCGGCGTTCATCGCCAACTCGCTCCTGTTCCTGCTGATCGGCCTGGAGCTGGAAATCAGTCTGCTGGCCAGCTTTGCGTTGGCCATAGTGGCTACCTTCGGCCTGATGCTGGTGGCGCGTTCACTGGTGGTGCACGGCGCTTTCCGGATCGATCGGTGGCTCGGCGGCCGGCGGCTGCCGCGCGGCTGGGTGTCCGTGGTGAACTGGGGCGGCGTGAGAGGCTCGATCCCCATCGCGCTGGTCCTGGGGATTCCGAGCGTCGGAGTGCTCGGCCCCACCTTGCGGACGGAGCTGATAGCCGTGGTGTTCGGCACCGTGTTCCTGTCCCTGGTGGTGCAGGGGACCACGATGAAGCCGCTTCTGCTGCGGTTCGGACTGGTGGGTCTGCGCGAAGAAGAGCGCGAATACGAGATGGCGGTGGGCCGAATCTGGCTTACGCGTGCCGCGCTTCAGTCGCTGGAGCGAGCCCACCGGGAAGGAGGGCTTCCCGACGACACCTACGAGGGCCTCAAGCACAGGCTGGACGAGGAGTTAGCGGGTGCCGCCTCTGAAGCCCGGCGCACCGCCAGGGAGAACTCGTTGATCCGCGAAAGACAGCTCGCGAGATCCAGCGAACGGATGATACGCGCCAGCCGGGTGGCGCTGGACGATGCGTTCCGGCGTGGGCTCCTCAGCGAGGCCATCGCCACCGAGCTCAAGGAGGAGCTGGACGCCATGATGGTGGAAGGAAGTGAAGCCGGCTGGGAGGATGTCTGGGGCATCCAGTGCCCGTGATGCCCCTTTCATGTTATACTTAGAGACTTTACGGGCTTGTGACGTCATCTTTTGAAGGAGGCGATATGGCCATTTTTCGTGTCACGTCCTACTCCACGATCACCGTGGGGAGCGGTGGTCGCATCACGATCCCTCAGGACATGCGTGACGAGCTGAAGATCGACGACGGGGATACGCTCACCGCCCGTCTCGAGCAGAGCGAGACGGGGGATCGTCAGATCACGATCTGGAAGACCACCGCCGGAGAACTCCGCTAGAGGTCTGCCAGGCGAAGAAGTAGCGGGCGGTCAGGGGCCGTTCTGAGGAGCCTCTCGCTGCCCGAAGTTGATGGCCATGGTGCCGAACAGGAGTTCTATGTAGCCGCAGCGCACGAATCCCGCGCGCTGCATCCTTTCCGTGACCCCTTGCTGCGCCGGATATTGCCGCAGTGACTCGGGTATGTAGGCATACGCTTCCACGTCCCTGTGCAATAGCCACCCCACCAGGCGAGTAGAGCCGTCCAGGTAGGCCAGGTAGCCACGCCTCAGTGCCGCCACACGCGGCTTGGCGAAGTCCAGCGCTACCAGCGACCCGCCGGGCCGCAGACAGCGAAGGATCTCGGCCAGGCTGGCCTCCAGATCAGCAAAATTCCGCAGGCCGTAGCCTATCAGCACGCTGTCGAACGTGGCATCCCGGTACGGCAGCTGGTGAGCATCGCAGCCCGTCCAGGCCACTTGATCCCGGCTGTCCTGCCGCTCCTGCCCGACTCGCATCATCCCAACGGTCAGGTCGCCGGCCACGACCAGTCCAGCGGATCCGACGCGTGCAGCGGCTGAGAGGGCCAGATCCCCGGTTCCAGCGGCCAGATCCAGGACGGTGTGCCCGGGGCGGATGTCGGCCAGGTCCAGGACCTTTCTCTTCCAGCGCCGGTGAAGACCCAGTGACATCACATCGTTAGTGAGGTCGTAGCGGCCCGCTATCCGGCTGAACAGATCGTGCACATACGCCGGCTTGCGACCGGGATCCGAGATCTCCTCCCGAATCCGGTCTGTCAGTCCGGGTTCAATGTCTCTGTGCACGCGGCCTCTCCGTGGTTCCATATCGCCGGGTTGAGGGCGCGAACGTATCGCGGGAGGGAGGTGGCGGAAAGGAGCCGTGGGGGAGATGGGGGGTGGCAGGGTGCTCCAGACGACGCTCCGAATCTGTTGTATACGTAGTTTACGTCGTATACTGAGTAAACACAGTATACAGCGTAAACGTCCCAGCAGGGCAAGCAGCAGAAACCAGAGAAGGTGGGGAAGAGTGGCCAGAGCACCTATCTGCGTAAGGCTGAGCGCGGGCATCGAGAGCGAGGCCCGCGCCATGTTCGAGGATCTGGGAGTCGGGCCGTCCGCAGGGCTCCGGATCATCGTGGAAGAGTGGCTGGCGCTCACCCGGTTCCCGGCCGTCGAATTTCGCCACACGCCGTTCGGACGTCGGGCGGCCGTCCGGGGGGGACCTGAGATCTGGGAGATCATCCGGCTCTGGCAAAGCTATGAGACGGTTGCAGAGCTCCATGAGCACTTTGGGTGGCTGGACCGGGACGCAGTGGACCAGGCCATCCAGTACTACCAGGACTATCCAGTGGCGGTCAACGGGATATTGGATGAACACTCCCGCGTCTCCTACCGGGAATCCCCGAATCCGACCGGGTTACATCGTAAAGCGGAAGAGTAAAGGGCCATGGGCATGTGGCTGCTGCTGGACGTGGACTTCCCGTACCCTGCGTTCACCCGTCTGCGGGCAAAAGGCGTGAAGGTTCTTCACGCCGGGGACGAAGGCCTGGCAGCGTATGACGATCGCCAGCTCCTGGAGTACGCCCGGGAGGATGACTGCCTGATCGTTACGCGGAACTACGCCGGGTTCGCCAGGCTGGCGGAGGCGTACCTGCAGGACGGCCGGGATTTTCCGGGGATCTTGTTCATCTCGGCGGACGTGGACCCCCGGGACATGGACGCGCACGTGGAGGTCGTGGAACGGTGGCTCGCGGCAACGGATCAGGCCCCGGGCGGTCTCCCCGACCGCAACCGCTACGTCTGGATCGACTGACCCAGGGCCCGGCCCAGCGCCCGTAGAAGAACCCGGGCCTTGGCTCGCGTTTCTTCCCATTCCCGCACGGGCTCCGAGTCGTAGACGATTCCGGCTCCCGCCTGGGCAAATGCGCGATCACCGACTCCCAGGATGGTCCGGATCACGATGGCCATGTCCAGGCTCGTCGCCCCGTAACCCACGTAGCCTGTGGCCCCGCCGTAAGGCCCGCGCCGGGTGGGCTCGAGTTCGTCGATGATCTCCATCGCACGAACCTTGGGCGCGCCGGTGAGCGTGCCGGCCGGAAAACAGGCTTTCAGTGCGTCGATCGGCGTGAGATCCTCCTCCAGCTGGCCTGTCACCTCGCTCACGAGGTGCATGACGTGGCTGTAGCGTTCGACCTTCATGAACTGCGGAATCCGAACAGTCCCGGCAGCTGCCACCCGCCCGACGTCGTTGCGACCCAGGTCCACCAGCATCAGGTGCTCGGCTCGCTCCTTCTCGCAGGCGACCAGATCCTCCTCGAGCTGTCTGTCCTCGGCGGGTGTCTTGCCCCGCGGACGCGTGCCGGCGATGGGCCTGACCGCCACCTGGCCGCTCTCCACGCGCACCAGGGACTCCGGCGACGAACCGATCAGACGCACGCCGTCCAGCTCCAGGTAAAACAGGTACGGCGACGGATTGATCATTCGTAGTGCCCGGTACACATCCAGCGGCTCTTCCGGCATGCTCGCCTCGGCCCGCTGCGAGACGACAACCTGAAAGGCGTCACCCGCCCGGATGTACTCCCCTATCCGCGCCACCGCCGCCTCGAAGTCGGCCTCGGTCCTGTTCGCCCGCGCCTGGACGTCCACCCGCCTCCCCAGAGCCAGCGGCTCGAGGCCGGAAGGCTCGATCAGCCGCTCCAGCCACCGGTGCAGGGCAGCCACAGACTCTTCGTACAGTTGGTCTATCTGGGCCAGCGTGGCCTGCGCCGGTATTGGCACAGCACGCAGCGCGTACGCCCGAGACCACAGGTTGTCGATGATCAGGATCCGGTCCGTGGCCATGAAGCATGCGTCCGGCACTTCGACGTCCCGCACCGGCGCGCCGGGCAACTTCTCGATCCAGCGCACCGTGTCGTATCCAAAGTAGCCGACCGCACCACCCCAGAACCGCGGCAGGCCTTCCAGGTGCACCGGTTGGTGCTGCCCTACCCAGCGCTGGAAGTCGGCGAACGGGTCTGTGGTCTCGCCCTGGTCCTGCCAGCCAGTCTCCGGTGACCAGCGATCGATCCGGCCGCCGTCCAGGCGCCACGCCTCGCGGGGACGAGAGCCGACGAAGCTGTACCGGGCCCAGCGCTCACCGCCCTCGACAGACTCCAGAAGGAAACCGAACGGCCCATCCTGCAGCTTGGCATAGGCCGTAACCGGCGTGTCCACATCGAACGCGAACTCCAGGTAGACCGGCACGATGGAGCCGGGGAGGGCCAGTTCGCGAAACTGCTCTCGGGTCGGGACAGGATCGGCTGAGATCATGGTCGATGATACCGCTTGCCGGCTCTCGCGCGCGACTCTAGGCTGTGCTCAACCTGAAATGCGCAGAGCTCGGAACGCCGCGTGACGGAGGAGCGAACGGTGATGGACAGAACCAGCCAATACATCGATGAAGTAGAGCGCTGGAGCGCTCACAACTACAAGCCGCTGCCCGTGGTGCTCGAGCGCGGCGAAGGTTGCTGGGTATGGGATGTGGACGGCAAGAAGTACATGGACATGCTGGCCGCCTACTCCGCGCTCAACCAGGGTCATCGCCATCCGGCGGTTCTCAAGGCGATGACGGAGCAGTCGGCAAAACTGACCCTGACGTCACGCGCCTTCCACAACGACCAGATGGGGCCGTTCCTCGCGGAGCTGTGCGAAGCGACGGGGTTCGAGATGGCACTCCCCATGAATACGGGTGCCGAGGCAGTAGAGACCGCCATCAAGGCAGCCCGCAAATGGGGCTACCTGGAGAAAGGCGTTCCCGAGGACCGGGCGGAGATCATCTGCTGCGAGAACAACTTCCACGGACGCACCACGACCATCGTCGGCTTCTCCAGCGAGGCGCAATACCGCTACGGCTTCGGTCCGTTCTCCCCCGGCTTCCGGCTGATCCCGTACGGTGACGTCCAGGCGCTGGAAGAAGCCATCAACGAGAACACGGTGGGATTCCTGGTCGAGCCCATTCAGGGCGAGGGTGGAGTCGTGATTCCGCCGGAGGGCTATCTGGGCCGCTGCGCAGAGATCTGCCGCGAACACAGGGTTCTGCTCCTGAACGACGAGATCCAGACCGGGTTGGGCCGCGCGGGGAGGATGTTCTGCGGCGACTGGGATGGCGAGCGCGGCGACGTGCTGATAGTCGGCAAGGCACTGGGCGGGGGCGTCTATCCGGTGTCGGCGGCGCTGGCCAGCCGCGAGGTGATGAGCGTGTTCACACCAGGAGACCACGGATCCACGTTTGGCGGAAACCCGCTGGGCGCCGCAGTCGGCAGAGCCTCTCTCAATGTGATCATCGAGGAGGATCTCCCCGGTTGCGCGGATCGACTGGGCCGCTGGTTCATGGATCGGCTGCGCGAGTTCGACTCCCCCCACATAGCAGAAGTACGGGGAAGAGGGCTGATGATCGGTGTGGTAGTGCGGGAGGAATCGGGCCCGGCCCGGCCGTTCGCGGAAGCGCTGATGGAGAGGGGCATCCTGGCCAAGGAGACGCACGAGCAGGTGATCCGCTTCGCTCCGCCGCTGGTGATCAGCCAGGAGGAGCTGGAGTGGGCATTACCGGCCATCGAAGAAGTGGTTCAGGGCGCGGGAGTGGAGCTGGCGGGCGTTTAGCAACCTTCGCCCCCTGTTTTGCGTAGTAAGGCGGGGGGACTCCATACATGGCTGACAGAATCGAGCGCCTGATAACGATCCTGCGCGAGCGCAGAGTCATACCGTGGCTGATCGGATATGCGGCGGTGTCGTGGGGTCTTGCCGAGGCGACGGGCTTCGCGGTCGACAACTACGATCGTCTTCTTCCCGGCCATGCTGATCCTGGTGTGGTACCACGGGGAGAAGGGCCGGCAGCAGGTGGGCCGGATCGAGGCCATCCTGCTCATGGCCCTGGCAGCGGTCGCGATCGGCGGCTCGTTTCAGATCGCCACCCGCGCCCAATCCACCGGACAGGCAGCCGCGCAGACCGAGTTCGGGAGTGCTCCCGTGGTGGATCTGGGAGATGGGTCGGTCGCGGTCCTGCCTTTCCGCAATTCGATTGACGACCCGACCCTTGATTGGCTGGATCGGGGCGTATCGGAGCTGATCGCCACGCATCTTGCCCAGCTCGAGAGTCTCCGCGTCGTCAGCGGCCAGCGCCTGTTCGACATCATGCGTCAGGAGGGATTGGACGACACCGTTGAGATTCCCTCCGGTCACGAGGCGCGAATCACCCGGCAGGCGGGTGCCCGGTTCATGTTGACGGGCGCCGTGTACGGTCGGACAGGAGATCTCACCATGACGGCTACGCTGGCGGATTCGCGGACCGGAGAGATCTCGGCCAGCGCCAACGCCAGGGGCCCCGACGTGTTTGCCCTGGTGGACCAGATCTCTGCCGAGATGTCCAGCCAGATCACGGGCCAGCCCAGAGGCGCCACCCAGCTCACCTCCGTGGCGCAGATGACCACCACCAGCCTGGAGGCGTTCCGCGAGTTCCAGTTGGGCATCCAGGCAACGGAACGCTACGAGACGCGTGAGGCCGCCGATCGCTTCCGGACCGCCGTGGCGATCGATTCGGCGTTCGCACTGGCCCATTTCCGGCTCGGTTTGGTGCTCACCGGCATGGCGGACCTGACCGGCGCGGCGGTGCATTTCGAACGCGCCCGGGCCCACCTCACTACCGCCTCGGAGCGCGACCGGCTGTTCATCGAGGGGATGATCCACCTGCTGGATGGCGAAACCGAGGAGGGCGACGAAACGCTGAGGGAGCTCGTCACGAAGTACCCGGATGAGAAACAGGCACGCGTACAGTTCGCGGCCATCCTGGGTGCCCGGCGGGGGACGAACGATCCTGAGGCCAGGCAGCTGCTGGAGGAGATCCTGCAACTGGATCCCACGTATGGCAACGGCTACAACGTCCTCGCCTACTCCTACGCCGGAGAGGGTGACTACGAGACGGCTGACTCGCTGCTTCAACTCTACTTGGAAGTGGCCCCGAACGAGCCGAACCCGTACGACTCGCGCGGGGAGATGCTCGAATCGGCCCAGCGCCACGAGGAAGCCCGTGAGATGTACCGGGAGGCGTTGGCCGTCCGCGAGAACTTCTCCCCGTCCCTGATGCACCTCGGCCGGTCGTTCCTCACCAGCGGCGAGCCCGCTCGCGGCAGGGAAGAGATCTCGGCCTACGCGGAGTCCGACATCCCCGAGATCCAGGTAGAGGCGGAGATCCAGATCGGGGACTCGTACCTGCACGAGGGCGAAGTGGATGCGGCCATGGAGCACTACCAGCAGGCCCTGGACGCCGCGCTCGTATCCGGGGAATCCGATCTGCCCACCATGCCAATGTACAAGCTGATGGGCATGAACCTCTACATGCACCGGTTCCGGGAGGCGGCCCGGGTGGCTTCCCTGATCCGCGAGATCCAGCCGCTGGCCGACTATCCGATCGCGGTCGGGTTCGATTCGCTCGGCGTCCAGGGCAACATCCCGGCCCTGGAGGCACTGAAGGAGGAGGTAGAGGCCCGGTACGCCGCGGACCGGCGCCTTCAGCCCCTCGCGCCCAACATCTCGCTCTCCATGGAAGCGTGGATCGCCCACTGGCGGGGAGATCACGAGCGGGTGATCGAGATTGCAGAGGAAAGAAACCGGCTCAACGGTCTGCGGCTCATGCACTTCGTGCCCGAGTTGCCGGCGCTGATCGCGCTCGGGAGGCCCGAGAAGATCCTCGAGCTGGTGCAGGAGTTCCGGGAGCCCAACATCCTGGAGCGTGATGCCCGTTTCCCGCCGCTGCGGAACCGCTATTTGCAGTACTGGGAGGCCAGGGCGTACGAAGAAATGGGCCAGGCAGCGGAAGCGATTCAGGTATACCGCATGCTGCTCGACGAATTCGGCGACGCCGTCGGGCGCTTTCCGATGATTGCTGACGCGCCGACTCGTTTGGCCGCCCTCCAGGCTCAGTAGTCCCAACATCCTCTTGGTCGCGGTGTGCCAGCCGCGCAACCCTATCTGAGTTCATCGTGTCAACGAATCGGACGGGGCACATACAGCCCCGGACCACGGAGGCATTGAGCCCCCAAGCCACGGGAATCGAGTGAACGAAAGCGAACTGATCGGCCGCGTCCTCTCGGGAGATGCGGAAGCGGCACGCGAGCTGTACGACGCACACGTGGACAGGGTGTACCGCCTGTGCTACCGCATGGCGGGCGAGGATCACCTGGCCCAGGACTTCACGCAGGACACGTTCGTCCGGGCCTTCACGAAGCTGAACACGTTCAGAGGCGAGTCGGCGTTCGGCACGTGGCTGGGAGCCATTGCGACCTCGGTGTCGCTGAACGGGCTCCGCAAGTTCAAACGATTTCGCGATCGGGAGGTCGAGTTGCACGAAGACACGGGAACGGCGGCCAGGACGAGGAGTGTGGAGCCCGATCTGCGCGACAGGCTCCATCACGCCATCGACCGGCTGCCGGAAGGCTACCGCGCCGTGTTCGTCATGCATGACCTGGAAGGCTATACGCACAAGGAAATTGGCGGGGCGCTGGGAGTGAAGGCAGGGACCTCCAAGTCTCAGCTGTTCCGGGCAAGGGCGCGACTTCGGGAAGAGCTGTCCGATTTCGCCGAGGAGTGGGCCTCATGAGCGACAAGCACGACGAGCGATTCGTCGAGTTCCTGTTGCAGGCGGCGGCGGACTACAACCGGCCGCCGGAGACACCGCGCGAGGAGATGTGGTCGCGCATCGAAGAGTCCGTGTTCGAGCCCACGCTGTCGCGGATGGCGGCGGACTACAACCAGCCGCCGGAAACGCCACGCGACGAGATGTGGTCGCGCATCGAGGCCGCATGGCAGTTCAGGGCGTCGGCGCCCGAGACCATCCGGGAAGCGGGATTCGAGCCGCTCGCTCCGCTGGACGTCGGGGACGTCGCGGAGGTCGGGAAAGCCAGGCGGACGCCGCGAATCACACCGTGGGCGTGGGGCCTGGCGGTGGCGGCGTCGCTCACAATCGGCGTGGTGATTGGCCGCCAGTCCATGGGCGAGCTGGGGACCGGGCCAACCGTGGCGGGCGCGACGCAGCAACCGGTCCGTCCAGAGGGCGTGGACGCGATCGGGGCTGAGGCGGCAGCGGACGATGCGGCCGGGGGCGACCTGGCCGGGGGCGACCTGACCGGGGCCAACCTGGCGCTTGCCGATGCGGTACCTGCAACCCGCGGGACGGAGACCGCTGCGCTACAGCCGGAAGCCGCGTCCGATCAGCGGAACCGCGGCGCGGTGACTCACAAGACGGCCACCGTCCAGCACCTGACTCGCACGGAGGCGTTTCTCACGACGCTGCGCACCGACGCGGAACCGAACGACCAGGACGGGCAGGTGTCGAGGTGGGCCCGCAGTCTGCTGGCCGACACCCGGCTGTTGCTGGACTGGCCGGTGGAGAGGGATCCCAGGATGACAGTTCTGCTGCAGGAGCTGGAGCTCTTGCTCGCACAAATCGCCCAGCTGGGTGGAGCCGTCCCTGACGGTGAGCGCTCGCTGATCATAGAGGACCTGGAGACGAACAACGTGCTGCCACGACTGCGCTCGGCGATCCCCGCCGGCCGGGTGGCCGTCACGCAGAGTGGAGTCTGAGGAGTCATAGGAGCTTGATCATGAAGACGAATCGAACGATGGGACCGACCCTGGTTTTGCTGCTGGCGCTTGCCGCGCCCCTGGCGGGACAGGAATCCCGTACGGAGCAGGCCGGAGAGGCCGAGGAAGCCTACCGCGCGACTGCAGAGCTATACGAGACAGCTGCCGCAACGCAGGGGCAGCTGCCCCGTCAGCCGTGGGCGAGCCAGGATCCCGCCGACGGCCTGTATCGGCAGGCACGCGAGGCGCTGAACCGGAGCAACTATCGACAGGCGGCCGAGCTCTACGCGCAGCTCGCGGCAGAGTACGGGGAGTCTGCATATGCGGCCGACGCCCTGTACTGG
>JBDHIQ010000165.1:0-4965 GCA_039587395.1 Gemmatimonadota bacterium
CGCCGTCTAGCCCCCGCCGGAGCGAATGCTGGCGAGAAACGCGTCGATGTCAGGCATCTGGTCGATGAGAACCACGGCCATGGTAGCCAGCCCTTCTCCTCGCCCGATCCAACCAAGACCCTCGTTGGTCTTGCCCTTCACCGAGACTCCGGAAGCGGGGACGTGAAGCTTCTCGGCCAACCGTTCCGCCATTCGCTCGGCGTACGGCGCAATTAGCGGACTCTGAGCGATGACCGTCACATCCACGTTGACCACCTGGTAGTTCTCCGTTTCGAGCAGGCGGACGGAGTGCTCGAGGAGCAGCAGCGAATCGGCGCCCGCGTAGGCCGGGTCGGTGTCCGGGAAGCGAGTGCCTATGCTGCCGAGAGATGCCGCGCCCAGTATAGCGTCGATGACGGCGTGGATTACCGCATCGCCATCCGAGTGGCCTTCCAGTCCAGGCGAATCAGGGATGGCGACGCCGCCCAGCACCATCGGTCGATCCTGGTCAAAGCTGTGCGAGTCGTAGCCTATTCCGACGCGCATGCGACTACGTAGGAAGCCCGCTCAACGGCCAGCGGCCAGGATGCGGAGAGCCAGGTGGGCCGCGTTCCTGGAGTTGTCGATTCCCACCGTAGCAACCGGCACGCCCGGTGGCATCTGGGCAATCGACAGAAGGGCGTCGAGACCTCCAAGGGTGCCGGCAGAGATCGGTACGCCTATGACGGGTAGAGGGGTGAGTGCGGCAACCACGCCCGGGAGCGCGGCCGCCAGTCCAGCGCCGCAAATGACGGCAGCGTATCCCCGTTCGTGCGCACTGGATGCCAGCTCCGCAGTTCGCTCCGGTTGCCGGTGGGCGCTACTCACCTCCACGTCCACATCGACTCCGTGGTCACGGAGGACGGCAACTCCCTTTTCCATTACGGCCCGATCGGACTCCGAACCCATGAGGACCAGCACTCGTTCCGCGGACACGGCGCTCAGTCCTCCATCCAGCGGCGAACCGCCAGACACACGTTGTGGCCACCAAAGCCAAAGGAATTGGAGAGGGCGATGTCCACTGGTCGCTCGACTGCTCCTGAGTGGGCGTAGTCCAGATCGCACTCGGGATCTGGCTCGGAAAAATTGATGGTCGGAGGGATGACGCCGCGCTGGCATACCAGGCCGGAGACGACGCACTCGATGGCTCCCGCGGCGCCGAGAGTGTGCCCCATCATGGACTTTGTGGAGCCAACTACCAGTTCGTAGGCGCCATCGCCAAACACGGCCTTGAGGGCAGCCGTCTCCGTCGCATCGTTGGCCGGCGTGGAGGTCCCGTGTGCGTTCACGTACTGGACATCGGACGGAGTCACACCTGCATCTTCGATGGCTGCCCGCATGGCGATCTGGGCGCCGGCTCCCTCCGGAGCAGGCGCGGTCATATGATACGCGTCGGCGCTCTGCCCAAATCCGACCACCTCAGCCAGAATATGGGCGCCACGTTCCTGTGCATGCTCGATGGTTTCGAGGACGAGCATGGCGGACCCTTCGCCCAGAACGAAGCCATCCCGGTTGAGATCGAACGGCCGTGATGCGGTGGCCGGGTCATCGTTGCGCGGCGAAAGCGCCTTCATGGAAGCGAAGCCCGCGACACACAGGCCGGTGATCGTGGCCTCCGTGCCACCGGTGATCATCACATCGCACTCGCCGTTCTTGATGGACCGGTACGCCATCCCGACAGCGTGGGCGCTGGACGCACAAGCGGAGACAGTGGCATAGTTAGGTCCCCTGGCTCCGTATCGCATGGAGATCAGACCCGATGCCATGTCGGCAATGAACATCGGTATGAAGAACGGTGATACGCGGCCGGGGCCACGCTCGAGCATTCGGTTGTGCTGCTGCTCCATGGTCGCCAGACCGCCGATGCCGGAGCCGACGATCACGCCGAACCGCTCTGCTTTCAACCGCGAGCAGGCCTCCTCTACATCGGCTTGCGCCATCGCCTGTGCGGCGGTGGCCAGGGCGAACTGGAGGAACCGATCGGTCCGACGGACCTCTTTCCGATCCATATACTCGGTCGGCTCGAAATCCTTGACCTCGCAGGCGAATCGAACGGGGTACTCCGACGCGTCGAACTGTGTAATCGGTGCAGCGCCGCTCACACCGTCGACCAACGCCGACCACGTAGATTCAACGTCCAGGCCAACGGGCGAAAGCAGACCCGTACCCGTGACAACGACGCGGCGGTTCATCATACGGGACCCGTTTGGTCAGCCAGCTCTAACGCCCCTACTGCTTCCCCTCGAGGTAGCTGATAGCGTTGCCGACCGTCTGCATGCTCTCCGCTTCTTCGTCCGGAATCTCGATCCCGAACTCCTCCTCGAAGGCCATGACCAGCTCGACCGTGTCCAGAGAGTCGGCTCCAAGGTCTTCGACGAACGAAGCATCGTTCGTGACCTTCTCCTGCTCGACGCCCAACTCCTGTGCGATGATCTCCTTGACTCGCTCGGCGATCTCGGACATTCGCGCTTCCTCCCTTTCGATGAAGCAGAGCGGCCATTCGACCGCTGCAGGTAAATTCTGTTCTGTTTCCGCGCCTGCTCACGACCTTACCACAGCCGTGCGCTGAGGAACGGCCAATCCTACATGACCATCCCGCCATCCACCACGAACAGCTGGCCGGTGATATATGCCGCGCCCGGCCCGGCAAGGAAACGAACCAGCCGAGCTACATCGGCCGGCGTTCCCAGTCGACCCAGGGGAATCCTGCTTAGGAGCGCGTCTCGCGTCTCCTCCCCCAGCTCCGCCGTCATATCCGTCTCGATGAACCCGGGAGCCACGGCGTTGGCGAGCACGCTACGGCTCGCCAGCTCCTGCGCGACCGACTTGGTCATGGCAATCATGGCCGCTTTTGAAGCCGCATAGTTGGTCTGCCCCCGGTTTCCCGTCAACCCCACTATGCTGGCGATGTTAATGATCCGGCCATCCCGGCGTTTCATCATTCCGCGCGCCGCAGCACGCGTCATGAAGAAAGCGCCGGTCAGATTCGTCTCCAGGACGTCGTTCCACTCCTCGTCCTTCATCCGGAGCAGGATGTTGTCGCGCGTGATACCCGCGTTGTTCACAAGGATCCCGATCGGTCCCAGGTCCTCTTCCACGCGGCGTACGAGATCCGTGCAACCGCTGCTGTCGCCTACATCGCAGGCGTAACCCTGACCGCCCGCACCGCCCAGCGTCTCCGCTGCGGCGAGCGCCCGTACCTCATCCCGGCCCACCACGGCCACCCGGCAGCCGGCCACGGCCAGCTGTTCGCAGATACCCAGGCCGATTCCACGCGACCCGCCGGTGACGACGGCAACTTTGCCCTCCAGTTCCTGCATTGCCTCTTCTCCTGTGCACGTCTGGCGGTCAGGCCGCCGTGAACGCCTCGACGCCATCCATATCGCCAACGGACGCCGCTTTCTGGCTCCGGTCTATCCGCCGCAGCAACCCGGACAGGACACGCCCCGGCCCAATCTCGAGCCAGCGCTCGGGCTCCCGGGTGCACATGGTCCGCACCCCGTCCACCCATCTCACCGGCGATGTCAGCTGCGCCAGCAGCGTCTGCCTGGCAGCCTCGGGAGACGAAACCTCCTGTGCCGTGGCGTTGGCGACCACCGGGAACAGCGGCTCTCCCATGCTGACGTCGTCCAGCGCTTCTCTCAAACCTGCCGCCGCCACCTCCATGAGCGGAGAGTGGAAAGCTCCGCTCACCGTGAGCGGAATCACCCGCTTGGCCCCTTCCGCGGCCGCGATCTGGCCCGCTTGTTCCACAGCCGGAACATCGCCCGAGATGACGATCTGGCCGGGTGCGTTGAAGTTGGCCGGAACGACCACGCCACTGTCCGCTCGTTCGCAGATCTCCAGCACGGCTGCCGGTTCCAGGCCGATGATGGCGGACATGGTGCCGGGCCGCTCGGACCCGGATCTTGCCATGAGCTGGCCGCGGCGCCTCACGAGCCGCAGCGCGTCGGGCAGCTCCATGGTGCCCGCAAGAAGGTGCGCCGTGAACTCGCCCAGCGAATGGCCTGCCGCCACCACCACCTGATCCTCGATCTGCGAGCGCACCAGTTGCCACGCGGCGAAGCTGTGGAGCAGGATAGCCGGCTGAGCGTTCTCCGTGGCGGTCAGCTCTTCGGCCGGACCTTCCCAGGAAAGCCGGCTCAAAGGCGTCTGCAGGATCTCGTCCGCCTGCTCGTATATCTCCCGAACCCGCGGGTACGCGTCGGCCAGGTCTCGACCCATGCCCACGTACTGAGACCCCTGTCCGGGGAGCAGAAGAGCGATGCTCGTCACACGCGCCTCCTTGGTCGCCACGGGCGAAGCCGCCAGCGCGGCGGCAGGCTCTCGAGATCCCTGGCCATCTCCGTCATGATGCCTGATCGGGCGGATCTGACCGCGGTCCCGATCGCGTTTGCGATGGCGCGCGGCTGCGACGCACCGTGGCAAATGATGGTCACGCCGTTCACGCCCAGGAGCGGCGCACCGCCGAATTCCGTGTAGTCCAGGAACCGGAACACCTCCTCCAGCTCCGCCCGCGCCTGTGCATGCTTCTCATCGAGAAACTCCAGCACCGTCCCCGCCAGGGACTCATAGAACTTCACGAGGACGTTTCCCGCAAAACCATCGCACACCAGCACGTCACAGGCACCCTGGATGATCTCGTGCCCTTCCACGTTGCCAACAAAGTTCAGCGCCGGGTCCGCCTCCAGCAGACGATACGTGGCCACGGCCAGGTCGCCCCCCTTCCCTATCTCCTCGCCCACGTTCAACAGGCCTACGCGTGCGTGCTCTACTCCCAGAAGATCCTGCATGTAGAAGGCGCCAAGATACGCGAACTGATGGAGATGGTGGGGCCGGGGCGCGATGTTCGCACCGACATCGAGAACCAGGCTCGGCCCCCCCATGGTGGGAAACAGAGCGGCAACCGGAGGGCGATACACCCCGGGCAGGGCCCCGAGGATGAAC
>JBDHIQ010000166.1:0-8443 GCA_039587395.1 Gemmatimonadota bacterium
TCCGCGGGCGCGTCGGATCCCGGCCCTGGTCAACGTGAACACGGACCTTCGCGTCAACAAGCCAGAGCTGACGATCAGGTACGACCGGGACCGCGCCGAGGATCTGGGTGTTTCGGTGGCGGACATCGGGCTCACGCTACAGACCATGCTGGGCGGACGGCGCGTCAGCACCTACACGCGCGAGAACAAGCTGTACGACGTCATCGTGCGCCTCGACGAGAATGAGCGCAGAGTGCCCAGCGACATCAGCGGGATGTACGTCCGCGGGCGCGATGGACAGCTTGTCCAGCTCGACGCCATTGCCAGCGTCGAGGAGGGCATCGGGCCGCAAACGCTGAACCACTTCAACCGCGTCCGATCCTTCACCCTGACCGCGGGGACGGCGCCGGGCTTCACGCTGGGGCAGGCCATGGACTCTCTGTACGCGGCGGCCGATGAGGTGCTTCCGGCAGGCAGCAGTCTCGCGGAATCCAGGGAGCTGGAAGAGAGCGGCAACGCGCTGTACTTCGCGTTCATCCTGGCCATCATCGTCGTGTTCATGGTGCTGGCAGCCCAGTTCGAATCGCTGGTGCATCCGTTCACGGTCCTGCTGGCCGTTCCGCTGGCGGTAACGGGTGCGCTCCTCGCCCTGCTGGTGGCAGGATCAACGCTCAACCTGTACAGCCAGATAGGCATGATCCTGTTGATCGGTCTCGTGACCAAGAACTCCATCCTGCTGGTCGAATACGCGAACCAGCTCCGGGGCAAGGGGATGGACATCGTAGCGGCCATGATTGAAGCCGGACGGATCCGGTTGCGCCCGATCATGATGACGGCGGTGGCGACCATCGTGGGTGCGATGCCGATCGCCCTTGGCCTTGGAGCCGGCTCGGCCAGCCGCCGTCCACTTGGTTACGCCATAGTGGGCGGTCTGCTGTTCTCGACGATTCTGACCCTGTTCCTGGTTCCGGTTGTGTGGGTCCTGTTCGAGAATGGGCGGGAACGGCTTCGGGTGCGCTCACGGGCCCGAGCGGCCCGCGCTGCGGGGCTTCCCTCGATGCCTGAAGGCGCCCACGCCCGGGTGGCCGGCGGCACAGAGGCGTTCGGGGGGGCGGAGGCGCCATGAGCACTCTGTTCGCGCTGTTGCTCCCGCTGGTTTCGCTGTCCGCCGTCCCGGCGGAGCAGGGGGCGCCCGTGACGTTCGCGCAGGAAGCCCGGGCGGACTCGCTCCCGGTGGTCACGCTGCGCGAGGCCCTGCGCAGGGCGACCAACCTCGACCCGAACTACGTGGCCGCGCTGGGCCGGATCGACAACGCGGGATGGGCGCGGACAGCGGCGATCACGGCGTTCGTCGTGCCTTCGGTGACCCTGTCGGCCAGCGGCCAGCGGTTCACCAGCGAGTTCTTCAACATCGGCACGGCGCAGCTCACTTCGCAGCTGTTCCAGGGGTCGGCCTCCGCGAGCCTGAACCTGTTTCGGGGAGACAAGTTCTTCGAACTGGACCGCACCGAGGCCGAGCTGGAAGCGTCCAGGGCCAGCGAGCTGCAGGCCCTCTACGAGACGGCCGTTCAGACCGAGTCTGACTACTACACCGTCCTGGCGGGCAAGGAGTTACAGAACGTGGCCCGCGAGCGCGTTCGCCGCGCCACGGAACAGCTCGCGGTTGCGAGAGCGCGGGTAGTATCCGGAGCCGCCGTTCAGACCGATTCGCTCCAGCTGGTGCTGGAGCTAACCCGGGCCAGGGTGGAGCTTCTCCTACAGGAGGCGGAGCTACGCGTGGCCCGGTTTCAGTTGGCTCGGCGCGTAGGCGCCGCCGGGCCCGTGGATGCCGCGGCCCTCGACACGGCCGCCGCACCCGCCCTCCCGCTCAGCGAGGCGGCCGCCATTGCCGAGGCGCTTGCGGAGGGGCCCGAATACAAGGTGGTGCTCGCCGACGAGGAAGCGGCCTACGCAGCGATGTGGGGCGCCAGGAGCCAGTACCTTCCAACCATCGACCTGTTCGGTTCGTACAGCGCGTTCGATGATCGCTTCTTCCCCACCGCGACGAGTCGGGGTGCCCTGGGGCTGTCGCTGAGCTGGCCACTCTGGAACGGTGGGCAACGGGAGATCCAGATGACCCGGACCCGGGTGGAGCACGACGTAGCGCAGGCGCGCCGCGCCGACACGGAGCTGGCCATTCGACGTGACGTTGCCCAAGCCTACGCCGCCTACAACACGGCCCGGGCGAGCGCGATGCTGGCCGCTGAGGCGGTGATAGTGGCGCGCGCGAGCCTTCGGGTGCAGGAAAGTCGCTACCGGAGTGGCGCTACGACGATTCTCGATTTGCTGACGGCGCAGGTGGACCTGACAGACGCGGAGGCCGGGCTGGTTCAGTCGCGGTATGCAACGCGTCTGGCGTTGGCGGGACTCGAGGCGCTGCTGGGGCGGAGGCTGTTTGCTGATCAAATTGAACCATGAAGGGCATAGATATGACAAGCCGTAGCTGGAGTTGGAGTGCCGTTCTCACAGGCCTGATGCTGGCGGGACTGACCAGCGCGTGCGACGGAGCGGAAGGCGGGGAAGGCGCTCCCGGAGGACAGAGGGGTGGTGGCCGGCCACCCTCTCCGGTGGATGTGGCTTCTGCGGTCCAGGATACGGCAATCGAGCAGATTCTGGCGACAGGCCAGATCGAGGCAATGCAGTCCATCGAGCTGCGGCCGACAGTAGATGGCCGCATCGTCCAGATATACTTCCGGGAAGGATCAGAAGTCCGGCGCGGCACGCCGCTGGTCAAGGTGGACGATGCGGAACTGCTGGCCCAGGTGGCACGATTGGAGGCGGAGCGGGACCTGGCCGCACTGGCCCTGGCGCGTACGCGTGAGCTGGTTGACCAGGAGGCCGCCTCGCAGGCCGAGCTGGAGTCCGCAGAGGCGCGGGCGCGCAGCACCCAGGCGGACCTGGACCTGACGCAGGTGCGGCTGGATCGCACGACCGTGCGAGCGCCCTTCTCGGGTGTGCTGGGGCAACGGTTCGTCAGCCTTGGGGACTACGTGAGCTCCGCGACTCGGCTGGTCACGCTGCAAACCGTCAACCCGCAGCGGGCGGTGTTCGAGGTTTCCGAACGCTACGCGACGCAGCTGGCGGTCGGTCAGTCCGTGACTTTCGAAGTCGCGGCCGTGCCGGAACGGGTGTTTACGGGGACGGTGGACTTCGTTGATCCCGTGGTGAAGCTCCCCGGCCGGACCATCATCGTGAAGGCAGAGGTGCCGAACACCGATCGGGCGCTTCAGTCCGGGATGTTCATCGAGGCACGGCTGGCCACCGACATTCGCGCCGACGCCGTGCTGGTGCCGGAGGACGCCATTCTATCCCTCGAGCAGGGGAACTTCGCGTGGGTCGTGACCGCAGAGAACCAGACCACCCGGCGTGCGGTGCTTCTTGGGATCCGGACTCCGGGACGCGTGGAGATCATCGAGGGGATCGAGGCCGGCGAGCAGGTCGTGGTCGGGATGCTGGAGCGCCTGTTCGAGGGAGCGCCGGTCGTGCCGCGGCCCATCCAGCGTGAGGTACAACCGCTGGAATCTCTGCCAGGCGCGGAAGCCGGGGCGGAAACGGGCGCAGAAGCCGGACGTCCCCGTCCCGAGGCCAGCGCGGATTCGTCCGAGGCCGGGTAGAGAGACTCCGTAGGCTACGACTCCGAGGGGTAGCGGCGGCTAGTCCCGTTGGGGGGGCAGCTCGCACCCGTCGGCCTGCCTCGTATCGGCCAGGCTGACGATCTTCCAACCGGCTTCCGTGCGGGCCAGCATGAAGGCGTCCACGCCGCAGTGGCTGAACTCTCCGTCCAGGTAGAACGCGTAGTCCGTCCACACCGTGGCCAGATTGTCCCGTATCTGAACGATCGGATCCCAATACGGCTCGTTCCACTCGCCGGTCGCGTTGCCGACGGCCGTTACGAATCGCTGGATTGGAATGAACGAGACCACCGGTGATCCGTCGCGCTGGGCAGTGCCGATCAGCTGTGCGGAAGGGTGAAAGACGGAGCCGACCATCGCGCTATCGGACATTCTCATGCCGTCGAACAGCCGGTCCAGCACCGACAGGACGGCCTCGCGATCCGCCTCCTCGGATTGGGCCCGGACGGGCGTGGCCGCGCCAGACCAGGCAAGGGTCATAGCTACCAACACGGCCGCCGGTCGGCAGGCATCGATTCGGTTCATGCTCTTCTCCTAGATCCACTCGGGGGAGTCCACCGTACGGTCGCTTCTCACGTTGCCTGTGTGCAGGGTCGACACGGGCTCGAACAGCATAAGGTGCGTCTCCTCCGTGGCTCGCGGCCGGTGCTCCACTCCCCGCGGTACGATGAGGAACTCACCTTCTCCGAGCACAACCGAATGCTCGCCCGACTCATCGCGCCAATCCATCTCCAGCTCGCCCCGAACGATCAGGAACAGCTCGTCCTCGTGCTCGTGGAAATGCCAGACGAACTCACCCTGCAGCTTCGCGAGCTTCACATGCTGCCCGTTCAACTCTCCCACGATCTTCGGACTCCAGTGCTCCTTGAAGGCAGCTAGCTTCTCCGACACGTTGACCTTCTTCATGGTGACCTTTCGAGTATACTGCGACTCGCGAACGCGGATCGAGTGTGCATCGATCGAGACAGAGGAAGATACACGAAAGGGCCGAGTCGCACTCTGGCGTGCACTCGACCCCCTCCGTGCCCCACGACGCCCGAAAGCGCCGGGAGGAGTGATCCCTGGCCCGCGGTCTGGGCTATTAGGGCAGCGTGTAGCGTTCCAGCCACTCGAAGTCGAAGTCGTCCATCCAGGTCAGGTAGATGGTGCCGTCTCCGAACGCGGCAATCTCCCGACCCTCCGGCAGTCGCACCCGTCTGACCAGCTCGCCCTTCGCGTCGAACACGTCATACGACGGGGACTGGCCGGCCTTCACGTGGCGCTCCACCCAGGCCTCACCCGTGCGCGTGACACTCACCGCATTGCCGGGGAACGCCGGCTTTAACTCGGGCCACTCGTAGTCATCGACGTTCGCGTCGGTCACCGCCCCGCCGCGCGAGAAGCTGGTCTGCATGCGACCATCTCCGCCGGCATTGATCATGACAGCCAGCCCGCCGGTCAACGTCTCCACCCACGCTTCCTTGTCGGCACCCGTGACCCGAAGGGGTTCGAAGCGCAGCGGCTTGCCCGCGACGCGCTTGCCGTCGGGCAGGATCCACTCCAGGTGATACTCTCCCGACCGGGCGACGGCCACACGCCCATCCCAGCTTACGGCCCACGCGTCCTGTGATGTCAGCGGTCTCGGCATCATCCGAACGTTCCGATTCCCGGCGCTTCACTTTCCCGACCGTGTCGATGGCTCCGGTCGCCCTGTCCAGCCGCAGGATCGCTCCGGAGTCAGGCATGGTCCCACCCACCGGTCGGGGCGTGCCCTGGAAGTAGACGCGGCCCTGTGAGTCCACCCCTCGTGGGATGATGATCTGCATGGCCATCATGCCCGGGCCTCGCTGTTCCGGCATTTTGGCAATCGGCATGGTCTCGCCGAACGACAGGTCGGAGGCGAGCTGGGTGAGGCGTCCGTTCCCGAGGTCCAGCAGAAGCGTTCCTTCGTCCGGGAGGGGATACAGCGCGTCCGGCGTCTGGTACTCCTCGGGACCCCCGCCGACCCGGCCGATGGTGTCCGCCGTGCCCGCGTCCAGGTCCAGCAGGATCAGCGCCTGTCCCAGTCCGTCCGCCACGATAACCTTCCCGTCGGCGGTCTCCCGCACGCCTCGCACACTGCCGAACCCCTCCGGGTACGCCGCGTCAGGCTTCGTGAGCTGGTGCTCGGGGACCTCTTGAGCGCTGGCCACGGGGCTGCCGAGCGTCAGAGCGCCCGCGATGGCGATGAGGACAGCAGCGCTACTGGCTGGCTGCAACCGATGCATCTTGTACACCTCCGCAATGAGAACAGGTTGGGCGGCCATCCAGGCCGCGATCGACGCCTACCCTGGTGTAGCGCCGGCCGTTCCCGTGAGGTTCCCGGTCACGACATCCGTGAGATGATCGGACCGGCCGCCCGGTTGCCTAGAGCGGTTCGGGCTCGTCCCAGGTCTGGTCCCAGAAGCGCTCCTCCTCCTCGCGAATCTCGCCCAGGTCGAGGGGCTCCGGTACCTCGTGCTCGATGCGGCCGCGGTCCTCGATCTGCCGTATCAGGTCATCCGTGAGGGTAATATCGGGACGACGAAGGGTACGAATTCGCCGGCGAGCGAGGAATCCGGCCACCATGACCATGACCGCGAGCAGCAGGGCAAACTTCACGTGATCCGCTGCAGTCCGTGAACGCTCACTTGCCCGGGCGGTCGCGGGACGCCTGCAGCCGGGACACCACTCGCGCCGAGAAACCCCTCGGGACCAGTCGAGCCGCCACCGTTCCCAGCCGATTGGCCAGGCCCGGGGTCACCACGCGCTTCCCGCGGGCCATCCCGGCGTACCCCAGCCGCGCGACCTCGTCCGCGTCCATGAACCAGCGGTCGCGCAGAAGGCCCGAGTCTTCCATGTCCGCACGCGCGTGGAATTCAGTCCTGGTGATTCCGGGACACAGCGTCGTAACCGTGACGCCGGTTCCCCGGAGCTCTTCGAACACGGCCTCGGAGAAGGAGAGCACGTATGCCTTCGTGGCGTAATAGACGGCCATTCGTGGACCGGGTTGAAACGCAGCCGTCGAGGCCACGTTGAGGATGCGGCCTGCCCCGCGCGCGATCATCCCCGGGAGAGCCAGGCGTGTCAGGTGCGTGAGGGCTTCTACGTTGAGCCGGATCATCGCGCCGGTGTCGTTCGCGGAGGTGTCCACGAACGGGCCGAACGTGCCGAAACCGGCGTTGTTCACCAGCACATCCAGTCTGTCTGCCGCGTCGCCGAGCCGCTCGAACAGCGTTGCGGACGCGCCGGGCGTGGCCAGATCCAGGTCCACGGACCGGGTGGCTACGTCGTGCGTTCCGGCAATCTCATCTCCCACGGCGTCAAGGCGTGCGCGATCCCGGGCCGTCAGGACCAGGTCGTAGCCGTGCTTCCCCAGCTCCCATGCCAGCGCCTGGCCGATGCCGACGGATGCGCCCGTCACGAGGGCCAGCGGTCTGCCGGAATAGGGTGGTTCGAGTGTGGAGCTCATACCGAAAGATGGGTGCGGCTTAAAAGCCCAGCCAGTGCTCCATCTTGATCAGGAACACGTTGGTGGCCGGCGCGCCGAACAGATCGCCGACATCGCGCCCCAGATCGTACGATCCGTCCTCGGTGAAGGCGCTGCGGTCCTGGCTCCACACGACGAACAACGTGGAGCCGGGGCGATACTCCCAGCGGAAGACGACGTTGGATCGGAACTGCTTCACGTTGAAGTCCGGGTTGCCGAACGAGAAATCCGCTTCGCCGTCGCCGCTCACGTCCACCTGGTAGCGACCATCCTCCAGCGAGATCTCGTCCTGACTGTATCTGCGGAACCGGTCCTCGAACGCGGCAGCGCGAGGTTGATCGACCTCCTTGAACTGGTCGTAGGTGCCGGCGCTCACGAACGGCTGCGCGTAGACCTGCAGGGACAGCTTGGGGCTGAACGTGTAATTGAGCCTGGCCGTGAGCGACGTGGTGGTCTGTTTGATCCGGCCGAACACGAAGTGGCTTCCCGAGTCCGAACCCCGGGTGGACACGTACTGCCACTCGCTGTTCCGCCACGAGAATCCGGGTCCCAGCGCCAGCTGGAAGTTGCTGGACGCCTGGATGGTCACGTTGGGAGAGACGTTGAACCGGTTGGTCTGGGTTTCGAAATCCCCGCCCAGGTTTCCATTCAATCCGATGCGGACCGTCTTGCGGGAATCCGAGAAGAACCCGAAGAAGGAGTTGTACTCGCTGGGCGTCCGAAGCGCCGGGCCTCCTCTAAGCGCCGTGGCGGACAGGGCGGGGAGCTCTCCGCCGATGCCCAGGTATCCGCCCCAGAAGTTCTTGAGCTGGAAACTCGTGTTGACGTTTCCGCCGGTGCCGAGCCGCTCGGCGCCGAACGTCCAGGCGGACCAGTAGCTGGTGTTCAACCGCCAGCGACGGAAGATACCCTGAGGCTGAAACTGGTCGTAGGAGGCGTACCCGACGGCGATGATTTCATCCGCCCGGTTCTGGAAGCCCAGCGTGCTGACGTTGAACCCCGGGGTGCGTGCCGTGCCGAGGAACCCGTAGCGCCAGTGTCCTCCACCGATCCTGCCAATCTCGAGATTGGCCGCGCCGCCGCTGAGCGACCTTCTTTCGGGGTCGTAAGACACGTGCGGCGCATCAGGCCGCTGATAGTAGTGCGTGGAAGACTGCTGGAGGGAGCTGATGGCATCCGTGTTGCCGCGCATGTGACTACCGAGCGCGTACCCGCTGACCTGATAGTTGCCGCCGCCGAACCGGTGCCGAAAGTCAATTCCGCCGGCGTAGGCTGCATCCGCGAGGAAGAACAGGTTGGACTCGGG
>JBDHIQ010000167.1:0-6066 GCA_039587395.1 Gemmatimonadota bacterium
CGACGGAGCAGGCGGGTTCAGGCTGACGTTCGAGAGGACACGACGGGATTGCTACGTAACCGACTGTGACTGAACCGCTGTACTAGCCACTAGCAGGAGCCGCAGGGGAGACCCTCCGATGCACGAGAGCCCGCCGATTGACGGGCTCTCGCCTATCTAAACGGGTGCGCCGGGGTTACTCGCCGTCGCCCTTCAGGTACTTGTCGAACCAGCGCAGCTGCTCCCAGACCACATGCTCCACGCTCTCTTTGGCCCGGTAGCCGTGGTCCTCGAACGGAAGCAGCACCAGCCGGGCAGTGCCACCTGAGCCGCGCACGGCCTCGAAGAAGACCTCTGATTGGGGCGTGAGCGTGCCCGGGTTGCCGTCGTCCGCCCCGTGGATGATGAGAACCGGCTCGTTGACCTGGTCGGCGAAGAAGGTTGGCGAGGCCTGGATATAAGCGTCCCGGGCCTCGAACAGGGAACGACGCTCGGACTGGTAGCCGAACGGCTGAACGGTCTTGTTGTACGAGCCGCTGCGCGCGATACCGGCTCGGAACAGGTCCGTGTGCGCCAACAGGTTGGCCACCATGAGCCCGCCGTGGCTGTGGCCAATGACGCCTATCCGCTCCGGATCGGCCACCCCCATCTCCACTGCCTTGGCCACCGCGGCCTCCGCGTCGGCCACCAACTGCGGCACGAAGGTGTCGTACGTGGTCTCGGGATCACCCAGCATCGGCATGGTCGTCTGGTCGAGCACGGCGTACCCGCGGAGCAAGAAGTACAGGTGGGAGGCGCCGGACACGCGCATGAAGCGCCGGGCCGAGCCCCTCACCTGGCCGGCGACGGCAGCGCCGGAGTATTCGAGGGGATACGCGTAGAGCACCGTGGGCAGCGGCGTGCCTTCCTCGTAGCCGGGGGGCAGGAGCAGCTGGAAGCTGAGCGGCAAGCCGTCCTCACGCTCGTAGCGCACGAGGCGCTTCTCGATCTGTCGCAGCTGGGGCGCGGGATCTTCGAAGCGCGTGATCGGCTCCCGGGTCATCGCGCGGGTGGCTTCCCCCTCGGCCGCGGCGACCGTCTCGCCGAAGGCGGCCAGGTAATAGTTGGGCACGTCCACGGAGGACTCGGAGCTCATAATGAACTGGTCATCCTCGCCGGCGAACGCCACGAAGTACTCGTAGCGCTCCTGATCGCTCCGGAACAGGCGCTCCGCCTCGCCCGTGGCCATCTGGCGCAGGTCCAGGAAGGGCCGGTCGCCCTGATCGGTCGCGCCGTTCCCTCGAAAGTAGACGGCGTCCCCCTGCTGGCGCATCACCCACTGGCCGTTGGGCAGCGGTCGGAAGACGGGATTGCCCGGATCTCCGTAGCGGTCGTCCTCGTCGAGATCGAACCACGGGCGCGCCGTGCCGTCGTCCAAGTCCAGGAGCCAGACGTAGAGCCAGCGGCGCATTCGCTCGCGCTGTGCGAGCATGACGGTGCTTCCCTCGGCGGTCCAGGCGTTCTGCCAATACATGCGGTGCTCGGCGCGGAACACCTCCTCGGGCTCGTCCGTGAAGGGCGCGTCAAGACGCAACAGCCGGTCGCGATGGGGCACGTCGGCCACGGGACTCCCACCATCCAGCGCCTCGACCCAGTAGAGCGTGTGGGGAGCCGTAGGACGCCAGGAGATCGAGCGCGGTCCCAGCGGCACGCCATGGGTCGGCACATTGTCTGCCACGGGTAACGACGCGATGCTGGCAACCAGCTCTCCTTCGGCGCTCCACACCTCGATCTCCCTGGCGAAACGCCAGAAGGCGACCTCGTGGGACCACGGACCGACCAGACGCTCGACGAGCAGGTACTGGCCGTCCGGCGAATACTCGGCCGTGGTGTAGGGGGCCGGCGGACCGATGACCTCAGACTCCCCTGTGGAGGGGTCGACGACTACCAGCTCGGAGGGGACGTGGTAGTCGAAGAGCGCGTCGTCGTGCGCCGTCTCGAGCAGGTTCCGCGCCTCGTACGTGGAGCGGGCCGAGGCCCCTTCTCCTGCGATGATCTCCGGACCGGCCGGTATGGCCGGCGGCGCGGGAGCCGCCCCGCGATCCGGGATGCGTCGGACCAGCAGTCGCTCCTGGTCGGGTAGCCATTGCACGGGGCTGCCGATCAGCGGATTGAGAGTGAGGTCCTCCATCTCGGTCACGACGCCCTCGACCGAGCCGACCCACAGGCCAAACCCATCGGCATCCCCAACGGTAATCGCGAAGCGCTGGCCGTCCGCGGACCAGGATACCCCGTGGATCTCGACAACCGCCGGTAGCTCGAGCGGTGTGACCGTTCCGTCCTCCACCCGGACCAGACGGGGCGAGGTGGCCCCGCGCCGCCCGTGCGGGCCGTTGGTGGCCGGATTGACGCGCATGCCGGCCAGCTTGTGCATCGGCGCAGCCAGCTCGGCCAGGGACGGATAGAGAATGGGGTCGGCCAGGAACAGGTGCTCACCGGACGGAGCCGTCCACACCGACGGGAGCTGCGGCGCGTGCATCACCTGCAGCAGATCCTCGGGCGGCGACTGCCAGGCGTTGGGGGGCTGCGAGCTGTCATCGAGTGTGACCGTGGGGGCCGCGGTGTCTTCCGTCACCGGGACGACAGACGGCTCGCCACAACTCACCAGAAGGAACGGGATCAGGATTGCCAGGATGGCGTGTAACCGGCGCATTTGTACTCCTCCCTGTCGGCCTCTCCCGGGGGAGGGGATGCGCGGCGGTCCTGAGACGCGATCCGCACGTGAGGCTCCGGTCGGTACCCGGAAGATGAGGCCGATTCGTACGGCAGGTTCGAACTGCTTACTGTCTATCATCAGATGATGGCCGGGGCCGTCGGGTCCCGCAACGGTGGGGGGACTCAGGGGCTAGCGCGATTAAGCCGGAGAGGGACGGTCATGAGTAGTCCTGGAACACGCCGACAAGGTTGGCGGTCCGTTCATCGTACCCGGATCTGGTCGATCTCGAATCGGAAGTTCCCTGGCTCGGGTCCGGCCGCGAACTGAATCGCTCTCAACTCCGAGAAATCGACACCCTCGAAGCTCGAGAAGGGGAAGGTGAACTCGGCCCACTCCTGTCCGGCGACGAACGTGCGCGCGGTGGGGGTGGAGCCCCGAGAAGTGGCAAGGACGCGGTAGGTTCCCCCATCTCCACGTGCCCAGAACGTGACGGCCGACTTGGCTGACAGATCGAGCACCCCGCCGTTCAACCTTAGCGTCGGTCTGAAGGCCAGGCCCGCTCGTTCCCCTGGCCAACGCGGGTTGTTCACGAACGCGCCCTCCGCTTTGACGACCTCTCCGCTGACGGCGAGCGCTCGTTCCGATCCGACCGCACCCCCTTTTATCAGGCCGATCTCGGCCGAGCTGCCCGGCGTCGCTTGCTCGAACAGACTCCCGAAGGTCGGTATTGGCTCTGAACCCTCGAAGTCCGCGATCATGAGCTCGCCCGACTCATCCACGGCCTGCCATAGCGCCTGCTTCTCATCGGCATACGAAGCCCGGTCCGCCTCCACGCCCAGCTTCCATATACCGACGATGTTGCGCGTGTCGGTGACTTCGACCGTGGGATCACCCCGAACCAGCAGCAGGTCGGCTCGGGCGCCGGGGACGATCCGGCCACGGTCTTCGAGCCCGAAGGCGTCCGCGGGGGCGGAGGTGGCGGCGATCAGTGCGTTCTCAGGATCCAGCCCCACCGACACTAGCGTCTCGAGCTCGCGGTGCATGGTCAGGCCCTGGAGTTGGGGCATGTCCGTACCGGCGAGAATGGGTACTCCCGCCTCGTGCAGTATCCGCACCGACTCTAGCATGTTCGTCCACTGGGGCCGCTCGCGGCCGCCAAGACTGCGCAGCATCCCGACTTCGTCCGGGCCTAGGTAGGGCGATATCCGGGGATCGTCCGGCTCCTCCCACTCAGAGTCGTGAAACAGGCTTTCGTGGACGCCAAAGGTAGTCGTCACGAACATTTCTTTTTCGAGCAGCAGTCGAACGACCTCCTCGTCTGCCACCTGGTCAAAGAAGACGTGTGCCAGTATTTCGGCGCCGGCCTCGGCTACTTCCTTGGCGGCCGCCAGCGAGTTGACGTGGACGGCCACGGTCTTCCCATACCTGTGCGCTGCTTCCACGGCCGCCCGCATCACGGGTTCTTCGAAGATCGGGATCATGCCTGGCTGCCGGAACTGTTGCTCCGAGCTGCCGACCTGATAGACGATCTTGATATGGTCGGCGCCATCTTCCACCCGTGCCTTTACGAACGAATCGGCATCCTCCAGGCGGGCTAGCGTAGGGCTTCCCGGGAACGCTCCATGCCCCCTCGGCGGCGTCACGATCCAGCCGGAGGTGAACACATCGGCACGATCTACGGCGCCGTGCTCCCGCTGCGCCTTCTGGAGCTCGATCACATCCCTCGGATCATCGCCCATGCTCATTTCGGTGGTGACGCCGAACATGAGCGAGCGTCGAAGGACATTCGGCTCCAGGTGCATGTGGGCGTCTATCAGCCCCGGGAGCAAAGTGCGTCCCGCGCCATCGATCACCCGCGCGCCTGCGGGAATGGCGAGATCGGTTCCGACCTGCGCGATGTAGCCGTCCTTCACGATCACCGTGGCCCGGGGAATGGTCTGCTCACCGTCAAACACCCGCACGTCGCGGAACGCGAGCGATGGCGATCGTCCCGGCGCCTGGCACGACGAAAAGACCAACGCGAGGAACGGGATCAGGAATGAGAGGATGGCGAATCGCAGGCGCACGGTACTCCTCCCTCCACTATGGGCAAAAGTGGGTGCTTCCGTGCTCACATCACGGTGACACTCACGACACCGGATCAGAGTCATTTGGAGGTCTGCTGGTTTCGGCTCGCGAGCGTACGACAGTGTAGCGGGAACGTTGCGGCTGTGTCTATGCGGGAGGTGGTCGGGTACATATGTACCTGCCTCGGGTACACATGTCCCGACGCGAGCACTCACGAACCACGGTGGAGTATGGCCCCGCCCACAGCCGACAGAATCGCCGAGACCCTGTTCGGGAAAACACGCCGCAGGACACTCGGTCTCCTGTTCGGCCGGCCGGATGAATCGTTCTACCTTCGCCAGATCGTTCGCACGGTGGACGCTGGCGTTGGGAGTGTACAGCGCGAGCTCGCGGGACTCACTGTGGCCGGCCTCGTGACCCGGACCCGGAGAGGGAAACAGGTCTTCTTCCAGGCCAACGCGAGCTGTCCCGTCTTCGAGGAACTGCGTCGGTTGGTCGAGAAGACGACCGCGTTGGCGGACAAGGTGCGGGCTGCCTTGATCCCGTTCGAGGAAAGCGGTCGTATTGCATTCGCGTTCATCTACGGGTCGGTGGCAACCGGGGAGCACTCCCCGGAGAGCGACGTGGATGTGCTGATCCTGGGCGACGTCCGATTGGCCGAGATTATTCCGGCGCTGAGATCCCTGCAGGACCAAGTGGGCAGAGAGATCAATCCAAGCATCTACGGATTGGACGAGTTCATAGCGAAAGGCGCTGCCGGCGAGCACTTCGTTAATAGTGTGATGACACGCCCCAAGATCATGCTCGTTGGGAGTGAGCATGATCTTGAGGAACTGGCAAGCTAATGGCTGGCTGCATAGGCACGAGTCGAGCCCGGAGGAGGTCTCCGATCTGTTGGCTGTGATCGAGAGAGATCTCGAGGATGCCGGCCTTGACCGCCTCAGTGCGGACTGGCGCCTCGGCATCTCGTACAACGCGGTTCTCCAGCTTGCCGTTCTTGCCCTGGCAGCCGCGGGATACCGCGCTGAGCGTCAGCGCGCTCACGAGCGTGCAATCCGGTCTCTTCGCTTCACGGTCGGTCTCGGCAAGGACCTTGTCGACACTCTCGATGCAGTCCGTCGGAAGAGGAACATCGGCCACTACGAGAGGGCAGGGACCGCCTCGTCCACTGATGCGGAGGAGGTCTTTGCTCTCGCGTGCGAGCTCCGCGAACGAGTCCTGGATTGGCTGCAACGGGAGCATTCGGAGTTGCTCCCGCGCGGTTGAGTTTGACGGTGGCGCGATCGAATGCAGCCTGGCGGCTCCAGCTCCCTACCCTGACCTGA
>JBDHIQ010000168.1:0-5290 GCA_039587395.1 Gemmatimonadota bacterium
CGCCGCCGTCGCCATCCCGCCACGACCGAGCTCGCGATCGAGCGTGTAGCGGTCTCCGAGAGCAACGTTGAGGCGCTCGACATCCACGGACATAGCGGCCTCGGACGGCTGGAGGTACTGACCTCGTAAGGTAGCGAAACCAACGCGGGCCGGTCATTAGCCTGAGCACTCCATCCAACTGTCATGGTAGCTGTAACAAAGTGTGGGGGAGTGTGCTGAAGTGTATTGAACTCAAAACCCCGGAATTGGCCTGTATTGAAGTGTACGGGCCCTATACCGGGCGAATGGGGTTCTTTGCATGCTTCGCTTGCTCAGTGTCTCACCTTCGGTTCGACGGCTTCGCAGGCTGCGCCTGACTCAATGTCTTGCCTGCGGCTCGACGCCAGGAGGTCGCGAGTGAGCGCGTCGCCGCTTCGCGGCTAGCTGGCGCTTGCTGACGCTGCGCGCCCGAATCTCGCCGCCCCGACTGGCAGAAAGCCCTCAACCATGCGGGCTTTTCAGCCGATAGCCTCGCATATCGGCGGCTCAGGAAGTCCTGTACGCTGCCTTGCCGTGCCCGTAACTTGCCCTACACGCTTATCGGTTTGTGCGTGCGGGTGGTGCCGACGCTCACCAACACCGCGTGCTCTCTCAGGGACCAGGGAATCAAGGACGACGAGATGGACCTCACTGCATTGGCCAGCGGGTCCGACGTGTTGACCGGTGCTGGAACGGCCGCCATTCAGGCGCAGCCCGAATGGGATGGGCTGAGTACCCTGTGGATTCTGATTGCCGCCTTCCTGGTGTTCTTCATGCAGGCCGGCTTCGGCATGCTGGAGGCCGGACTCGTCCGGACGAAGAACGCAGCCAACGTCCTCACAAAGAACGTGCTCGACTTCTGCTTTGCCGCACTCGGCTACTTCATCTTCGGCTACGCCATCATGTATGGTGGCCAGGGCTTGCTCTTCGGTACCAGCGGCTGGTTCCTGGTCGGGGCCGAGTCGCCGGTGGATGGGGTTCCGCTCGAGGCGTTCTGGCTGTTCCAGGCCGTGTTCGCCGGTGCCGCTGCTACCATCGTCGCAGGGGCGGTGGCAGAGCGGATGAAATTTGCTGCGTACCTCGCCTACTCCTTTATCATCTCCGCCTTCGTGTACCCGGTCGTGGGCCACTGGGTATGGGGGGGCGGCTGGCTCTCCGGCCTGGGCTTCCACGACTTCGCGGGATCGACGGTGGTTCACGCGGTGGGAGGCGTCAGCGCCCTGATCGGCGCCTGGCTACTTGGGGCGCGTTTCGGACGCTTCAATAAGGATGGCTCCTCCAACGTGATTCTGGGCCACAGCATGCCACTCGCCACGCTCGGCGTGCTGGTCCTGTGGTTCGGCTGGTACGGTTTCAATGCCGGGTCCACGCTCGGCATGGGAGAGCCGGACGTCGTCGCGCGCGTCGCGATGAATACCACGCTGGCACCGAGTATGGGCGCGATCGTCGCCATGATCTTCGCCTGGGTGAGATACGGAAAACCGGACCTGACGATTGCTCTTAACGGAGCCCTGGCCGGTCTGGTGGCTATCACCGCACCGTGCGCCGTGGTAGGGACGGGTAGCGCGATCTGGATCGGCGCGGCTGGCGGAATCCTGATTGTCTACGGAATCGAGCTTCTGAATCGCATCCGTATCGACGATCCGGTCGGTGCGGTTCCGGTGCACGGGATGGTGGGGATCTGGGGGACCCTCGCGGTTGGTCTGTTTGGCCAGGCGGCACTTGGCTCCCCGGCAGACGGCCTGTTCTTCGGCGGTGGCTTCGGGCAACTGGGCATACAGAGTCTCGGCGTGATTGCCAGTCTCGGCTTCGTCGCGGTCGTGATGTGGATCGTCTTCAAAGCCATCGACTCCACGATAGGACTCCGAGTCTCGCACGAGACCGAACTCCGCGGGCTGGACATCGATGAACACGGTCTGGAGTCATACAGCGGCTTCCAGATCTTCACTACGGATTGAACGGGAGGATCGGGCCATGAAGCTGGTTATCGCTCTGATCCGGCCGGAACAGCTCCCTGCGGTGAAATCCTCGCTGCACGAGGCAGGGTTCGTGAAGCTCACCGCCACGACAGTGATGGGGACGGCCCCCCGCACGGAGCAGCGCAAATACCGGGGGGTGGAGCAGAAGGTCAACCTGTTCCGCCGCGTTCGGCTGGAAGTCGCAGTCACTGATGCCGATCTGGAAAGGGCCATCACGGCAATCTCCGACGGTGCGCACCAGGTGGGAGGTTGGGGTTCGATCTTCGTCACCGAACTGCACGACATGATCTCCATCTGGACCGGCGAGCGCGGTCCCCGGATCCTCTCGTGACGGGGGGCGCACATGGGTAGGGACCAGCGCGCCACGGCGCGTGATGTCATGAAGATGATCCGCGAGGAGGGGGTCCGGTTCCTCGACCTCAAGTTCGTGGATCTGGTCGGGACGCTCCAGCACCTTACCGTTCCGGCCGAGAATGTGGACGAAGACACGTTCCGCACCGGCTTCGCGTTTGATGGCTCATCGGTGAAGGGGTTCCAGAAGATCGCCGAGAGCGACATGCTCCTGATGCCGGATCCTTCCTCCGTGTTTCGGGACCCGTTCTTCGAAGACCCCGCGCTGTCCGTATTCTGTGATATCGCCGATCCGATCCGCCGGGCTCCGTATTCACGGGATCCGCGCGGTATCGCCGGCCGGGCCGAGCGGCTCGCCCGATCTCTCGGAATTGCCGACCAGGTGTTCTTCGGACCGGAGATCGAGTTCTTCGTATTCGATGACGTCCGGTTCGATCAGGCCACCCAGCACGGCTACTACTTCCTGAACAGTTCGGCCGCGTTCTGGAGCTCTGGTGGGACCGAAGGCGCACCGAACCTGGGGCACCAGGCCGGCCGCAAACAGGCCTACTTCGCAGCACCTCCCATCGACCAGTACAACAACCTCCGGTCGAAGATCTCCAACGTGCTCCAACAGGTCGGTCTGGAACCCGAGCTGCACCACCACGAGGTGGCGGCGGCGGGACAGTGCGAGATCGGATTCCGTTTCGGCACGCTACTGCTTCAGGCCGACGCGGCCATCAAGTACAAGTACACGGTCAAGAACGTGGTCGACCGGTACAAGAAGACGGCCACCTTCATGCCCAAGCCACTCCTCCAGGAGAACGGCTCCGGCATGCACATGAACGTGAGCCTGTGGAAGGGCGGCCGGAACCTGTTCTACCAGGAGGGCGGCTATGCAGACCTGAGCCCGTTCGCCCTCCAGTTCATCGGCGGGCTACTGAAGCATGCCCCAGCGCTGTGCGCCATTTGCGCACCCACCACCAACTCCTATCGCCGCCTGGTACCCGGGTACGAAGCGCCGATGAACCTGATCTTCTCCGGACGCAACCGCAGCGCCTGCATCCGGGTGCCGGTTGGCGGTTCAAGCCCGAAAGCGAAACGGATCGAGTTCCGTACGCCGGATCCTTCCTGCAATCCGTACCTGGGTTTTGCCGCTCTTCTGATGGCCGGGATGGACGGGGTCCTCAGCGACATCGCCCCTCCGGACCCGGTGGACGAAGACATTTACGAGCTCGCCGCGACCGAGGCGGGCCGATCGATCGAGAGTACGCCCGGCACGCTGGGCGAGGCGCTGGACGCGCTCGAGGCAGACCACGAGTTCCTGCTGCGTGATGGGGTGTTTACTCAAGACGTGATCGACACCTGGCTCCAGATGAAGCGCGAAGACGAACTCGACTACGTGCGCCTGCGTCCGCACCCGGCCGAGTTCGCCCTTTATTTCAACGTGTAAGACCGACTCCGAGACCGGAGAGAGCGGAAGATGGACCAAGCACAACTGATAGGAATCGTCCTGGGGCTGGGAATACTGGCCGCGTTTCTCATCATCGTCTTCGTCAAGGCGAACATGGTGATCTGCCAGCCGAACGAAGCGGTGATCCTTGCGGGACGGAAGCGGAAGCTGTCGGACGGCACGGTAGTTGGATACCGGGTGATCCGTGGAGGACGAGGCTTCAAGCGCCCGTTCGTGGAGTCTGTCAAGCGGCTGCCGCTGACCACCAGGACGGTGGACATCCACCTGTCCAAGGTCCTGTGCGCCGGCATGATCCCGGTCAACATCGAGGGCCGGTCCAACGTCAAGCTTGCCGGCCGGGAGGAGGAAGGTCTCGAGAGCGCGGTGGAGCGTTTCCTGGGCAAGGGCACCGAGGCGGTGGACCAGACCGCGAAACAGGTGCTGGAAGGTTCGCTTCGCGGGATCGTGGCTGCGGTCAGTCCGGAGGAGGCGAACGCCCAGCGTTTGGAGATTGCGGGACAGGTCGCCGAGCGGGCACGCGGGGAGCTGAACCAGCTCGGCATCGTCCTGGATTTCTTCCAGATCCAGAGCATCACGGATGACGAGGGTTACCTGGAAGCCATCGGACGCAAGCGGAACGCCGAGGTTATACGGGACGCGCGCATCGCGGAGGCAGAGGCCGACGCGGAAGCCCGGCAGGTGGCGGCGGAACAACTGCGGTTGGGTCGAGAGGCGGAGATTGCCTCCGAAAAGGTGGTCATCCAGAAGGAGAACGAGCTGGCCGTGGAGCGCGCCGACCTCGCGGCCAAGTCAAACGAGGCCGAGGGTCGAGCCGCGGTGGCCGGTGAGATTGCCCGTGCCGAGCAGCAAGTTGCCCTGGAGACCAGGAGGGCCGACGTCAGCCACCACCGCGAGCAGGCGGACACGGTCGTTCCTGCACAGGCTCGCCAGAAGGCCCTGATGATGGAGGCCGAGGGCAAATCCGCACGGATTCTGGAGAACGGCCGGGCCATGTCCGAAGCCGTCGAACTGATGCAGAAACAAGTCAAGGCCGGAGCCAGCAACGACCTGTTCCTGATCCAGATGCTACCCGGTCTGCTGGACAAGGTGACCCGCGTGATGGCGGACAACCTGCGCGTCGACAAGCTGACCATCCTGGACGGCGGTGACGGCGAGGGCCTGCCAAACTATGTCAGGAACCTCTCGCGAAGCGCCATCTCGATGCTGGAGCAAGTCGAGAACGCCACCGGCATCGATGTGGCAAGGCTGGCGAAGGGTGAGCGTGACGACGCTGCCGGGATACCGGGGGAGCAGGGCTGAGGGCATCTGGACTCGTCGCTTATCGGCTTGTCTTAGAGTACGTTGGGCCTCCCTGAAACAGGTCTCGCGACCAACAGCATCGAACCAGCCGATCTGAATCGAGCAAGGCTGGCCAACCTCGCCTGTCCAGCGAGGGCTGATTCCGGAGAGTAGGCATGCAACTGAAGCTGACCATTAGTCGGAAACTGCT
>JBDHIQ010000169.1:0-5696 GCA_039587395.1 Gemmatimonadota bacterium
CGTTAAGTGGTTCAGCGAAGACAAGGGCTTCGGTTTCATCACCAGAGATGACGGGGACGGGGACGTTTTTGTCCACTACACCGCGATCCAGGGCGAAGGCTTCCGGGCTCTCCATGAGGGCGAGAAGGTCGAGTTCGACATCGTACAGGGTACCAAGGGTCCGGCGGCCGAAAACGTAAGGAAAGTCGTCGCCGAGTAGGCCTGGTACCGTCCACAAAACCTCGGGTGTCGCCGGCTGGCCCGGTCTTCCGAGATTCCATTTGCACGGCGTCCGCGGCGCTCAGGCCGCACGTTCTTGGCTCCGTGCGCGTCAGTTGAAGACTTGGGTGCAGGTCACGCTCTCCCGAAGTGGCTCCGGGGCGTGTGGCGTCACTCTTCGGACCCGCCCGATCCCAGCGCGGGCGGCTCATTCTCCTCCAGCAGGGTCTCCAGGAACTGTTGCTGCTCACGCAGCTGGCCCTGGCCCTGCTCCAGGGCCGTCAGCCGGTTACTGAGCTGCTCCAGCACTGGGACGATCCGCTCCGCCAACTCACCCGCGCTCTCGTCTTCCGCTGCATCCAGGGTAGAACGCTCATCCCGACGCCCGATCCGCCGCGTGACCGGGTAAAGCAGGAATACGGTACCGGTGATGATCGCCATAACGACCCAGAAGGCGAAGATATCCATCTGCTATCGACCTCCTGATTCGCCCGTCGCTACCCGCTCGCCGCCTCACGCATCAGAGCGCGGGCGATGACGAGGCGCTGGATCTGGTTCGTTCCCTCGTAGATCTGCGTGATCTTGGCGTCGCGCATGTACTTCTCGATCGGATAGTCCTTGCAGTACCCGTAGCCGCCAAACAGCTGCACGCAATCCGTAGTGACCTTCATGGCGACGTCGGTGGCCATCAGCTTACACATCGCGGACACTCGGGAGGCGCCCTTGGCGCCGGCGTCGATGGTGCGGGCCGCGTGGTGCACCAGGCTACGTGAGGCTTCGATCTGGGTTGCCATGTCGGCCAGCATCCACTGGATCCCCTGGAAGGAACTGACGGCTTGACCAAACTGCTGGCGCTCGCGCGTATAGGCCATCGCCAGGTCAAGCGCGCCCTGCGCGAGGCCCACGGCTTGCGCCGCCACACCGGGACGGGCCGAATCCAGGGTGATCATCGCGTGTTTGAAACCGCGCCCCTCCTTGCCGCCGAGCAGGTTGGCCTCCGGCACACGACAGTTCTCGAGATGAATCTCGTTCACGGGGACGCAGCGGATGCCCATCTTGTCCTCGGCCTTGCCTACCCGGTAGCCGGGCGTGCCCGCTTCGACCACGAAAGCCGAGATGCCGCGCGCCCCCCGCCCCGGTTCCGTGACTCCGAAGATGGTGTTGAACGAGGCGACGGAACCGCCGGTATTCCACTTCTTCTCGCCGTTCAGCACGTACTCGTCGCCATCGCGCTGGGCGGTGGTGATCATCGAACCCGCATCCGATCCCGCCGCCTTCTCGGACAGGCCGAACGCTATGAGCTTGTCGCCGGCTGCGATGGGAGGAAGGAAGCGCTCCTTCTGCTCGTCGGTCCCTCCTACCAGGATGGGTAATGAACCCAGAACATTGACGGCGAAGCCGACTCCCATCCCGCCGCAGGCGCGCGAGAACTCCTCGACCACGATGCAAACGTCCAGGATGCCGCCTCCCATCCCTCCGTACTGCTCGGGAATCCAGACACTGAAGAGCCCGGCCTCCTTGATCGCCTCCTGCACTTCCCACGGGTACTCCTGCGCGACGTCGTACTTGGCCGCGACCGGCCGCATGGCGGTCTCCGCTACTTCTCGGGCACGCTGCTTCAGCTCGACCTGCCGGGGCGTATAGAGCTCTTCTACCATGAGTGCACTCATCTCTTTTTGTGACGCGATTTCCGGAACCGCCCATTGTGCGCGATCCGGGCCCAGAAGCCAAGAGGTGGGGGGAGTGGCGTATCTGGGTCGGCACGGATTAACGTGGGCCTCGCTAGCGCTCCAACTTCGACAAACTGAACGCAACAGCAGGCGCAACCCGATGGACAAGAGCCTGACCCTGGACGGACTATCTGTTCCGAGAATCCTGAGCTTTCTAGCCGGAATCGGGATGGTCGCCTTCTCCATTCTGACCATCGATCACTACTACGCCGCCAACTATCCCGAAACCATCTTTGAGGGCTCTTTCTGCGACATCAGCGCGTTCTTCAATTGCGATTCTTCGGCGTACTCATCCATCGCTGCCATTAGGGGCGTGCCACTGGGCTACTTCGGCCTATTCGCGAGTGCCCTCGTAAGTCTGGGAGCGCTGTTTCCATCCAGAGAGTTCGAGCGCACCAACAAGAGCCTCTCGCTGCTCAACATCGTTAGTGTGGTCGGGTTCCTGGCGTATTCGTTAGTCTTCCTTGGGAGCCTGTGCTTGTTGTGCAGCGGCTTCTACATCTTCTCGCTGGTCAGCTTCATCCTCTTCTGGAGATACGGGGTCGAGCGGGGTGGCAGCCTCCTCAACCGGTGGCTCCGGCCATCGGTCAAGCTCCTGGCCACCTTCGCAGTCGTGATGCTGGCCGGTGCATGGGGATTCGCCGAGCTCGACGCGGCTAAGAAAGACGCGCTGGCAGGAGGAGCCGCTACCCGCATAGTCGAGCAGTTCTATAGCCTGGAGCCGGTGGAGTGGCCCAGCTACCTTTCCCCGTACTGGACCGCTCGCTCCACGGAGGCGTTCGAGGATGCGCCGATCCAGATCGTGGATTTCGCGGATCCCCTCTGTCCCGACTGCCAGTTTCTGGCTGAACAACTGGAACGGCTGCAGGAGGAGTTTGCCGGTCAGATCAACATCGCCTTCCAGTTCTTCCCGCTGGAAGCCGCCTGCAACGACGTGGTCGATAAAGATCTCCACCCGGGTGCCTGCGACGTCTCCTACATGGCGGCGCACGATCCCGACAAGTTCCTGGCCATCCACGACGAAGTGTTCGCGAATCTACGGGAGGCGAAGGCCAGCGCCGAGTGGCGTCAGGAACTGGCCGTGCGCCACGGCGTGGAGGAAGCCGTGACCGATTCCGCGACGCGAGAGATCGTGCACCGCATGATCGAGACGGGGCGCGAGTACGCCCAGACGTCCGATCAGTTCGCCCACGGGATTCGCTCCACGCCGACGATGATCATCAACAATCGGATGATCATCGGCACGCTGCCGTACGAACAGCTGCGCGCGATCTTCCAGGCGCTGGTAGACGAGGCAGGAAGCGGTGAGGGTCGCTTCCTGGAGAACTGGGAGGACGGCTAGCGACCCGCTCCTCTTCTTCGCGTGGCAGGCCAGCCGCCTGCCCGGACCACCGGGTTTCGGAGCACGCCCACGCCCTCGATCTCTACTTCCACAACGTCGCCGTCATCCATGGCTGACGTGATCCCCGGCGTACCGGTGAACACTACGTCGCCTGGCAGGAGCGTGACGTAGCGACTCACGTAGCTCACGATCTCGTCCACGGGAAACAGCAGGTCCCGCGAGCGCTCCGATTGGCGGGTCTCACCGTTCAGCCGGGACTCGATCAACAGGTCGTTGTAGTCGAGTCCCGTGACGATAGCCGGACCCAGCGGCCCGAAGGTGTCCGCCCCCTTGGCCCGGAACCACTGCAGATCGGCTTGCTGCCAACCGCGCTCGCTCACGTCGTTCCCGGCCGTGACACCGAAGATGTGGTCGCCCGCCGCCGCCGCCGCAATGCGGCTGGCAATCCTGCCGATCACGATCACCAGTTCGCCCTCGGGGTGAACGTTCCGGGCGTCCGGCGGCAGGACGATGGCTTCACCCGTGCCGATGATCGATGAGGGCGGTTTCCAGAACAGGCCTGGAACCTCCGGGGCCGGCCGGCTACCCAGGTGGCTGCGGAAGTTGCGTCCGACGGCGATGACCTTGCTCGGCTCGCAAGGGGCCAGCAGTCGCACGGAATCCAGCGGGTGCGTCCGGTCGATTTCCCCGGGTTCGTCGGGCGGGCTTCCGTCCGGCAGGTCCCAGGGCGCACGCTCCAGTTCCTGCACCACCGGTCCCGATGCGCCGTCCTGGACGCGGCCGTACCGGTGGACTCCGTCCGAATCAGCCTCCTGGTAGCGTATGTAGCGTGTCATGTGTAGAAGATGCGCATCCCGTCCGCGTCTCGCGACGGCCAGTCGCCCCTCCGCCGACCCACGAGTAGCTTTACCGGACCGTCTCGAATCACTGTTCCTCATCCAAACCGGAGTGGACTCGCAAGTGCGCACGAAAATATCGACCTGGTCTGCCAGAGGTTCGTGGATCTTTGCCTTCGTCTGCGTGGGAATCGCCAGCGGTCTTCAGCCCGCCGCGGCGCAATCCGAGGCGACCGTGAGCAGCCAGGGAACGCTTCCAGCAGCTGGGATCGAGTTGCCGGAATCCGGAATCGAGTTGCCAACTGCCGGCACGCAGCAGGCGCAATGCGACTTCAGCGACGTACCGGGCGCCGTGTGGTGGGGCACGGACACGCGGATGACGCTGCGCGAAGCGGCGTCGTACATGGCGCCTGTTTACTGGTTCTCGCCGGACGAGCCGCTGCTGCGCCGCACCGAAGGGGCCGATATTCGGATCCCCGAGGCGCTGCCATTCGAGGAGGCACCGGACCGGCCGGTCATCTACTACCAGCTGGACAAGATCCTCAAGCAGCCCGGCTCGATCGGCTTCTACTCGGATTCGGCAGATATCAGCGAGTCGGTCATCGATTTCAGCGAGGTCGGCACGTTCAAGATGGGTTTCTTCGCCTACTTCCCCTCCGAGGTGGGCCTGGGTGCGCACCCGCACGACTTGGAAGCGGCGGAGTTCCGGGGTGGGTTTGCGCGCTGGGGCGGAGAGTACCTGGCGGACAAGACGGAGACGGAGTGCGACGAAGAGTACTACGTGATGGTGATCACCTGGAATGTGATCGAGGTAGACGAAGAGACCCGGTTCCCGATGCACCTGCTAATCGAGGAAGGGAAGCATGCCATCGGGACAGACAAGAACAGCGACGGCTACTTCTCGCCGGGCTACGACGTCTCGCGCTACATCAACGACGCGTGGGGTACGCGGGACGTCATCCGCTCGGGTGCGCTGATGAGCGGGGGGTATCAGTCGTGGATGACGAAGGTACGCCAGCCGGAGCACCGGATCTTCCCGCCGCTTCCGGATGACAGCCCGCTGCGCCCCAGGCTCGAATTCCGGGGCGCCTACGACGATCCGTACGTCGAGTATGAGCTGCGCCCACTGCCCGCATCCGAGCTGGCGCTGACCAGCCCCGGCGTGGAGCACGCGGCAAGCCTGCACCGGTTCATGAAGTCCAAGGAGGTGGAGGACTGGCCGGAGCAGGGGCAGGCCGAGGGGATGCAGGACTACATGACCTGGCTGGACGAGGGGGCGATCCAGAAGACGCTGTCCATAGCGCTCCGCGCGGACGGGGACCTGGGGCTCTCGTTCGTGTTCCCGCTGTTCATCGTGAAGAACTTCGAGGAGCCGATGACGGGCGGCTTCATAGTGAACCGCATGTATCTGAAGGACACCGCGCTGCGCGACTTCGGCTGGCAGCTCATGTACACGCCATCGGCCTCCCGCTGGGTCGACACGTACCTGGCCGCCGGGGTGGAGTGGGACCGCTTCGACGTATGGGTAAACGAGGATGATCCGGATGCCGAACTGCCCCCCAATCCCGGGGACATCGAGGGCTGGGAACG
>JBDHIQ010000023.1:0-41027 GCA_039587395.1 Gemmatimonadota bacterium
CTCGAGCTCAGCCCTACCTGCAGCAGGACTCCAAGGCCCAGCAGCCGACGGATTCGCCGCCGCTGCCCATGATCAAGGCTGTAAGGGTCAATTCGGGCGTCACCGATCCCGGCCATCGCGGCGCGCCAGAGGACTACGTAGGCCGGCAAGAGGAAGACGAAGTAATGCCTCCAGGCGAAGGGAAGAAACAGGATGGACGCCCCGAGCACGATCGCGAACTCAGTTACGACGGCCGGGCTCGACGGCCGGACACCGCGCTGGCGACTCACCAGGATGAACAATGCGGCGAACACAACGAATGCCATGAGAACCGCTATCACCGCCCCGGTATCCATTGCTACCCGATCGGGGAGAATGAACTCCCTGTTCCACCAATTGGGCAGCACCAGTATCCGATGAAACATCGTGTACAGAGACTGGCTTCCGGTGGCAATGAACGTCGAAGAGGCCGAGCCGCCCAGGAAGCGGGACACGTAGGACCACCAGCGATCGAAGCCAAAAACGACGATTGGCAGAATGGTCAGTGCGGCTCCGCTGACCAGCATGGCACCCAGGGCTTGCCACCATCTCTTCCAGACGAGGTACGGGACGAAGAAGATCGGGATGATCTTGATGGCGGCTGCAACTCCCAGGATGGCACCACCGGCCCCGGGTCTGGAGCGAGCGATGAGGTAGCAGCCTACAAGTGCAAGCAGCAACACGAGAGCGTTTACCTGAAGGAACCTGAAATTCGGCAAGATCGCTCGCAAGGCCAACAGGGTCGGGACAAGAGCTGCGGCCGATGCCACGGAAACGGCCCCGGCGCGATAACGGGTGACAAGTGGCTTTCCGTAGACCAGCCGGATACTGAAATGCAGCGAGCCCGCAAGCGAAAGCAGCATAGCGGTGGCCCACAGCACGCGAGTCACGTGCACGTTGAGGCGCGCCAGGATGGCAAGCGGAGCCGCCATGAGGGCGAATAGAGGCGGCCAGGTGTTGGTGGTGGGGTTCGATGTGGCATAGATGTCCTCGCCGCTCAGCACCAGTTCGCCCACCTCGATATACCAGGTCAGGTCCCCGCCAGTCCTCACGATGGGTGAGCTTGCCCGAACCGCGATCGCTGCCAGGATAGCCACGAGCACGACCCACCCCAGCCAGTGCGGCTTGCCGTTCAAGGCCCACCCCGACCCGCTCAGAGTGTCAGCTCCAGCCGTGGCAAGCTCATAGCCTCAGCCGACGGGCGACGCGGAAATAGCGGTCCAGCCAGCGACTGGTCCGCTCGTTCAGTTTGGCCCGCATGTAGGAATCCGCTGCGCGTCGCACGCCCTCGCTCATGGTGGGATACGGGTGCACGGCGCTGGACAGCTGCCCGATCCTCATCCCCTGCCGGATGGCCAACGCCACCTCCATGATCATGGTCCCGGCCGACGGGGCCAGGATGTGTCCTCCCAGCAGCCCGCCCTTTCGATCGGTCACCAGCTTGATCAGGCCGGTCGCCGCTCTCTCGGCAATCGCGCGGTCCAGATCCTTCAAGTCGTAGGTGTACGCTCTCACGCCATCGCCAAACCGCTCCCGGGCCTCCGCCTCCGTGAGCCCCACATGGGCCAGTTCCGGGTCGGTGAACGTACACCACGGAATGGCCTGGTAGCTGATGCGACCGGGGAACGGGAACAGGGCATTTCGAACCACGGTGCGGGCTTCATGGTCTGCGACGTGGGTGAACAGCAGGCCTCCAGTCACGTCGCCAGCGGCGAAGATGTTCTTTCTGCTGGTTCGCATCCTCTCATCCACGATGACTCCCTGTCTCCCGACCTCGACGCCGGCCCGCTCGAGAGCGAGCGATTCGATGTTCGGTAGCCGGCCCGTGGCGACCAGTAGTTCGTCGGCTTCCAGGACCTGCGGTTCGCCGGGGCCCTGAACCGAGACCGCGACGGTCGGCCCACCGCCCGGCCGTATATCGCTGCCTGCCAGGCGTTCCTCGCCACGCCCGCGGTCCACGCTCACCACCCTGTGGGATGTCAGGATGCGGACGCCGTCACGCTCGAGAATCTCGCGTAACCGCGCCACCAGTTCCGGGTCCTCCTTGAGGAGAATCTCGTCCAGCAGCTCCACAACCGTGACGTCCACGCCAAGCCTGCGATACGCCTGCGCGAACTCGATGCCGATAGCCCCCGCTCCGACGATGATCACCGAAGCGGGAATCGTGTCACGGTCAAACGCGGTCTCGTGCGTGTAGAATCCGGCTTCCGCGAGGCCCTGGATGGGAGGGACCGCCGCACGCGAGCCGGTAGCGATCACGAACTTCCTGGCGCGCAGTCTGCGGCCATCGACCTCTATTTCATGCGGGTTCACGAAGCGAGCTTCGCCCTCGACCACCTCCACGCCCATCGCCCGGAAGCGCGCCGGATCGTCGTGCGGCTCGATGCGAGCCCGTACCGCGCGGACGCTTTCCAGCACCGCCCGCCCATCGGGCGCCGGATCCACTGGACGGAGACCGAAAGCCGCCGCCTCACGCATCCCGGCGGCCAGACGGGCCGAACTGATCAGCGCCTTGCTCGGGACGCAGCCCGTCCACAAGCAGTCCCCGCCCAGGCGCGCTCGTTCGACAAGCGCCGTCCGGGCACCCAGCGAGACCGATCCGGCTGCCGTTACGAGGCCTGCCGTGCCGCCGCCTATCGCGATGATGTCGAATTCGGTCATCCGTGCCGGTCTTTCCGGTATGGTGCACGCGCTGCTCCGGTTCTCACAACGCGCTGTGGTCGCCTGTATTCTCCGCACCCCGGCGGAGTGGGTCGGCAAGATAATCGTTCTAAGTCGCTCCCGCGGGCGGCCAGGGTGCCGAGCCGGCGTTCACAACGCTCAACCGGCCGCCAATCGCGGGAACCGCGCCTTCCACCCCGTGTAAGCGTCGCTCGTCCCGTAACTCTTCTGGCCATCTATCGGTGAGAGAATGGGGCGGTTTCCCGGGGGCGTGCGATCTTGCCGTCTCAGCTTGCTCCACGTTGACCGTACGGGTAGCTTCGAGCGATGCCAAAAACCATGCAGAACACTGCCTTGCCGCAGCCTGAGGGAGCGGACGAGGCTTCCCTCGATCAGGCCAAACAGATGCACCTGTTCGACAAATGTGAGAACTTCACTGCCTCCCGTGAGGTGCGTGCCGCCGGACTGTATCCGTACTTCCAGCGGATCGACGAGTCGCACGACACGCACGTGATGATCGACGGAAAAAAGAAGCTCATGGTCGGCTCCAACAACTACATGGGGCTGACGCACGACCCGCGGGTGATGGAGGCGGCCAGGCAGGCCATCGACAAGTACGGAACCGGCAATACCGGAAGCCGATTTCTGAACGGCAATCTCGATCTCCACGATCGCCTGGAGGAAGAGCTGGCCGACTTCGTGGGAAAGGAAGCCGCGCTGGTCCACAGCACCGGTTACCAGACCAACCTGGGAACGCTGGGAGCGTTGATAGGCCGCAACGACACGGTCTACGTGGACAAGCTGGATCACGCCAGCATCCATGACGGAGTGCGGCTCGGGTTCGGCTCCGTACAGCGGTTCAACCACGAAGACTACGATTCGCTGGAGCGCGCGATGCAGGCGGCGGGTCCCGAGCGGGGCAAGCTGATTGCCGTGGATGGCGTCTACAGCATGGAAGGCGACATCGCCGACCTTCCCAAGTTTGTCGAGCTACGGAACAAGTACAATGCGGCGCTGCTGGTGGACGATGCCCATTCCGTCGGCGTCCTCGGGCCCACCGGAGCCGGCACCGCCGAGCACTGGGGTCTCACGGACGAGGTGGACCTGATCCTCGGCACGTTCAGCAAGTCTTTCGCCTCGATCGGCGGGTTCAGCGCCGGCACGGCCGAGGTCATCGAATACCTGCGAAATCACGCGCGTGCATTGATCTTCAGCGCCTCGATGCCGCCTGCGGCCGTGGCCACCGTACTGAAGTGTCTCGAGATCATCCGCGATGAACCGGAGCGGCGCGTACGGTTGATGCAAAACGCGCGGAGAATGCGGGACAGCTTCCGCGAGATCGGTTTCGACACCGGGCCTACGGAGACCCCCATCGTTCCGATCCTCATCGGGCCCATGGTGAAGACGTTCAAGTTCTGGAGAGCTCTCCTGGACGCGGGCATCTTCACGAATCCGGTAGTTCCACCGGCCGTGCCTGAGGGCAGCTGCCGGCTGCGGACCAGCTACATGGCCACCCACACCGACGAGCAGCTCGATTTCGTGCTCGAGACAGTGGGCACCCTCGGCAAGCAGTTCGAGGTGATCTAGCCCCCGGATTCAACGGGACGGAGATCCACGTGGAAGTCAAACCAGTCCGAACCCCGGACGAGTTGAACGCGTTCATCCGCCTCCCCTGGAGCATCTATCACGGCGACCCGAACTGGGTTCCGCCGCTAATTCGCGATATGAAGGGTGCCTTCGATCCCGAGCATCATCCCTTCCACGAGCACTCTGAAGTCCAGTCTTTCCTGGCTATCGAGGATGGCAGGCCGGTGGGCCGTATCACGGCCATCCACAATCGGCGCCACCAGGAGTTTCACGACGAGCCCGTAGGATTCTTCGGCTTCTTCGAGTGCATCAACGACGAGCATGTCTCGGAGGCGCTGTTCGACGCCGCAGGCAGCTGGCTTCGGGACCGGGACCTCAAGGTCATGCGAGGGCCGACAAGCTTCTCCACCAACGAGACCACGGGGTTTCTGGTGGGCGGCCGGGAAGGCCCGCCCATGGTGATGATGCCCTACAATCCCATCTACTATCTGGAGCTGGCCGAGCGCTACGGTTTTAAGCCGGCCAAGGACATGGTAGCGTACTGGCTCAACATACCGGAGACGCCCGAGTTCCTGTTGCGCGGGGAGCGGATTGTCGCGAAACGGACCGGCGCTACCGTCAGGCGCATCCGCATGGATCGCTTCGAGGAAGAGCTCGCTATCGTTCGTCGGATCTATAACTCGGCCTGGGAGAAGAACTGGGGCTTTGTGCCGATGACGGACGCGGAGATCGATTTCATGGCCGCGGAACTCAAGCCTATAGTGGATCCGGATCTGGTCCTGTTCGTTGAGGATCCGGACGGTCAGCCCATCGGATTCACGCTGGTCCTTCCCGATTTCAACCAGGTGCTCCTGCGCATGAATGGTCGGCTGACACCTCTCGCGATAGCCAAAGCGCTCTGGTACAAGCGGAAGATCCGGCACCTGCGGGTCATCGCGCTGGGCGTGGTGCAGGCCTACCGCGGCAAAGGGATCGATGGGCTCCTCTATCTGGGGGTGATCCGCAACGCGGCAAAGAAGGGCATCAACTCGGGCGAGCAGTCCTGGGTTCTGGATGACAACGTCAAGATGCGGGCAGCGATCGAGAAGATGGGCGGCGACGTGTACCGACGGTATCGTGTCTACGATGTCGCTCTTTAGAAGACCAGGAGACTCATGAGCCGCAAAGCGCTCGTAACAGGCGCAACCGGGTTCGTAGGCAGCCACGTGGCCGATACTTTCGCGGCGGCCGGGTATGACCTGCGCTGCACGGTTCGCTCCTCCAGCGACCCCAAGTGGCTCCGCGACCTGGAGCCGGAACTGTTCGAATTGGACCTCTCCCTGGCTGCCGACTACCCGGGCGCGGTCCAGGGCATCGATACCGTGATCCACTCCGGCGGGATCACGCGCGCACGCACCGATGGCGAGTACCTGCGCGTGAACGCCGATGCAACGGAGCGGCTCGCGGCGGCGGCGGCCGAGGCCGGAGTCCGGCGATTCGTGTTCATCAGCAGCATAGCCGCTCGCGGACCCGACGGACGTCACGGCCCCACCAGCGCGTACGGCGAATCCAAGGTGGTGGCCGAGGAGCGGCTGCGTGACATGGAGGGCGCCATGAAAGTGGTCGTGTTGCGCCCCGCCGGCGTGTACGGTCCGCGAGATACCGACTTGCTGCCCCTGTTCAAGATGGCCAAGCACGGACTGCTGGCCGCCCCCGCGGGCTCGGCGCTCCTGCAGCCGGTGTACGCCACGGACGTGGCCACGGCGGCGCTCAAGGCGGCGGAGGTGGACTCCGGCTTCGGTCCGTTCCCGGTTGCGGAGCGAGGTAAGTACGCGTGGCGGGATGTGGCCCGAATGATGGAGGAGGCGGTGGGCCGGAAAGTCCGCGTGCTCTCCATTCCCACGCCCATCTTCGAGGGGACCGGACTCGTCAGCGAGCTTACTGCGAAGCTGTTCGGCAAGGCGCCGGAGCTGGACCGTCGCCGGGCCCAGGATCTGGCCCGTTACGCCTGGACCACGGACATCGCGACGACCGAGCGCGCGCTGGACTGGGTACCCGCGGTTCCGCTTCGCGAGGGATTGGCCCTCACGGCGAAGTGGTATCGCAGCGTCGGCTGGGTGTAGGAAGAGACCGCACGCGATGCTCGCCGCAGACAAGCTGTTCATCGGGTACATGGGCCTCAGCGGGTTGTTCGCGCTGGTCATGGGAGGGGCGGACGGGGCCGTGCTGGCGGTGCTCCATGCCGTGGCGATCGGCGGCGTGCTGCTCTGGAGCCGTCGTCCGGTTCCCAAGGGCGGCTTTTTGCGCTTCCTTCGCGTGGCCTACCCGGTCGCTCTCACGCCGCTGCTCTACTCGGAACTGGCCAGCCTGAATCAGTTTCTGGTCACCGGGTACCTGGACGAGATGGTGCAGGGCTGGGAGATGGCGCTGTTCGGCACGCAACTGAGCATCGAGGCCAGCAACTGGTTCCCGGCCTTCGGTCTCTCCGAATGGTTCCACCTGGGCTACGTGTCGTACTACCTGATCGTGCCGGCGGCCATGATAGGCGTCTACCTGACGCGAGGTGCCGCGGCCCTTCACAGGACCATCTTCACTATCGCGCTGGCTTTCTTCGTGTGCTACGTGATCTTCATAGTCCTCCCGGTCGCCGGTCCCCGCTACTACTTCGAGCAGATCTCCGGAACGCTCTCCGAGGGGAGCATCTTCGGCGTGGTTCACCTGATTCTGGAATCCGGCTCATCCAAGGGAACGGCATTCCCCAGCTCCCACATTGCCGCCACGGCTTCCGCCGTGTTTGCAGCCGGAAGAGAGGATCGGCGTCTGTTCTGGTGGCTGGTGGTGCCGATGGTCGGGCTGTCGATCGGCACGGTGTATGGGCGCTTCCACTACGGTGTCGACGCACTGGCCGGGGCACTGATTGCGATCCTGGCCTGGGCAGTGACTCCGTGGCTCGTGGCGAAGCTGAAGGGGGAGCCCGCCGAGGGGTAGTCCGCAGATCGGTTCCATCAAGGGCTGACAACGAGGGGGCGTTGCGTGAGAGTCGTCGTCGCGATGGACTCCTTCAAGCACAGCATGACTGCGCTTTCAGCAAGTCGCGCCGTCCGGCGCGGGCTGATCTCCGCCTGTCCCTCCCTATCTGTCGACCTGGCTCCCATGGCGGATGGTGGCGAAGGCACGGCGGATACCATCCTCAGGGCCTGCGGTGGGGAGCGAATTCCCTGCCGGGTGACCGGTCCGCTGCCCGAGTTGCAGGTGGACGCAGGCTTCGCGTGGATTCCAGTTCCTCCGTCCGTGGCGTCTTCCGGGCCCCCGTCCGCGCCGTCTATCCGCGCGGGGCCGCTGGCCGTGGTGGAGATGGCTGCAGCCAGCGGCCTGGAGCGATTGCGAGCCGATCAGCTGGATCCGCTACGCACGACCACGGTTGGAACGGGGCAACTGCTCCGGGCCGCGACCGATCGTGGGGCCGCGCGGGTGTGGCTGGCCGTCGGCGGCAGCGCGACGGTAGATGGGGGAGTCGGCGCAGCGCAGGCACTGGGCTGGAGGTTCCTGGACACACGTGGGGAGCCCATCGGCCCGGGCGGCGCGGAGCTGGAAAGGATCAAGGAAATCTGCCCGCCACCCGGCTGGGATTGGGCCCGGTCGCTGCCGGCCGTGGACGTGCTGTGCGATGTGGACAATCCGCTGCTCGGTCCGCGCGGGGCTGCGAGGGTGTTCGGGCCGCAGAAGGGCGCGACACCGGAGCAGGTCGAGCGGCTGGAAGACGGACTGGCCAACCTGGCGGACATCGTTAAGACCGCCCTGGGCGTGGATGTCCGTGACATCGACGGAGCGGGTGCGGCGGGCGGGTTGGGCGCCGGGGCCGTAGCCTTTTTCGGTGCGAATATCGTTTCCGGGGTATGCGCGGTAATGGAGGCAGTAGGTCTGGAGGCGGCGCTTCAGGGGGCGGAGTGGGTAATAACCGGAGAGGGTCGGTTCGACGCGCAGTCGTTGTCGGGCAAAGTTGTCTCCGGGATCGCCTCCCGAGCGCGTGCACGTGATGTTCAGGTGGCGGTGATAGCGGGATCAATCGCCGTGGGGCGGGATGAGGCGGCCCGCCACGGGGTGCGGGAAATGGAGCAGGCCACACCGGCGAAAATCCCGGTGGAGGACGCGATGCGACGGGCGCAGGCGCTGCTGGCAGATGCCGCGGCACGCTTTGCCCGCCGCCGGTTGTGTCCGCAGTCGGCATGAGTCCTGTGCGGGGTGGGCTTGAATCGCGGCTCAAGCGCGTCTATATGCGGCGGCCCGACTTTCTTCAGACGCGCGAAAACGCAGGCGGGAACCAGGCAACCCGGGAGGTGGCTCGTGTATCAAACGGGTGGCTAATAGAGAAGCGCTAAGGAGCGGCGTGGAGGAAAAGGAACTGGTGGAACGCGCCAGGGCGGGAGATCGCCTGGCAATGGGAAGTCTGTACGAGGCGCATGCGCGCCGCGTGTATACGGTGGTGCGTCGATTGGTAGGGGACGAGCACCTGGCGGAAGACCTCTCGCAGGAAGCCTGGGTCCGAGCGTTTGAAAAACTCCACCTGTTCCGGGGCGAGGCAGCGTTCGGCACCTGGATTTACCGATTGGCCACCAACGTCGCCCTGAACCGGCTGCGGCGATCTTCCAAGCGGACCGACGTGGAAGCCGCGGCGGAGATGCCGACGGTGGTTCGCGCGCCCGATGACGCGGTGGTGAATCGCCGGGTTCTGGCTGCCGCGATGGACCGGCTGCCTCCCGGTTATCGACGGGTGCTGGTTCTGCACGACCTGGAGGGCTGGACGCACGACGAGATCGCGGAGACGCTCAGTTGCTCTCCCGGGACGTCCAAGTCGCAGCTGCACAAGGCACGAGCCCGGATGCGGCAGATGATTGCCCCTCCGGCGAGGGCGGAAGAGGCCCGAAACGAGTTATAGGATCGATCGCTTGGCCTGGTTTGGCCGGCGGTCGTGATTCGAGAGGATAGGCAAGGTACGACAGATGTCTGAACACCTGACAGCGGAGCGGATCTCAGCCGTGCTCGATGAGCCATGGTCCGATATGGAGGCCGAGGCGCATCTGGAGAGCTGCGAATCCTGCCGCGGCGAGTACGAGCGGTTCAGCCGGATGAGGATGGCTCTTTCGGCACTCGGGGAACTGGAACCCCCGCCCGGCCAGTGGGAGATCATCGAGGAGAGGCTCAACGTGAGCCCGTATCTGCCGCCGACCGACGTAGTCCCGATCGGCCAGAGCGGCGGCTGGCGCAGATTGCGCACCTGGCCCGTGCAGGCGGCTGCAGCGTTCGCGCTGTTCGCCGGTGGGCTGGTGGCCGGTGTGCAGCTGACCGACGGTGGCTTCGGCGACCGGCTGGCCGGAGACCCGGATCGTCTTCCGGTGGCCGTGCAGCCGGCAGCGTTCCAACCGGGTGTCGCACTGGACCCTGAGGATGCTTACTACGCCGCCCTTACCGATCTGGACGCGCTTCGCTCACCAATTCGAACGGTGGACCTCGAGCACGAGGACGGTTCCCTGAATCCGGTGGCGACGGCACAGGCTCTGGCCCGGCTGAACGCTCTGATCATGGCCACACAGGCGGCCGTGGAGCGGTCACCGGGAGATCCGGTCGCGAACGGCATGTTGTTCCAGCTCATGGAGGAGCGCGCTGCCGTAGCGACGCGCATCCAGGAGTCCACACGCCTCACTTCGGTGAGGGATTGGTAGTCCGCAGTAGAGTGGTGAGATGGCAGCAGATATGGCAGCAGTGATGGATAGACGTTCTGGACCGAGCCGGGGACCCGTGTCTCCGGCGCTGATGACAGTCCTTCTCCTGGCGGGCCTGGCAGCTCCGTTGACTGCCCAGTCCGGTACGCAGGCGGAGCGCGGCTGGCTCGGCATTCGCCTGGGCGGACAGCTTACCTGCCAGTGGGAAGCCGAGGGCGAACGCAAGCCGTGCGAGAGACTGCTGACGGTCTCTCAGATCCTGGTTGGCGGTCCCTCGGACGAAGCGGGACTACTGCCTGGCGATCTGCTGGTGGCCATCAACGGACAGACGCTTCAGATCGAACCGGCGGCGCAGGACAGGCTGCTGAGCACGATCCGGGCAGGAACGCCCGTATCGATCGACGTCGCTCGAGGCAACGAGCGGCACTTTGTGCGGGTGATCCCGGGTAGCCGGCCCAGCGAGCGCACCGTCGAGACCGGCACCTGGCGCGGGGACGTCAAACTCCAGGTGCGACCCGATGTCTACGTGGTTGCCCCGACGCCTCTTGACGGGCATTCAGACAGCGCGATCGCCGTGGCGATCCGCACGGACCAGGGTGGTGTCGTGCAGGTCAGTCCTTCGCAGATCAGCATAGAGGATGGCCGCGTCTACATTCGCGAGCTGGAGGGTGACGTGGTCGAGTTCACCCGTATGCTGACGGAGGCGTTCCCGCAGATCACGCTGGAGGTGAGCGAAGCGCTCAAGGAGATGCAGGATTCCGTCTTCGTCAGGGCCAGAGTCAAACTGGACTCGCTGAGGTTCCTGGCCCAGGAACATGCCATTTCCGAGCAGGCAGTACGCCGTTCGCTGGAGCGTTACCGGGACGTCGTCTCGGCTCGTACGTACTACGGGCCGCGCCTTGCCGGGGCGGAGTTTCGCCCCCTGACCGGAGAGTTGGCAGATGCGTTCGAGGGAACCGACTCCGGCCTGCTGGTTCTGCGCGTCCTCCCGGGGACGCCGGCGGCGCATCTGGGTTTGAAAGCCGGCGATGTGGTGACACATGCCGGGGAGCAGGAGTGTCAGGAAATCGACGACCTGCGAACCGTCCTGTGGCGCAGGCAGGAGGCGGGCTCCGTTGTCGTGCGGTGGGTACGCAAGGGCCGGGAGATGACGGGCGTCATCAAGACCGGCCCCTGACCGGGCGACGCGGCCCCGGGCTTGAGCCGGGGAGAGGCACTCGAGGACCGGACCGATGTGCATCGGCCGGTCCTCTTCTTACATTCGGGCATGATGGATAGTGGGGAGCTCGCTCGGCTGACGGCCGAGTTGAAGGAGCGATTCCGCGCCTGGGCCGACCGACCGGAGCCGTGGTCCGACGCTGTGCTGAGCGGGTACGCCCGGCGCGCCTTCGCGCTGCAGTATGAAGGGGTCCGCCCGTATCGCCTGTATTGCCAGCGGCTGGGCGTATCACCGGCCGAAGTCTCTGAGTGGCGCGACGTCCCTCCCGTGCCGACCGCCGCGTTTCGCGAAGTTGATCTGGCAGTCGAGACCACCAGGTCCGCGCCATCTGCAGGCGAACCGCTGGTATTTCGCACCAGTGGCACCACGGGAGGGCCGGCACATCGCGGCAGCCATCGGATCATCGATCCGTCGCTGTATCACGCTTCGATGACGGCCGCATTTCTCCGCCATTTTCTGGAAGGACCGGACCGACTCCCCGTCTGCTCGCTGGTCCCCCGGTTCGCGGACTCCGACGGGTCCTCGCTTTCCTGGATGTGCGACGCGGTAATCGTGGAATTTGGCTCCGAGAGCTCCGTGTGGGCCGCGGAGTCCGACCACATAGACTGGGGGCGGGCCGATGCGTTTGCCGAACACGCCTCCATCTCCTCATCTCCGGTCTGTGTTCTGGCGACCACGCTGGCGCTGAATGCGTGGCTGCGCCGCCTGGAGGCTCGAGGCGAGCGCCTGAAGCTGCCCGACGGGTCCAGGATCATGGACACCGGTGGCATCAAAGCCCAAGCCGGGCTTTACCGCTCCGACTCCGTCCGCCGCGCGGTGGAGTGGCTGGGAATACCGGAGGACAGGGTCATCAACGAATTCGGGATGACAGAATTGCTGTCCCAGCGCTACTCCCGGCCGGTGCCCTCTCGCCAGGTGTCTTCCCATCCGGCGCCCTTCCTCCCTGAGGATTCCGGCGCCCTGCTGCTCCACGCGCCACCGTGGCTGCGTACGCGGGCACTGAATCCCGTCACCCTGGTGGAGGTTCCGGACGGAGAACCGGGCGTGCTCTGCCACCTGGATCTGGCCAACGTCGGAAGCGTGTGCGCGGTACTGACCGAGGATACGGGCAAGGTCACGGACAACGTTGTCGAGTGGATTGGAAGATCTCCGGGGGCCACGCCGCGTGGCTGCTCGCTGGCCACAGCCCGGCTTCTGGAGGCGCAGGCGAATGTCTGAACCGTGGTTCCTCCCCGGTCTGACCGACTCGGACCACTGGGACGGCGCCTCGTGGTGCGAAGGGGTGGCGGGAGGCCGCCCGTTCCGGACCCCGAGGCTGGAGGCTGGGGCCGCGGACGGCGTGGCGAGTCGGGTCCGGTCCGCCGCGCTCCGCGCGCGACGCGAGAGGTCCCTTGGCGATCTAGTAAAGTGCTTGTCAGAAGTGGCCTATCGCCTCATAGACACGTCGCATCCACCCGGAAGAGAGGCCCTCCAGCTGCTGCAGGAAGAGCTGGGCTGGGGCCGGGAGATGGCCCGGGAGACGCTCCACAGCTTCAGCGCGCAGTGGAGCGAAGAGGCCCTGTGGCGGATGATCAGAGATGAGCTTCCGGATCCTTCCATGCTGGAGGACTTCCGTGCGGCACCCGGAGCGGACACGCCCGGGAGGATGAGACGAGCGGTCGGGCCGCCTCTTCTGTTCCTGGTGAGCGCCGCGAACGTGCCCGGCGTCGCAGTTACCGCTGCGCTGCGCGCCCTGATTGCCCGCTCCGGCCTGCTGGCCAGGACACCGCAGGCCGAGCCCGGGCTGCTGCCGTTGTTCTTTCGGGTCCTGGCGCAGCAGGACCCGTTGGTGGGCGACTCGGTAGCCGCTACGTGGTGGCCGTCCGCCGGTGACGCGCCACTCTGGCAGGCCTGGACGGCTCGAGCCGGGAAAGTAGTGGTGTACGGTGGCGGAGATGCGGTGCGCACGTTGCGTGAGCGGACGCCTCCGCATACCGATCTGGTGGTATACGGGCCACGCGTGGGCCTGGGCGTGGTACTGTCCGACGCAGCGCTCCCCGACCCGGTCCCGGGGGATGTGCTGCAGAGTGCAGCCGCCGCCGCCGGTCTTGCCCGTGACGTGTGCGCCTACGAACAGCAGGGGTGTGTCTCTCCGCGCATCGTGTACGTGATCGGGGATCCGCTGCCGTTTGCGGAGCGCCTGGCCGAGGCGCTGGCTACCGAGACGGAGCGGCTCCCGCCTCCCGACCCCGATGCAGGCACTGCGACGGCCATCCGCTCCGCGCGCAGCGAGTTGGAATTTCGCGGCTACGCCCGCAGCGGCGCCGTCTCCGTTCTGGGATCAACGGATGATCTGGCCTGGACTGTGCTCGTCCACGATCAGCCCACCACGGAGACCGAGACGCTACCCCGCGTCGTGTCGGTGTGCGGTCTCTCCTCGGTCCAGGAGCTGGCCGGACCTTTGCAGATCCTGGAGGGACGCATTCAGTCGATCGGATTCTGCGGTAGTCATGACCTGGAAGCGCTGGCCGACCTGGCAGCCACCCTGGGCGTAAGCCGAGTCGCGCCGTTCGGCAGGATCGCCTGGCCACCCCCCGACTGGCGTCACGACGGAAAACACCAGCTGTTGCCCCTGCTGCAGTGGACGGACTGGGAGTGAGGAACGGCTCCGGCCTGACCTCAACAGAGAACCTTCAGCCTGCCGTTCGGTACTCAGTCGGGGCGCCGGTGTCACGCCGCCGGGCTGCCGTGTCCACCAGAAAGCCGAAACGGGATCCGATCCTACAATGGAGTGCCGCCATGAAGTTGTTATGTCATAGGGTGTTTGTCCGGGTGCTTGCCGTGTGCGCGACGACTGCGATCGCCTCGCCGGTCCTCGCCCAGCAGGGCTCCGCCCCCTCCCTCATTCTGGAGTCGCCCGCCTTTGCACCGGTGGAGCCGCCGACGGGGTACGCCCGGGCCATTACAGGTGAGACCCGCAGCGAGTCGGGAGAGCCGGGATCCCGCTACTGGCAGCAGAAAGTGGACTATCGCATCGAAGTGACGCTGGACCCGGAGACGGCGATCCTCCGGGGCACGGCCACCGTGAGCTACACGAACAACGCGCCGGGGGCGATCAACGGTCTGGTGCTCAGCCTGTACCAGAACGTCTTCGCGCCCGGAGCGGAACGGAACCGGCCGGTTCGAGTGACCGGAGGGGTCAACCTTGCGCGAGTCCAGGTGGACGGTGAGCCGCTGGCCCCGCTGACGTTCGAGCAGCTTCAGGCGCTCACGGCAGGCGAACAGGCGGTGGGGTATACGGTTGAGCAGACCACTGCGAGTCTGATGCTTCCTCGTCCGATCCCGTCCGGGGGTTCCGTGGAGCTCGAGTTCGACTGGGCCGCGCGGGTTCCGGATGCCACAGCCTTTCGCACGGGCCACATCGACAACGAGATATTCACGGTCGCCCAGTGGTACCCCCAGTTGGCAGTCGTCGACGACGTATACGGATTCGATCAGTCTCCCTACCTGGGGGACGGCGAATTCTATCTGGAGTACGGGGACTACGACGTTTCTATCACCGTTCCGGAAGGCTGGCTTGTCGGGGCTACCGGGCAGCTGGTCAATGCTTCCGAGATTCTGCCGGCCGCCGCGCTGCGACGGCTTCAGGTGGCCGTGGCCGAAGACACGACCGTTCGTGTGACCAGCGGCTCCGAGCTGGCCCCGGGTGCCACCGTCGGTGCCGTTCGGACCTGGCACTTCCGGGCCGAGCAGGTACGGGACTTCGCGTTTGCCACCAGCCGGCGCTACGTGTGGGATGCCGTGGGAGCTGCCGTCGGCGGAGTGCGGGGGCGAGTCACCGTGAACGCCCTGTACGACCCGGAGCTCGAGCACTGGAGCGAAGCGGCAGGCCACGTGAAGAACTCGCTCGAGTTCTTCAGTCGGTACGTCTTCCCGTATCCCTACGTTCAGGCGACAGCCGCATTCGGACCGGTCGGCGGCATGGAGTATCCAATGCTGGTGTTCATCGGAGCCTCCGCGCCCGGCCAGCCCCTGTTCAACGTTCTGGCGCACGAGTTGGCGCACCAGTGGTTCCCGATAGTAGTTGGGTCACCGGAGGCGGCGTACCCATGGATGGACGAAGGAGTGTCCACGTTCAGCGGCATACTGGCTCAGGTGGATCAGTACCAGAACCAGGTCAGCCGTCTACAGGCCGTGCAGGACTACCTGGCTGTGGCCGCGCGGGAGGTCGAGGTGCCGATCATGCAGCACACCGACTTCGTAAGAGACCCTGACGCCCGAACGGTCGCCGCGTACGACAAGCCGGCTATCCTGCTGTTTGCTCTCCGCCGCCTGATTGGTGGCGAAGTGTTCGACCGGGCACTTCGCAGGTACGCGCAATCGTGGAGCTTCAAACACCCTTATCCATGGGACTTCTTCTCGATCGTGGAGGGCGAGTCCGGTCGCGACCTGGACTGGTTCTGGAGAGCCTGGTTCTACGAGACGGGAACCCTGGATCAGAGCATCGCGGAGGTCGTTCCGGGCTCCGGGTCGCTGCGCATCACTGTGGAAAACCGGTCGGGCGCCGTCATGCCGGTCGAGCTGGGGATCGAGTTCGAGGACGGTACCACCAGCCGCGTGGATTGGCCCGTGGAAGTGTGGGCCGGCACGCGGCGCGTGACGCGCCAGGTCAACGTAGACCGGCCGGTGGTTCGAGTGGTGATTGACCCGGAACAGTACTATCCGGATGTGGACCGCTCGAATAACGTATGGCCGGAAGATTCACTGGGATCCTGAGCAGCAGCTTCCGCCTGGTCCCCGGGGGCTAACGCAGATCGGACACCGAGATTGACGAACAGCGGAACGAAGCTATCCGGCAGAACGTCCGTCAGGGCCGACGTCTGGCGTCGGTATGCCGCCTTCCTCAGTGATCCGCCTGAGACGGTGATCGAGTGGAGCGATTCCGAGACTCCGGCTCGTGGCTGGCTGGTCATCAACAGCCTGAAAGGTGGTGCCGCGGGGGGCGGGACACGGATGCGGCGAGGCTGCACGCGCGATGAAGTCGTGTTCCTGTCCAAGGTGATGGAGCTCAAGTTCGCGGTGTCCGGTCCGTCCATCGGAGGGGCAAAATCCGGGATCGACTTCGACCCCGAAGATCCGCGCAAACGAGACGTTCTGCGCCGCTGGTTCAAGGCCATCCTGCCCTATCTGGAGACGCGCTACTCGACCGCAGGCGACCTGAATGTGGATGAGGTGCGCGAAGTGATTCCGCTGTGCAAGGAGCTGGGCCTGCTGCACCCGCAACAGGGTCTGGCTCGCGGCCACCTGGGGCTGGAGGGGGCGGAACTGGCGCGCCGGCTGCACGCCGTTGGCCAGGGTCTGGGCCAGGTGGTGGGACCGGAGCTGGGGTTCCCGGAACACGACCACCGGCTGGCGGATCTGGTCACCGGGTTCAGCGTGGCCGCTACGACGGCTGCCCTGATGGAACACCAGAACAGGTCTCTCAAGGACGTCCGAATTCTCCTGGAAGGGTTCGGGCGCGTGGGCGGATCGGCGGCGCTCTATCTGTCGCGCTGGGGTGCGCGGTTTGCGGGAATAGTCGACATGAAAAGTGCCATCACAGCCGACGACGGCCTGGGCGTGGAAGAGATCGAGAACCTCATGCGCCGGCGGACCACGAACCGGTTGCCCTTCGAGCAGTCGAAAGAGGTCACCCGGGCGGAGAGGGCCCGGTTCGAAGAGATCCCGGCCGACGTATTCATCTGCGCGGCCTCGAGCGGGACGGTGGATGGCCCCAAGATGGATCGTCTGGATGCGCAGGGCGTCCAGTCCATCATCTCGGGAGCCAACCGGCCGTTCGTGTCCAGCTTTCCGGGGGATACGTCAGTGGATCACGAGGCTGACGATCGGTTCGCGGTGGCAGCCGACGTAATAGCCAACTGCGGGACGGCGCACGCGTTCGCTTATCAGTTGGAGCGGAACGAACCAGCGGTGACGTCGGAGCTGTTCGAGTCGATCGAGATGACAGTGACTTCCGCGCTCAAAGAGGCCGTGGTCCTGGCGGGAAGCGCCGAGCGAGGGTTGCTGGCGGCCGCGCTGGAAGGGACGCTTGCGCGGACCGCCAATTCGTAGCCGTCAATCGCTTTCCATCGCTAGCTGCCGCCATCTCCCGGCAGGGTTACCAGCTCGGGGCGGACAGCCAGGATGACGGCCGGCCGGTCCGGGTCCGGCTGGGCGCTCCCCAGCACCACGGTCTGTCCGACCGGAATGGTCATCGCCGTCTCGATGATACTCCCCGCATAATCCGCGGTCAGCTCCACGTGCAGCTGAACCGCTCCGGTTCCACCGCGCTGCCGGATCTGCTGAACGTACGCGTTGATGGTGTAGCGGTTCTGGTCGTAGTAGAGCGCCTGTGTGGATCCGGTGCCTTCCATGGCGCCAATCTGCGCTTCCGCAGCCAGGCTGTATCCCTCGAAGCGGAACAGATCTCGCAGCACCCTCTCGACTTCCAGGATGGCCGGATCGAGGACATCGGCGCCATTCGCGGTGATCATCTGGAAGTGGAGCCGCACGCCGGGCTTGGCTATGTCGTACTCCTCAAGCACCCGCTGGATCTTGGCCAGGTTGTCGGCCGTCTCGCGTACCGTGAGCCCGCTCGAGAAGTAGGTCACCAACCCCGGCGAGCCGGGGCGGTCCCCGTACACGTACGGCATCACCATCTCGACCGCTTCCGCCGGGTTCAGGTATTGAAGCTCAAACGTCCGGGTGTCCAGATCCGCGCTCTGTCCGCAGGCAAAGGCGCTCAGTATCGCGATGCCCGGAGCGGACAGGTACACGGCAGGCCGCCCGGTGAATCTGTTCTTCCTCTTCATCCTCATCTCCAGATCTCTATGGGTCGTTTCTCAATCGCGGGAGGGCTGTCCAGAAACCACACGACCGTGATAGCGGGGTCACGAGTCTTGAACACGGCCACCTGTCTGTCTGACGGCACCTCCACCTGGAATCCGTGACGATCGGTCACGACCGGCGCTGGTCGGCCTGAAGCGAGCGTGCCCACAGGCGTCCGCGATGCGGGGCCTCCGCTCATGAGCAACCCGGTCAGCACCGCGGCCGCGGCCAGAGGCAACGGTGCCCAGCGGGCCAGCCGCTTCCAGTCGCGGCGGATATGCCTACCAGACGGGCCGGCGGACGCGACGTCGGCGCTGCCCGCGAGCCCGGACAGAGCAATCGCCACGGCTTGCTCGGACCGGAACGCGGGACCGACCTCGCGCAGCGAATCATCCAGTTCTCTCTCGGTTGAGCGAAACCGCTCCGCCAGCGCGCGACACTCGGCGCACCCCTGAAGGTGTTGTTCCAACCCCGTTCCCAGAGCCTGGAGATCTACCTCGAGCAACCGTTCACGCACGGCTTCGCAGTTCATCTCCACCTCATGTCCTCCGCCTGGCATCTCCGGGGATCACCCTGGTGATTCCCGGATTCACGCCAGCTCCGGGTGTCGCTCCACGATCTTCCTGCGGACCGCGCGGCGCGCCTTGAAGAGGTTTGCCCTCACAGTGGAAGGATTGAGTTCCAGCATCTCCGCCACCTCGGCAGGCGAATAGCCCTGCAGATCCACCAGGTCGAACACTTCCCGCTGGCGTGCCGGCAGCTCCTGGAAAAAGGCCAGGACCACGTCCACCACTCGCGCACCATGGATTCGCGACAGCACCACGGCCGTTTGATCTCGCGAGGAAGTTGGACCGGAGTGCACCTGCGCCACGCCCTGGTCCTCGTGATCGGTCAGGAGCTGCAGGCGGCGTTGGCGATGCGCACGCGTGGACGTGCTGGTCGCTGCGGCGTTGGCCGTGATCCGATATAACCACGTGTCGAAGCTCCCTTCGCCCGAGAAGCTGTCCAGGTGCCGATACAGGCGTACAAGGACATCCTGCGTTACGTCGTCCGCTTCATCCGCATCGCCGGTCCGCGCCAACGCCCACCGGTAGATGCGCCGGAATACGGATCGCACGAGTTGGCGGAATGCCGCCTCGTCCCCCGCCCGAGCCCTCCGGACAAGTTCTTCCAGACGCTGGCCACGACTCTCGGGCCGGCCTCCGTCGATCCGTTCGGCCTGGTCCATCAGGGGTGCCTCGCGCTCACCGATCGGTTGATCGCTCTTGCGACATAGAGACTCGGGCAGCGGCGTGGGCGTTTACCACGCCGACGGTTCAAGAATCCAGCGGGGAGTCGTCCGACAGGGCCGGGTCGTCCGGCCTTCCCATGCGGGCCTTCTGGGAGAGTGTGATGGGTCGGCGCCCGCGGTAGCCGCCGTTCAGCTCGTGCCAGAACCCTACCTCGGGCTCGCCGTACTTCCAGCAGAGAAGAATCCAGCGACCGTCCAGCGTGGTCGGGAAATCGATGAGTCCATACTCGAGCCCGCCGGCAGGGAAGCGGATGTTGCGCCCGACCAGTCCGTCACGGATCAGACGCTCAATCTCATCGGCGCACCCGGAGACCGCGCGCCTGTGGCCGCGAAACTCTTCATGATCCGGGTTGCCGGAGTCCTGGACGGCCGCCCCCCACAGCGCGTCGAGCACCGCCAGCTTGTCGGTTCGCTCGCGGAGGTCCTCACGCAGCGATCCGATCCGGTCCAGGGTGGATCGGACGTACGGAAGCATTGCGTTCGCTTCGTCGACGGTGAAGGCTCGGCGCGTCATGCCCCGAATCTGCGTGTCTGGACCCGGGTGCTACAAGTTCGGCGCCGGAGAGCGCGAAGCGGGGCCGGCTACGGGGTACGCAGCGAGATGGATCCGTCTCCCGTGCTGAGTTGCAGGCCGGGCCCACCGCCGTTCAGCTCGCCGCTCACCCGGCGACCGTCTTCCTGCTGGGCCGGCAGGCCAAATCCCTGGGTGTAGATGTCCTCACCGGACAGACGCACGCTCGCGCTCACCGAGGCGTCGACGAACACCGTGATATCACCATCGCCGGTCTGAACGGTGAGCCCGTTGAACTCCGCCACGCTTACGGTGACGTCGCCGTCACCGGATGAGGCGCGCAGCGCACCCCGCAACTCGGCGATCTCGATGTCGCCATCTGCCGTGGACAGCTTAAGGGCATCGCCGGCCAGCGTCTCGGCCACGATATCTCCATCGACGCTGTGAAGGGTGACTTCGTTCGCCAGGAGGGCCTCGGCGAGGATGTCCCCGTCCACCGTGTGGAGATTGACGCTTCCACCGTTCAGGGTGCCGACCGTGATATCTCCATCCACCGTATGAACCCGGACCTCGCCCGCGCTCTCGAGCACGGATACGTCGCCATCGACGGTCTGGAGATTCAGATCGAGCCCCGCGGGCACGCGGAGGAGCAGGTGGAAACTCAGTCTTCCGTGGTCACGCCACTCCTCCCACGGAATGTCGGTGGACTTCGTGCGAATCTCGAGGCCCCCCGACCTGGGTGTCGCCTGGAACGCCATCTTCTCGAACACCTGGCGACCCCACTCGCCGTCGTCGGCCTCCATGACGACCCGGACTTCGGCGCTTCCCGATGCGGCGCTCTCCACGATGATGTCCATTTCCACGAGTTCCGTGGCCAGCAACGCACCGTCCTGAACCGAGAAGCTCTGTTCGAAAATGGTTTCCTGCGCGACGGCCGCGGTGGCCGAAAGGGCGACGAAGCCGGCTACGACTGCGGCGGTGGACCGGGCAGTGACACGTGAACGCATGATCAACTCCCTGGCAGTGTTTCGATCCGGATGACGACCCTTGGATGCGACGGACAGGTGGGAGGGTTGGAATGGGCCGCACCCGTCGCGGGAGCACCGCAGAATGTCTGCACAGGCCGCTCTAGAGAGTCGCCAGGGCACGCTACCGGAAGTCGCCGGAGTGCGTCGTATCCTGTACGTTGGACGCGTACTCGATTCACACGGCCTTACAGCCCCCGTTGGACCTCAGAAAAGAAGAGCAGGACACGATATGACGACCGCGACGACGAACCCGGTTTACACCCACCTCACGCCTCCGACGGAAGGCGACACTATCACCCTGGAGGACGGCCGCCTTCAGGTCTCCAGCACGCCCATCATCCCGTTCATCGAAGGTGATGGCACGGGCCGTGACATCTGGCGCGCCTCCCAGCTCGTCTTTGATGCGGCAGTCGAAAAGGCGTACGGCGGCCAGCGGCGCATCGTGTGGTTCGAGGTCCTGGCCGGCGAGAAGTCGTTCAATGAGGTCAACGACTGGCTGCCGCAGGACACGCTGACGGCCATCAAGCACCACCTGGTTGCCATCAAGGGTCCGCTGACCACGCCGGTGGGTGGCGGCTTCCGTTCGCTCAACGTCACGCTGCGGCAGAAACTGGACCTGTTCGCCTGTGTGCGTCCCGTTCGCTGGTTCGAGGGCGTCCCCTCACCGGTGAAGACTCCAGGCCTGGTGGACATGTGCATCTTCCGCGAGAACACCGAGGATATCTACGCCGGGATCGAGTGGCAGGCCGGGACGGACCAGGCCCGGAAGGTCATCGACTTCCTCCAGGGCGAGCTGGGAGTCAGCACCATCCGCTTCCCGGACACGGCCTCCATCGGCGTGAAGCCGATCTCCGAGGAAGGCACGAAAAGGCTGGTAAGATCCGCCATCCACTACGCCCGTGAGCGCGGCTACGAAAGCGTCACGCTGGTCCACAAGGGCAACATCATGAAGTTCACGGAGGGTGGCTTCCGGGACTGGGGTTACGAGCTGGCGAAGGAGGAGTTCGGCGCCGAGGAGTTCGGTGGGGGTCCGTGGTGCAAGACCGCGGACGGGATCGTGATCAAGGACGTGATTGCCGACGCGTTCCTGCAGCAGATCCTCACCCGGCCGGCCGAGTACGGCGTGATTGCCACCATGAACCTGAACGGGGACTACATCTCCGACGCGCTGGCCGCGCAGGTGGGCGGAATCGGGATCGCCCCCGGCGCCAACATCAACTACCACACCGGCCACGCCATCTTCGAGGCCACGCACGGCACGGCGCCTAAATACGCCGACCAGGACAAGGTGAACCCCGGCTCGGTGATCCTCTCCGGCGAGATGATGTTCCGCTACCTGGGGTGGGACGAGGTCGCGGACCTGATCGTGTCGTCGCTGGAGAAGACCATCGGCCAGAAGCGGGTTACCTACGATTTCGAGCGGTTGATGGAAGGCGCCACGCTCCTCAAGACCAGCGAGTTCGGCCAGGCGATGGTCGACAACATGTAGGAGGACAATGGCTCCGGGTTGCGACGCCGATCCGACCCAACGCTTCTGCACTCGGGCCGGTGATTACGCTCGGTACCGGCCCGGTTATCCGCCGCGCATCCTGAATATCCTGCGCGACGCGTTCCTGGAGAACGGCAACCTCGTCTACGCGGTGGAGCCGAATTTGGATATGCGCACCGTCGCCGAGTCCCTATTGGGCAGACACGACCGATTCGTGAGCGTGGAGGGACGAGCCGAAGCGACGGAGTTGCCCGGGCGGAGTGTGGACTACGTGGTGGCGGCGCAGGCCTTCCACTGGTTCGACCGCCAGGCCGCCCACCAGGAGTTCCGACGAATCCTGCGGCCTGGTGGATGGGTGGTGCTCCTGTGGAACCGACTTCTGCTGGATCGCACGCCGTTTCTCATCGCGTACGAAGCGCTGCTGCGGGAGTTCGGCACCGACTACGAAGCTGTGCGGCGTTATCGGATCGACCCGGCCGTATTCGGGGCCTTCTTCGAGGGCGAATACACCGTGGAGCGGTTGGAGAACGCCCAGGTGCTCGACCTGCGCGGAGTGAGAGGCAGGCTTCTCTCATCTTCCTTCACGCCCGGACCGGACAACCCCCGTCGCGAGCCGATGCTGGAGGAGCTGCGCCGCATCTTTCGTGAGTACAACGAGGCCGGCTACGTGCGGCTCGAGTACCGGGTGGAGCTGGTGTGCGGGCAGCTGGAGCCCGCGACTGTGGGGGCGAATGCCTAACAGAAGCCCGCGGATCCGTCCATCGATTCTCGCGCTGGCTCTTCTGCCCGCTCCAAGTCTTGCCGCCGTGGCATGTGCCGATCCGGGGTCCTCCATCCCGCGGGCCTCGAGAGCCGATTCGGCCGGGGTCGAGATCGTGGTCAACACGGACGAGGATCGACCGCTGGCGTGGCGGGCCGAGCTGCGGTTTCGCCTGGGAGGCGCCGACGACGGTCCGGAGGCTTTCTACCGGACGGGCGCACCGAACATCCAGACGGACGAGCGCGGCCGAATCTACGTCCTCGATCGCGGCAACTTCCGGGTGGTGGTGTTCGATTCCCTCGGCACCCACGTGAGGAGTGTCGGCCGGGAAGGCGGCGGCCCTGGTGAACTGGGCTTCCCACTCAACCTCGCCGTCTCGCCCGGCGGAGCCGTCTCCGTCCTCGACATCAGCAAGCTGAGTCTGGTGCGGTTCGCACCGGATGGGACCCTGGCCGAGCCGCAACGCGCGACACTGCAATTCAGCGGCGGGCGGATCGTGATTCTCCGATCCGGGCTTCTCACGGCGGCCATCGACCGGGACCCGGCCCTGGATGATCTGGTCGAGCGGCTCCTTGTCGTCCAGGAAGCCGACACCGTCGAGCTGACCCGGATCTCGCAGCCCATGCCGAGACCGGCGGAGTTCCGGTCCTGCGGCATCACGCTGGCCGGAATCGAACCGATCTTCGCTCCCTCGATCGTATGGACGGCACGAGGTACGGACGTGCTCGTCAACCAGCAACCTGGCTATGCGGTGGACCGATACCGCGAGAACCGGATCGTGATGAGCGTGCGCCGGACGATTCTACCCCGTCCGACTACCCGTTCGCTTGCCCTGGCCGAGCTGGGGGAGGGCATGCGGTTCGGCGGGAGCGGCGGTACCCTGGTGTGCGAACCCGACGAGGTTGTGGAGCAACGCGGCTTCGCGGAATTCGTCCCCGTCATTTCCGAGCTCGCCGCAGCCCCCACCGGAGAGATGTGGGTGCGCCGCCGGGCCGTGGGAGAGGAGACGTCACCGATCGACGTGTTCTCGTCGGATGGGGAGTACCGCGGAACCCTGCCCGCCGATTTCCCCTATCCGGCCGCCTTCCTGCCGAACGGTGACCTGGTCGTTCGCGAGACGAACGAGCTCGACATGGAGTTCATCTCCGTGTATCGGCTTGTGCGCGACTGAAACACTCGAGGACCGCTTTCACCAGTCCCTCCCGAAAGTCCGAGCTTTCCGCGAAGTATGCACCGAGGATGGCGGCGCTCTGGTGGTCTCCGATGCGCTCCAGCGTTCCGAGTGTGTCGCCAGCCACGCCCACGTAGGCAGCTCGCACCGTGTCCCCCACCACCGAATAGTCCAGACGATCGCCGTCCCGGATTCCATCCGGATCCAGGAACGCGAAGTCGGACGCGAATTCTGCGGTCAGCGTCTCTGCCTCGGCGGCATCCAGCACACCCTCTGCGGCCAGATCTTCCAGGTTGTCCCGCTTGCCACCGATGAACTGATCGGCCCGGATGTCTCTCAAGAAGACAAGATCGATGGCTGAGCGACGGGCGTTCAGATAGGACTGCGCGATCGCGTCCTCGACCTCCCCCTGCCCCTTGGCCCGCAGCGCAACGGTGCGCGCCGTGGCCGAATCGACCGCGATCGTCACCTGGAGGATGTCCAGCTGGAGGAAGGTGCGCTCGTACAGGTAGGTGATGCGCTGTGCGCAGCTCTGCGCGTCGGCGGATGGGGACGACTCCTGACCCGCCACCCCGCCGGTGGCAACGCAGAGCAGTCCGAGACACACGGATACACCAGTCACAGATTTCCGCATCAGACCTGGGGTACGAGCCCCTCTCCCTGTGCACCGGCCGCCGGATCGGCGCCCTCACCGCCGGCCTTGCCCCGCCCCGCCGCGAAGCGCTCCGTCGTCCCCTGCACCACCACGTAGAATACGGGAATCAGGAACACGCCGCCCACGGTGGCGATCAGCATGCCTCCCAGGACGGCGGTCCCGAGAGACACGCGACTGGCCGCGCCGGCCCCCGAGGCGATCGCCAGTGGGATCACGCCCAGGATGAACGAGAACGCGGTCATGAGGATCGGGCGAAACCGCAGCCGGGCGGCGGTCACGGCTGCTTCCAGAACGGGCTTCCCTTCCTCCCGCAGCTGCTTGGCGAACTCCACGATCAGGATGGCCGTCTTGGCGGACAGCCCGATGAGCAGCACCAGCCCGACCTGCGTGTAGATGTTGTTATCAAGCTGCCGGATTCCGGTGAACAACGCGGCCCCCAGGAGCGCCATCGGGACACCCAGCATGACGGCCAGCGGGATGGTCCAGCTTTCGTACTGCGCTGCCATGAACAGGAACACGAAGACGATCGCCAGGCTGAAGATGAAGGGCGCGAGGTTGCCGGCCGCGATCTGCTGGAAGGTGACACCCGACCACTGAAATCCCATCTGCGGGGGCAGCGTCTGTGCGGCCAGCCGCTCCATCTCCGCTACGGCCTGACCGGACGATCTGCCCGGTGCCGGCACGCCGGTGATAGACGCGGCCGGGAACATGTTGAACCGGGTGACCACCTGCGGTCCGACCGTATCCCGCACCTGTGCCAGCGATCCGATGGGGATCATGTCCCCATTGGCGTTCCGGACCTCGAGCCGCTGGATGTCCGAGACCTGGGAGCGGAACTGTTGGTCCGCCTGGACCTGCACCTTCCAGGTCCGGCCGAACAGGTTGAAGTCGTTCACGTACGCGGAGCCAAGGTTGGCCTGCAGCGTGTTGAACACGCTCTGCAGCGGGACTCCGTAGGTCTTGGTGCGGTTGCGGTCTACGTCCACGAACAGCTGCGGGACGTTGGCGCTGAAGTTCTGGTTCAGGCGCGTGACCAGCGGGCTCTGGTTGCCGGCCGCGACCATGTCCCTGGCGAACATCTCCAGCTGCTGAAGGCCTACGCCGCCACGGTCCTGCAGCTCCATGGAAAAGCCGGTCGCGTTTCCGAGCCCGTTGATGGGCGGAGGTCCGAACGCGAAGGCGATTCCCTCCTGGATCGTGAACAGGAAGCGCTGCATGCTCGCGATCAACTCCTCGGCATGCTCGTCCGCGCTACGATCCGACCAGTTCTCTAGCGTAGCGATGATGGCCCCGTAGTTGGAGCCCTGCACGCCATTCAGGAACGAGTAGCCGCCGATGGTGATGTAATGCTCCACGCCGGGCATTCCATCCAGCGTTGCATTGGCCTGGTCCAGGATTTCGCCCACCCGCTCCATCGACGCGCCGTCCGGGAGCTCCACGTTCACGAAGAAGTATCCCTGGTCCTCGTCCGGGATGAACCCGCCCGGCAGCCGCGTGAAGCCATAGAAGGTGGCGACCATGAGCCCGCCGAACACCATCATCACCATGCCGGTGCGGCGCACCAGCGTGTTCACCACGCCCATGTACTTAGCAGTCGTGCGGTCGAACCAGTTGTTGAACGCGGTGAACAACCGCCCGCGCTTCTCGGGCGAAGGCCGGAGCAGGATGCCCGCGAGTGCCGGGCTCAGCGTCAGGGCATTGATGGATGAGAACACCGTGGCGATCGAGATCGTGATGGCAAACTGCTGATAGAGGCGGCCGGTGAGGCCGGGCATCATCGCGGTGGGTACGAACACCGCCAGCAGGACCAGCGTGGTGGCCACGATGGCACCACCCACCTCTTCCATGGCCTTTGCCGTCGCTTCCCTGGCCTTCATCCCCTCGTCATCGATGAGACGCATCGTGTTCTCGACCACCACGATGGCGTCGTCCACGACGATTCCGATGGCCAGAACGAGGCCGAACAGCGTGAGGTTGTTGATCGACATCCCGATCAACTTCATCGCGAAAAAGGTGCCGATCAGGGAGACCGGGATCGTGACGGAAGGGATGACCGTGGTACGCCAGTCCTGGAGAAAGATGAACACCGAGAAGATTACGAGCAGGATGGCGATGATGAGCGTCTCGATCACCTCGTCAATAGAGGCCTCGATGTAGCGGGTGGAGTCGTACGCGACCACCGCCTCCAGGCCCTCGGGGAAGCTCTGCGACAGCTCGGCTATCGCCGCCTGGACGCCCTGCGCCACGCCCAGCGCGTTGGAGCCGGGGAGCTGGTACACGGCGATACCCACGCTGGGCGCCCCGTCCAGTTGCACGTACCATGAGTAGTCCTGCGAGCCGAGCTCGACCCGGGCGATGTCCCGTATGCGGGCGATTTCGCCTGACTCACCCGTCTTGATGATGATGTTCTCGAATTGCTCGACGGTCTCCAGCCGCCCCAGCGTCGTGATGGCGTACTCGAAGTTCAGGCCGGCCGGGTTGGGTGGCTGACCGATCTTCCCCGCGGCGACCTGGACGTTCTGCTCACGCAGCGCACCCACTACCTCGTCCGTGGTGTGCCCTTAACTTCCCGGGGTCGATCCAGATCCGCATCCCGAAGTCCTTCGCGCCCATCCCCTGGACCTTGCCGACGCCGGGAACGCGGGCCAGCACGTCGTTGACCTGCGTGGTGGCATAGTTGGAGATGAAAACGTCGTCGTAGCGGCCGTCCGGCGAGATCAGGTTTACCATCAGGGTGAGCTGCGTGGACTGTTTCTCCGTCTTCACTCCCTGCCGTTTCACGTCCTCGGGCAGCAACGGCTCGGCGATGGAAACCCGGTTCTGGGTGAGCACCGCGGCCATGTCCGGATCCGTCCCGATTTCGAACGTCACGGTGAGATCCATCTTGCCCACCGAGGTGCTCTTGGACTGCATGTAGATCATGTTCTCCACGCCGTTTACCTGCTGCTCGATCGGCGTGGTGACCGTCTGCGTGACAACCTCGGCGTTGGCGCCCGGGAAGGTGGTGCTCACCTGTACGGTCGGCGGCGTGATATCCGGCATGGACTCGACGGGGAGCGTCGGGATGGAGATCACGCCGAGGATGACGATGACGATCGAGATGACCAGTGCGAAGACCGGGCGGTAGATGAAGAAGCGGCTGAACATGGCCTACTCCTGCTCGTCCGAGCTGTCATCGGAGCCGTCGCCGGACCCCGCGCCCGAGCGCATCTCCGCCTGTCGCTGGGCCATCTCCTGTTCGGTGCGCGGCGTCACCGGGAAGCCCGGCCGGGCCCGCAACAGTCCGTTGACGATGTAGGTCTCGTCCCCGTCCAATCCACCTTCCACGGAGACGGTGCCGTCCGGCTGGACCTGGCCCAGCTGCACGTAGCGCTGCTGCACCACCTTATCCTCGCCGACCAGGTAGAGGTACTTGCCGCCGAGGTCAGTGCCCACGGCCGTCTCCTGGACGAGCAGGGCGTCTTCGGTGTCCGACGACATCACGCGAACCCGTACGAACAGGCCCGGAAAGAGCCCGAAGTCCTCGTTGTTGAAGATGGCCCGGAGCTCGATGGTCCCGGTCCCGGGATCGACGGTATTGCCGATGAAGTCGATGATGCCGTCGAACGGGAACTCGGCTCCGTCGGCCGCCGTGCCCACCAGCACCCGGACCACGCCAGGCTGATCGCCGATAGTCTCTCCGGGACGACCTGTTTCTCTCTGACCCTGCTCCTGCATCGCCCGGATAATCCTCAGAACCACCCACTCCGGAGCATCGAAGTACACGTGGATGGGCTGCAGCTGGTTCACGGTGGTGAGCACCGTGGCTTCTCCCTGGCCCACCAGGTTGCCGGGATCCACCAGTCTCCGTCCCACTTGGCCGGTGATGGGAGACCGTACCTCCGTGTAGTCGAAGTCCAATTGCGCTCGCGCGAGGCGTGCTCGGGCTCCGATCACGGCCGCCACCGCGGCATCGCGTTGGGCCTGCGCCCGGTCCAGGTCCTGCCGGCTCACGGCGTTGGTTTCGATGGCGATCTGAATGCGCTCCAGGTCGGATTCCTTGAGCGCGGAATCCGCCACCGCTGCCTGAAGCATCGCCAGCGCCTCATCTCTGACAGCTGCGTACTCGGCCTGCTCGATGATGAACAGCACCTGTCCCGCCTGGACCACGTCCGAGGCGCTGAACAGCTGTCGCTCCAGCACACCGGATACCCGAGCCTGGATCTTCGCCGACTCGACGGCTCGCGTGGTTCCCGTGAAGTCCGTGTAGGGTCGGATCTGTCGCTTGATCGGCTGCGCCACAGTGACTTCGGGAGGCGGTGGCACCGCGGACTCTCCGCCTCCGCATGCCATGGCGAGGACGATCGGCAGAAGTGCGCAACTCCTGACCGTGGTCTTGGTGGCCGGGCTCATCGCGAGCCTCCATTCTCCGAGTCTGGTTGTCCCGCAGGCATCTGCATGGCGAGCGCATCCGCCTCGGCCGGCGACCATCCACCGCCGAGGGCCTTGTTCAGGTTGACGAGATTCTTCACGACCTGGCCCTCGCTATCCGCCAGCTGATCCTGCAGATCGAACAGCGAGCGCTGGGAATCCAGGTAGTTTTGGAAATTGGTGAGACCGGAGATGTACTGCGTGTGGACCAGCTCGACCGCTCGCCGGGAGGCATCCACAGCAGCGGTCAGCCGATCCCGTCGCAGCCGCTCCTGCTCATAAGCCACCAGGGCGTTCTCCACTTCCTCCAGCGCGAGCAGAATGGACTGCTCGTAGAACACGAGCGCCTGCTCCGTGCGCGCCTCCTCGGCACGGATCCGGTTCCTAATCTTGCCACCCGCGAAGATATTCCAGCGAAAACCGGGGATGATGCCCCAACCGAAACTTCCGGTATCACCCAAATCGGCGAAGTCGATGGCCTCCAGCTCCACGTATCCGGTTAGCGAGAAGCTAGGGTAGAGGTCCGCCGTGGCTATGCCGATCCGGGCCGTCTGGGAGGCCAGGAGCCGCTCGGCGCGTCGGATGTCCGGCCGCCGTCGAAGTAGGTCCGCGGGAACGCCGCTCATGATGGTCTCGCTCGCCTGCGGGACGCCGAGCGGATCCGAGAGCTCTTCGTCTACAGCCCCCGGCGGTTCGCCAAGCAGCACGGCCAGTCGGTTGAGAGAGGCCTCGAGGCCGATCTTCAGCGTCGGGATGGTGGACTCGGTGGAGGCCAGGTTGGACTCTGCCTGTGCCACGTCGAGGCCGGAGGTCAACCCCGCGCGAAACCGGTCCTGCGTTAGCTGAACGCTCTGGTTCTGCGACTCCGCGTTGTCGCGGGCGTAGCGAATCCGCTCCTGGAACGCACGCACGTCGATGTAGGCCGCGCCCACCTCCGCATAGAGGGTGACCAGGACATCCCGGTAGTCCTCGATGGACGCCTGCAGGTTCGCAGTGGCCGCTTCTACCGTGCGGCGCACGCGCCCGAACAGGTCTATCTCCCACGCGAAATCGAGGCCGAAGATCCAATCGTTGACGGGTGCGATGCCGGAGTCGCCCTCCTCGCCTTCGCCGCCATCGACATCTCCGTCGGTCCCGATGGCCTGCCCCTGCACCCCATTCTCGGAAATCTTGGTGCGGCTGAACGCTCCCTGGAGCACGATGTCCGGCCAGTACCCGCCCTTGGCGACGCCTCGGAGCGCCCGCGCTTCCTGAATCCTCGCGACGGCTGCCGCGAGATCCAGGCTGGACAGCTCGGCGCGTCGAATCAGGTCGGTCAGCACCGGATCATTGAGAGCAGTCCACCAGGTCTCGAGCGCTGTCTTATCGACGGCCATTTCCTCCTCGACGGCAGCGCGCCAGTAGTCCGGGACCTCGATCTCCGGTGGCTCGTAGTCGGGTCCCACGGTGCATGCGGCGAATGCGAGGAGCACGGCCCCCGCCGGTGCTGTCCTCGCCACGATTCGGATCCGTTCGGTCCAGCTCATATCACGACCTCGGGTTCTGGGTGGCTTCGCAACGTTGTCTCGCGAGACCCGGAGAGCAACGAGACAAGGGGCGGAAAGCGTCCCCAGGTCCTTGAGGGCAGGGGCACGTATCCGCCCCTGTGTGCCGCAGGACACGCTGCACAAGCACACGTTGCACAACTTCAAGATTTTTTGGTGAGCATGAGTTACGAGCCCGGGTAACAGGCGCGGAGAATCTGGCATGGGCCGTGCTTGAGACGCGAAGACGATGAGAGAGCGCAGTCGGGGGGGCGCTTGCACCGATCGCTGAAGCGGGCGTGCCATGATAGCGCCACGCCCATAGTTTCCGAGGAAACCTCCGACAGGATCCCCAGCCATCACGCGGAAGCGCACAAGCAGGTGCACAGCATGCGAGTGAATCCCAGTGTCCTGACCGGCGGGCTTGCCGCAACCTTGTTTCTGGGGGCGATGAGTTGGCCGATTACAGCCGCGGCCCAGGAGCCCACGCTCGACCGGGGTGTCGGCCTGAGCGCTACGATCGCGATCGTGCGCGATGGCCCATCCCCCGGTGACACGCTCGAGCTACTCATCCAACAAGAGCTGGAAGAGCTGAACGCCGGCCGGCAGATCGAGCTGACGTTCAAATCGCCTCCTGAGTTCAATGCCGGCTGGCAGGCGGACCGCATGCAGGCGGCGCTCCAGGCGGCCCTGGATGATCCCGAGGTGGACTTCGTGCTCACCACGGGAGTGCTGATCACCCAGGCGGCCACGAGAATGGAGCTCACCAAGCCGGTGGTGAGCGCTTTCCGGCAGAGCATCGACCTGTTCAAGATCGCGGACCTGGACGGCGACCGCTCTCTGAAGAAAGGTCTCACGTTCGTCCTTCTGGCCAACCGGGTAGAGGCAGACCTGAGCGCCCTCACGGAGATGGTGGATCGCGGCCGCTACACCGTCGCGCTGCCCGCGGAGCACCTGGCGCAGCTGGCCCGGATCGACGAGGAAGAAGCCGCCCTGGAGGCCACAACCGGTCTCGGCCTGGACCTCCTGCCGCTGAGCGCCGATGTGACGGAGTCCCTGTCGCGAATCTCTCCGGATGTCGGGGCCGTCCTGGTCGCGGAGACGCCGCGGTTTTCGCCGCTCCAGCGGAGGGAGTTCATCCGTGGCCTGACCGAGCGCGGCATCACCAGCTTCAGCCTGGTGGGTCACGAGGACCTCGAGATCGGCATGCTGGCGGCACGGACACCGGAGACGGCCATGCTCGTGAGCCGCCGTACCGCCCTCAACCTGAGTGAGATGCTGCGCGGGACTGATGTCAACGACCTTCCGGTTCTGATCTCCGCGGATCCGGAGCTCGTGATCGAGGGGAGAGTCGGCGCCGCGATCGGCTACCGTCCGAGCCTGATCACGCTGGCGTACGCCACCATCCGGAACGCGTCCGCCCTCGCGCTGGGAGAGGAGCCGCTCAGCCTCGTGGAGGCCCTCCGGCTCGCGGAGCAGGGAAACCCGGATGTCGCGATCTCCGGACGGGACGTGGAGATTTCGCGCCGCGAGCGGCAACTTTCGCTCAGCCCCATGCTGCCGCAGATCAACGCCACCCTGGACGCGAACTGGCTAAGCCCCGCGGGACTGGAGGCAGTGATCCCCGACCGGCTGTTCAAGACCGGGGTGCAGGCGCGCCAGATGATCTACGACGATGCGACGGTCAGCCAATACCGGTCGGCGGGCCGCCTGTACGAGGCCCGACAGTACGACTACGAGACCACGCGGCTGGACGTGCTCGAATCGGCCGGCGTGGCATTCCTGCGACTCGGCCTGGCGCGGCTGCTCTACCAGATCGAGCTCTCCAACCTCCGTCTGACCGAGGAGAACCTGGAGCTCGCGAAGTTTCGGGCGGACGTAGGCTACTCCGGCCGCGACGAAGTCTTCCGCTGGGAGGCGGAGGTGGCGAACCGTAGAGCGGATCTGTACGACCGGCTGGCGACCATCGACACGGAACGGGTGGCGCTCAACCAGTTGCTGGGAGTGGAGCAGGACACGCGCTGGGACACCGAGGAGATCGAAGTCGATCCAGAGGTATTCCCGCTGTTGGATGGCCGGCTCCCGAGTCTCATCACGAACATCGACAACTTCGAACGACTCCGGGAGTTCTCCGTGATGTTCGCGTTCGAGAGTGCCCCGGAAATGCAGTCAATCTCGAGGAGCATCGAGGCCCAGGAGATCCAGCTGGGCGAGCGGAAGCGACGCTGGTTCCTGCCCTCGTTCTTCGCCGGGCTCGACTGGGACTACCACATTGATCGCGAGCCCGAGCTGGAAGGGGTCGATCGCAGCATTCCAACGTTTCAGCTGGGTGCCAGCTATCCGCTGTTCCAGGGCGCGGCGCGCTCCTTCGAGGTAAGCCGCACCTCCGAAGAGCTGCAGAGACTGTTCGAGATCGACCGTCTCACGCGGGACCTGGTGGAGCGCCGGACCCGGACAGCCGTGAGCCGCATCGAGTCCTCGTTCCCGTCCATTCGCTTCGCCCAGATCGCGGCGGAAAACGCACGCCGCAACTTCGAGCTGGTGCAGGACAAGTATGCGCAGGGCCTGGTCAACGTTACCGACCTGTTGGAGGCCCAGACCGTCAGCTTCGCCGCGGACCAGAACGCCATCGCGGCCATCTACGTCTTCCTGATCGATTTTCTCGCCTTCCAGCGATCCATCGGCTGGTTCGAGTACGAGCACACGCAGGAAGAGCGGGATGCACTTTTGCGGAGGATCCAGGATGCTATTCAGGAGTGAGCCGCGCGGGGCAGCCGCGCTCGCGATTCTGGGGATCGCAGCAGCCGGAACGGTCGGCTGCGGTGGGGAACCGGAGGTCGAGGCCGCAGCGGTGGCCCGGCCCGTCAGCTCGATGGTGGTGGGCCAGAGCTTCTCGGGGCGTCTGACGTTCCCCGGGACCGTACAGGCGGCGGATCGCGCCGAGCTTTCTTTCCGGGTGTCGGGGCCGCTCGTCGCGCTCCCGGCCGAGGAGGGGATGATGGTGACCGCCGGGCAGCTCCTGGCCCGCATCGACCCGCGTGACTACGAAATCGCCGCCACCGAAGCGCGGGCCTCGTTTCAGCAGGCCGTGGCGGATGCGGAGCGGTTCAAGCGGCTGTACGAGCGCGAAGCCGTCCCCCTGGCGGATCTCGAAGTGCGCCTCGCCATGCGCGACGTGGCACGAGCCCGGTACGACCAGGCACTGGCCAACCTCCGGGACACGCAGCTCCTAGCGCCGTTCGCCGGCCAGGTCGGGCGGCGATACGTGGAGAACTTCGAGGACGTACAGGCCCGACAGCTGGTCATGAGCCTGCACGACTTCAGCCAGGTTGAGGTGGTGATCGCCGTGCCCGAGGGGATCATGGCCGGTGTCCGGGAGGCGGGCGACCCGACTGTCGCCGTCACCTTCGACGCGCTGCGCGACCGGAGCTACGCGGCCGAGGTGAAGGAGTTCGCGGTCAACGCCGACCCCAACACCCAGACGTTCGCCGTGACGGTTTCCCTGCCCCAGCCGGAAGAGATCAACGTTCTCCCCGGCATGACGGGCACGGTCGTGGTGTCGAACGTGGTCACCTCCGACGAGGCGGGGGACATCCCGATCACGGTTCCTGCCACCTCGGTGTTCGCGGATCCCGATGAGAACTCGCACGTGTGGGTGGTGGATGAGGAGGCGATGACGGTGACGCGCCGGACCGTGCGCGTGGGCCCGGTGACCGGAACCGACGAGATCATCATCCTGGAGGGCCTTTCGCCTGGAGAGAGGGTCGTTACCGCAGGAGTCGGCCAGCTGCGCGAAGGCTTCCCGATTCGACTGATGGAGCGGTGATGCCCCGATGAATATTGCCGAATTCGCCATCAAGAAGAGCGTCATCACCTGGACGCTCACCCTGGTACTCCTCGTCGTGGGTGTCATCGCGTTCAACGGCCTGCCCAGGCTGGAAGACCCCGAGTTCACGATCAAAGATGCCGTGATCATCACGCCCTACCCGGGGGCCTCGGCGGAGGAGGTGGAGAAAGAGGTCTCGGACGTCATCGAGCGGGCGGTCCAGGAACTGGGCCAGCTGAAGCGGGTGCAGTCCACCTCCACCCGTGGCATGTCCAGCATCAAGGCAACCATCAAGGACCAGTACGATGCCGCGGCACTGCCCCAGGTCTGGGATGAGCTGCGCCGCAAGGTAAACGACTACCAGAGGCGGCTCCCACCCGGGGCAGGACCGTCTCTCGTCAACGATGACTTCGGCGACGTGTTCGGCGTGTACCTGGCGCTGACGGGCGAGGGCTACACCATGGCCCAGCTGTACGAGTATGCGAAGCTGCTTCGACGGGAGCTGCTGCTCGTGCAGGATGTGAAAAAGGTCTCGCTATGGGGAAACCACGCCGAGACCGTGTATGTGGAAATGTCGCGTGCCAGGATGGCGGCACTCGGGATCTCCCAGCAGGACATCTACTCCGCGCTGGCTGCCAAGAACCTGCCGGCCGACGCGGGACGCCTGAAGCTCGGTACCGAGTTCCTGGCGATCAACCCCACGGGCGAGTTCATGTCGGAGGAGGAATTCGGCGACCTCCTGATCACCAGTCGAGGGGGGACGGGGGAGCTGGTCTTCCTGCGCGATGTGGCCACCATTCGGCGCGGCTACGAGGATCCGCCCACCCAAATCCTTCGCTATGACGGTGCGCCGGCCATCGGAATCGGAATCTCCACCGTGTCCGGTGGAAACGTGGTCACGATGGGGGAAGCGCTCAATGTTCGGCTCGACGACCTCCAGTCGCAGACACCCGTCGGTATGGAGCTCAACGCGATCTCCATGCAGTCCGACGCCGTGACGACCGCGATCAACGGCTTCCTGGTCAGCCTGCTCCAGGCCGTGGCCATCGTAATCGTCGTGTTGATGATCTTCATGGGGTTCCGCAGCGCCTCCATCATCGGCGCCATTCTCCTGCTGACTATCTCCGGCACGTTCATCTTCATGGCCATGCAGGGGGTGTTGCTGGAACGGATCTCCCTGGGGGCGCTCATCATCGCACTCGGCATGCTGGTGGACAACGCGATCGTGGTGATCGACGGTATGCAAGTGCGGATCGAAGCGGGGATGGACCGGATCAAGGCGGCCTCCGAGGTGGTGAGCCAGAACGCCACGCCCCTGCTGGGCGCCACCGCCGTCGCGATCCTGGCGTTCGCCGCCATCGGGACATCGCAGGACGCCACCGGTGAGTTCACGCGCTCCCTCTACACGGTGATCCTGATCTCGCTCAGCCTGAGCTGGGTGACCGCGGTCACCACCACCCCCCTCATGGGCAAGGTCTTCCTGAAGGTCAAGAAGAAGAAGGAGGGCAAGTCGGACGATCCGTATGCCGGGAGGGTCTACCAGGGGTACAAGAAGTTCCTCTCGATGTGCATCAAGCAGCGGTGGGCCACGGTAGGCGTGGTGGTCGCGATCTTCCTCGCGTCGCTGTGGGCGTTCGGGTACGTGAGCCAGATGTTCTTCCCAAATTCGACGCGACCCCAGATCTTCGTGGAGATCTGGCTCCCGGAGGGCACGCACATCCGGGACACAGAGGCGGAACTGGCCAAGGCCGAGGAGTATCTGGCTGGGTTCGACAACGTGACCAACGTAAGCACCGCCATCGGGGGCGGAGATCTCCGCTTCCTGCTGACGTATACGCCGAATCCCGGCAGCTCGTCGTTCGGAGTGATCTTCGCCGACGTGCCGGACAACTCGACCATTCCGGCGATGATTGAACCCGTGCAACGGGGCCTGGAAGAAGTCCTCCCGGACGCGATCGTCAACGTGCGCACGTTCCTGCTCGGACCGGGCGAAGGAGGCCGGATTCAGCTGCGGATCGGCGGCCCCGATGGCGCCGAGCTGCGGCGGATGGCGGAGACAGCCAAGCAGATCCTGCGCGAGGAGGGAGCACGCGCGGTTCGCGACGAATGGCGGGAGCCGGTGAAGGTGGTCCGTCCCCTGATGGCCGACGCCCAGGCGCGACAGCTGGGGATCGAGCGCCCGGACGTGGCGGAGCAGCTGCGGGCGGCGTTCTCCGGGAAACAGACGGGCGTGTACCGGGAACGCGATGAACTGATCCCCATCGTGGCCCGGGCCCCCGAGTTCGAGCGCGAGAACATCGACAACATCCGGGATCTGCAAATCTGGAGCCCGGCCGCGAACCAGAACGTGCCGATGCGGCAGGTGCTGACCGGATTCGCCACCGAGTTCGAAGACGCAACACGGTTTCGCTGGAACCGGACGACCACGGTCCGCCTGCACGCCGACGCGTTGGGCGAGCTTTCCAGTGAGCTGCTCGCCCGCGCCAAGCCGCGCATCGAGCGGGCACTCCGAGTGGACCTGGGCGCCTACTTTGGCCGAACCTACGAATCCGAGGAGGCGATGTTCGCCGGATTCAACGCCGGTACGATCCCGATCATCGATATGGATCAGATTCCGCTGCTGGGTCAGCCGGGATACCATATCGCGTGGGGTGGCGAGGCCGAGGACTCCTCGCGGGCCCAGGCGTCCCTGGCCGCATCGATCCCGATCTTCTTCGGCATGATGGTGCTGATCGTGATCTTCCTGTTCAATGCGATCAAAACCCCACTGATCATCTTCCTCACGGTGCCGCTGGCGCTGATCGGCGTGGCATGGGGCCTGTTGCTGACCGGACAGCCGTTCGGCTTCATGGCGCTGCTCGGCTTCCTCAGCCTGTCGGGGATGCTGATCAAGAACGCGATCGTGCTCATCGAGGAGATCAACCACCAGATCCGATCGGGCAAGAACCGGTTCGAGGCCGTGTTGGACTCGGGAGTCAGCCGGATGCGGCCCGTGTCGATGGCGGCGGCGACGACGATTCTGGGAATGATCCCGCTGCTGCCGGACGCATTCTTCGTCGCGATGGCGGTCACGATCATGGCCGGACTGGCCGTAGCGACCGTCCTGACCCTGGTGTTCGTACCGGTCCTGTATACGATCTTCTTCGGGATTCCCCACGGCGGAGACCCGGAACCGGTGGCAGTAGAAGCTGCGGCCTGATTCGGCCACCGGCGACCGGATTTGACAAGCCGGTAGCTAGTTCGAAGCACGGCGGGGCCGTCCATGTGGCGGCCCCGTTCTGCATCTGGCGACCGCTGAGTCATCGGCCTTGTGGGAGGTGTGACCTGTTGGCCCACCCGGTCGTCCTATGTCGCGATACACGCAGCGGCGAGGTTGACTCAGAGACGACGAGTCGTTCGTGTCAGAGCATTGCGACGACTCTGTTGCATACCGGCCGCCGGCACGGATCAGCTCGATTCACAGGGGGAGACTTGGCGAATGAGACGCCCGAAGGAGCGCTCGCGAGCGCTCGTGTTGAGCATGGCCATGGCCGGCGCACTGGCCATCGGCGCCCACGACGCGGTTGCGCAGGACCTGCCTGACGGCCCTTCATTCCGCGACGTGCTGAGCCTGAAGAGCGTGGGCGGACCGTCCATCTCGCCGGAAGGTTCGATGATCGCGTATACCGTCTCTTCCACCGATTGGGAGGACAACCGGTACGACACGGAGATCTGGCTGGCGCGCGATGGCGAGACGCCGTTCCAGCTCACACGCACCGCCGAAGGGAGCAGCACTGGCCCGGAGTGGTCGCCGGACGGCGAGTGGATCGCGTTTGCGGCCAGCCGGGATGGCGGCCGACAGATCTACGTGATCTCCCCCCACGGCGGTGAGGCCGTGAAGCTGACGGCCGTGGATGGTGGCGTGGGCGGCTACGAGTGGTCACCCGACGGTCACCATATGGCCATCACGCTCACCGAGCCGGAGGATCAGGACCGAAAGACCCGCGACGAGACTTACGGCGCGTGGGAGGTGGAGGATGCCGAGTACCGGCTGACCCACCTGTGGCTGCTGGACGTGAAGGCAGCGCTGGCGAGTGACGAGGGAGCCACACGTCCCGCGGAGGACAAAGACGCAGAAGACGAAGACGACGCAGGGAACGGAACCGAGAGCGAAAAAGGCTCGATGGACGAAGGGGAGCCTGCCGCGCTTCGCCGCCTGACGGGCGGAGACGAGTTCACCGTGGGCGGCTACGCCTGGTCGCCGGACGGCGCCACGATAGCCGTGGATCACCGTCCCGACCCGCTGATCAACTCGTTCTCGAAGACGGACCTGTCGTTGCTGGACGTGGCGAGCGGAGAGCTGACACCGCTGGTCAGCCGGGACGGGTACGATGGCGGCGCGGTCTGGTCCCCGGACGGAAGCTGGATCCTGTTCCGCACGGACGCTGAGGATCCCCGCTACTACACGCCGGGGCAGATGGCCCTGGTATCGCCGACCAGTCGCGAGATCATCGCGCTCCCGCAGACCGCGGAGTACAGCATTGGTGACGTGAACTGGCCCTCGCAGGGCATTCGGTTCACGTCCTGGCAGCGTACGGAGACGAAGCTGTTCTCGCTGGACCCGGAATCCGGCGCGATCGAGCTCGTAGCCGATGTGCCTCGCAACATCTTCGGACTGGACTACTCGGCGGACGGAAGCCAGGTGGCCCTGACCGCCGCCACGCCGCTCACCCGGCCGGAGATCTACCGCACATCCACAGCGGCATGGGATCCACGGCCGGTGACGAATATGACTGCCCAGCTGGAGGGCTGGCCGCTGGGGACGCGCGAGGTGATCGAGTGGGCCAGCGAGGACGGGACCATGATCGAGGGCGTGCTGTTCAAGCCCGAGGGTTTCGACTCGTCGCGTGCCTACCCGCTGCTGGTGGTCATTCACGGCGGCCCGAGCGGTATCGACTATCCGGTCCCGGTGGAGAGCTACGTCTACCCGGTGAATCAGTGGCTGGCGAAGGGTGCCGTGGTGTTTCAACCCAACTACCGAGGCTCCACCGGCTACGGGGCCGAGTTCCTGGGGCTCAACTATCGCAACCTGGGCGTCGGCGATGCCTGGGACGTCGAGTCCGGGGTGCAGCATTTGATCGACCAGGGCATCGCGCATCCGGACAGCATCGGAGCGATGGGCTGGAGCCAGGGTGGCTACATCTCGGCGTTCCTCACGACAACCAGCGATCGCTACCGGGCCATTTCCGTGGGGGCGGGCATCTCGGACTGGATGACCTACTACGTGAACACGGACATCCACCCGTTCACTCGCCACTACCTCGGCGCGGATCCGTGGGAGGATCCCGAGATCTACGCCGTGACATCCCCTATCACCTACATCAAGGACGCGAAAACACCCACTCTCATCCAGCACGGCGAAAACGATCAGCGGGTGCCGATCCCCAACGCCTACGAGCTCTACCAGGGTCTCCAGGACGTAGGAGTGGAGGCAAAGCTGGTGGTCTACAAGAACTTCGGCCACGGAATTACGCGGCCCAAGGAAAGACTCGCCGCCGTGTGGCACAACTGGGAGTGGTTCGCCCGCCATATCTGGGGCGACGACATAGAGATGCCGAATGACTAGGAAGCGCAGGGAAGCCGGGAGGGGGACGACGTGGAACGCGCCAGAGGTAGTTGGACAATGTTCAGCACTTTAGACAGCACGGCGACGCCGGTGTTGCCGAGAGTCAGGCGGGTGGACGATAAGACCTGGATCGCGGGCATCGACGAACTTGCCGGTTGGGGCAAAGGCGAGGAGAACACGTTCATCGGCTCGTTGCGCGCGTCGCTCGCGGCACGTGGGGAACGTGTCTCTTACGATCGATTGATGGGAGTGTCAGGCGCGGCGTTTCGGCTGCAAATCGCGCGGCCGCGGTGGTGCCCCAGCGCTCCGGACGCGACCGTGGGATTCGACGTGAGCCAGACTGCGCTGGAAGCGTTCGGCTACGAAGCCAGCGTCCACCACACGCTGGCGGAGGACGCGACTCCGGAGCAGTACCGATCCTCTCTGGACGCTGTGCTGGAGTCCGTCGAGAACGGACAGCCGGCCGTGGCCATCGGCCTGGGGTCGGACATGGACTGGGGAATGATCACCGGGTATGACGACCGCGCGTTCGTTTGCCGGACGTACGACAACCCGGAGGGGGACTACGTCCCAGCCGCGAACTGGCCGTGCATAGTGGTCATCCCGACCAGTACAGGACGCGAAGTTGATTGGGAAGAAAGCTTCCTGGAGTCGCTCAGGCTGGCAGTCCGGCTGGCCCGCACCCCGCGGTTCGAGCAGTACGCCAGCGGTTTCGCCGCCTACGAAGC
>JBDHIQ010000170.1:0-4883 GCA_039587395.1 Gemmatimonadota bacterium
CAGCCTGGCCCTGGATGCCGAGCAGCGGCAGAAAGCCATGGATTGGACCGCGGGCGAAGGGGACGAGCGTTGGGGAGTCTCGAACGAAGGGCTGCACCTCGGGAAGATCACGATTCCGATCCCGTTTGGCTTCGCCCCCAGCGGCCCCCAGAGGCGCGAGTTCGAGCAAGCGTTGAGAGATCTGGCCGAGATCCAGAGGCAGGAGCTACGCCGCGAATTTGAGGAGGTCGCGGAAGAGCGGGGGGAAGAGATGCGAAGGCGTACCGAGGAGGAGCTCGAGCGCCGCGCGGCGGAGGAGGAAGCCGACAGCACCTCGGTTGGCCGGCGCGGCGGCGGAGGCGGGTGAGCGGCCCGGTTTCTCTACAGGGACGCGGTGACTAAACTCATTCGCTCGGAGACCTCGAGCGACACAGGCATGGGACTGACAGCGGCTGGGACGAGCGAAGACCGTGGATCGACAACTCGACACCAAATACGACCCGACGGAGGTGGAAGGGGGTCTGTACCGGAGCTGGGAAGACCGTGGGTTCTTCCGAGCCACGGCCGAGACGGCCCAGAGCCCTTACGTCATCGTCATCCCGCCACCGAACGTGACGAACGTGCTCCATATGGGGCACGGCCTGAACAACACGCTCCAGGATGTACTGATCCGCTGGCGGCGCATGCAGGGGTATGACGCTCTGTGGGTCCCCGGAACCGATCATGCCGGGATCGCCACGCAGAACGTGGTGGAGAGAGAGATCTCCGAATCGGGCCTCACCCGGATGGATCTGGGGCGCGACGCATTCGTGGAGCGGGTCTGGGAGTGGGTCGATGAGTACGGCGGGAGGATCATCGAGCAGCTGAAGGCGATAGGCTGCTCCTGCGATTGGGAGCGGACGCATTTCACCCTGGACGAGGGGCTTTCCCGCGCCGTCCGTGAGGTGTTTGTCCGGTTGTATGAGAAGGGGCTGATCTATCGCGGCCGCTACATCATCAACTGGTGCCCGCGCTGCGCTACCGCGCTATCCAACGAGGAGTCCGAGCACCGGGAGCACGAGGGCGGGCTGTACCACATCCGCTACCCGCTGGCCGACCGGGCCGACCACTTCGTGGAAGTGGCCACGACTCGTCCGGAGACGATGCTGGGCGACACGGCGCTGGCCGTGCACCCGGGCGACGAGCGCTACGCGGAGCTGGTGGGCAGCGAGGCCGTTCTCCCGCTGGTGGGCAGGCATCTCCCCATCGTGGCGGATCACTACGTGGATCCCGAGTTCGGTTCCGGCGTGGTGAAGGTCACGCCGGCGCACGATCCGAACGATTTCGAGATTGCGGGACGTCACGATCTGCCGGCGGTGGACATCCTGACGGACCAGGCCCGGATCAGCGATCAGGCTCCGGAGACCTATCGCGGCATGGACCGGTTCGAGGCCCGGCGGCGTGTCCTCGAGGACCTGGAGCGCGAGGGTGCGCTGATCCGGACCGACAAGCACATGCACTCCGTCGGTCACTGCTACCGGTGCGACACGGTCGTGGAACCGCGTCTCAGCTTGCAGTGGTTCGTCCGCATGGAGCCGCTCGCCGAACCGGCCCTCCGGGCGTATCGGGAAGGGAAGCTGCGGTTTCACCCGGAGCGCTACGGCCGGATCTACGAGCACTGGATGGAAAACATCCGGGACTGGTGCATCAGCCGACAGCTCTGGTGGGGTCACAGGATCCCGGTCTGGTACTGCCGTGACGAGTCGTGCGGGGAGATGGTCGTGTCACGTGAAGACCCTGACGAATGTCCCGGCTGCGGAGCCGCGCTGGTTCAGGATCCGGACGTACTGGACACCTGGTTCAGCTCCTGGCTGTGGCCGTTCAGCACGCTGGGGTGGCCGGACGACACGCCCGACCTCCGCGCCTTCTATCCCACCAGCACGCTCTCGACGGCAGCGGAAATCCTCTTCTTCTGGGTCGCCCGCATGGTGATGGCGGGCTACGAGTTCATGGGTGATCTCCCGTTCACGGATGTGCTCATCCATGGCACGGTGCGCGACCACCTGGGGCGACGGATGTCCAAGTCGCTCGGGAACGGGATCGATCCGCTGGAAGTGGTCGAGCTGTTCGGGGCGGATGCCATGCGGTTCACGCTGATGCGTGGTGCTCCGTTGGGGACGGATCTTCAGCTCAATTACGAGGATCTCGATTCCGCCTTTCGCGTCGGGCGCAATTTCGCGAACAAGATCTGGAACGCCTCCCGCTTCAGCCTTCCATACCTGACCGAGCAGGACACGGGGTCGCTGGCTGGCCAGCAGCTGGAGTTGTCGGATCGTTGGATCCTGAGTCGCCTGGAACACGCCACGCGCGATGTGACGGCCGCTCTGGAAGAGTTTCGATTCCAGGAGGCGGCGGAGCTGCTGCAGGGCTTCGTATGGAATGAGTACTGCGACTGGTATCTCGAGCTCGTGAAGGGACGCCTGGACGGAGGCAGGGGCGAGGCGAGCCGGGCCGCCGCGGCCGGAACGCTTGCATTCGTCAGCCGGGGCTGGCTGAGGCTGTTGCACCCTATCATGCCCTTCCTGACCGAGACGCTGGCTCGGAAGATCCCGGGCGAATCGGATGAGACCACGCTGGTGATGGGCCCGTGGCCCATCGCCACAGGAGAATGGTCGGACCCGGAGGCGGAAGGCGCGCTGGCCGAGCTGCAGGAGTTTGTCGGTGTCGTCAGGAATCTCCGGTCCGAGTACAACGTCGATCCCGGCGCACGGGTTCCGGTCCACGTGCGCATTCAGTCGGACTCACTTGCCCTGGCGCTGCAGGCTGAACAGGATGGCGCTTTCCGGTTGGCGCGGATAGGGGAACTGGGCGACATCGCTCCTCAGGACGCAGGCGAGCCGGGCGCACATGCCGTGCTGCGCTCCGGATCCGAGGTGTTCCTGCCGCTCACCGGAGTGATCGACCTGGACCAGGAGCGAGCGCGCCTGGAGTCCGAGATCGAGCGTCTCGAGAAGCTGCTGCGAGGCGCCTGGGCCAAGCTGGAGAACCCGTCGTTTCTCGAGCGCGCACCCGCGGAGATCGTCGAGCGAGAGCGGGAAAAAGCCATGTCCCTGGGTGAGCAGCGAGATCGACTGGTCGGGAAGCGCAGTGAGCTTGGATCCGCGGCGCCGTGATCCCTGCCGGGGCCGTGTTCCTCACCAGGGAAGGCACCTGAGACTGGAGCCGATCCGGCGTCAGGAGACGCGCGAACTCGGCTTTCTCTTCGTGTCGGCCCTGGCCATCCATGCTACCGCTTGCGCCAACGAGGCCGCGCCGCCCGGTATGATGCCGGACAGCCGGCCACCCGTCGTGGCCGAGATCAAGCCTGCGCCCGACACGGTGATCCCGGGATTTGACGACCGGGTAGAGATCAGGTTTGACGAGCCCGTAAACGTGGGCCGTACCCTCAATCAGCAGCTCATCGCTTCGCCCGCGGGTCGCTACGAGGTCCAGGTCGGCTTCTCCACGGTACGCATCCGGCCGCGCGATCCGTGGCGAGTCGCAGTGTATTGCTTCGAGATCCCGGCGGGCATCTCCGACCTGGCCAACAACCGGACCGAGACGGAGGAGGAGTACTGCTTTTCCACGGGGCCGCCCATCACCTCGACGTTGGTCACGGGCACCGTCACCGACGGGACCACGGGCCGGCCGGTGGCCCGCGGTCGGGTCCTGTTCCTCGCGCTTCCCCAGGACTCCACGCCGTATACGGCCGTGATGGATCAGGATGGGCAGTTCCGCCTGCGCTCCGTGCCGCCGGCGGACTACTGGGCATATGCCTTCGTGGATCAGAACAACAACTTCGCTCTCGATCACACGCTCGAACCCCACGATAGCGTAGCCTTCTCGCTGTCCGGCGAGACCAGCACGGAGACGCTCTCCCTGTCCATCCTGGAGCCGGACTCGACGCCCCCGGTGTTGTTCCTGGCGGAGGCGGTGGACAGCATGACGGTCCGACTCGGGTTTGACGATTTTGTGCAGTTCGTTCAGGAGAACGCCAGCGTGACCGTGACGGACAGTGCCACCGGGGTCGCTGTCGACGTCGCCTCCGTGCACATCGCTGAGCCCGAGACTGTGCTGGCGGCGCTGGCGGCGCTGGCGGCGGAAGACTCCGTCGCGGGCGCCGATGTGGATCCGGAGGCGGCAGCAGACTCAATTGCGGGCGCCGACGTGGATCCGGAGGCTGCGGCAGATTCAATTGCGGACGCCGATGTGGCTCCGGCGGCCGGCGACTCCATGGCGGCGGCCGCGGAACCGGTCCCCGTCGAGGCCGAAGCCGACCTTCGGCCTGCCGATCCACTGGCGCCGCCGCAAGGTCCGCCCGGCGCACCTCCGGTTGCAGGCCCCGGGCAGGAACCACGCGCGGACCTGCCCAGCCAGACCGTGACCGTGATCCTGGCCGAGCCGCTGGTGGAGGGTACGTATCGGGTCGAGGCGCGCCAGTTCGTGAACGTCCGGAAACTGTCCGGTGGAGGGGACACGACGTTCGCGTACACGCCGGAGCCCGCCGCAGAGGAGGCGGCGCAGGACACGACGGGAGCCGTACAGGACTCGACGGGAGCGGCGCAGGACACGGCGGGGGCGGCGCAGGACACGGCGGGGGCGGTGCAGGACACGGCAGGGGCGGTGCAGGACACGGCCGGGACGGTGCAGGACACGGCCGGGGTCGTCCCGGACTCGACGGCGCGTGACACCGCCAGGAACAGCGGACTGCGGGCCGTTGCCCGGCCTCGCAGGAGAGCTCCGGCGTGATGGGGCCCGGGTCACCCGACCCGCGCCGAGGGCTGCCGTCCATGGACAGCCTGCTGCGGGAACAGGAGGTAGCAGGCTGGGAGTCCCGCTACGGGCGCGAGCCGGTCAAGGTGGCGCTGCGAGCCGCTCTGGATGCG
>JBDHIQ010000171.1:0-4874 GCA_039587395.1 Gemmatimonadota bacterium
GCGCCCGGCGGGCGGTTCTCGCGGGCGCGGAACCTGCACCGTGGCCAGCGAACACCGAACTGACCGACACCAAACTGAGGCCACATGACGGAAGACAGCGGCTGGGATCTCTCAGCTTATTCGGACGGAGATGACGTCGACATCTACGACGACGGGCTCGACGGGGACGCCGGGGCGGGCGGGAACGGCGATCCGGCCGCCAGCCGTCCTGTGCGGCGCAAGCTCCCCGTAATCCCGCTCCGCGGAACGGTCGTGTTTCCCTCCGTCGCAGCACCTATCGCGGCAGGGCGAGACAAGACGCTACGAGCCATCGAAGAGGCGTTGGCTGGAGACAAGATCGTCTTCGCGGTGGCGCAGATCGACCCGGAAACCGACGACCCGGTCCCCGAAGCCCTCTACAACGTGGGAACGATCTGCCGGATCGCGCAGATGCAGAAGGTCCCCGGGGGCGTTCAGATGGTCATCCAGGGATCTACCAGGGCTGCGGCGCTGGAGTACACGGAGCGAGAGGATCATCTCGAAGTCGTGTGCCGGAAGATGGATGACATGACGCCGCTGGACCCCAACGAGTCGGCGTTCGCGGCACTGTACAAGGAAGTTCACGAGCGCGCTGCGGAGGTCAGCAGGCTGCGCGGAGTGCCGAAGGAGATCGTGGATCACCTGCTGGGTGGCGTCACGACGGCTGGAGAGCTGGCAGATCTGGTTGCCTTCTACACGGAACTGGACGTGGAGGAGAAGCAGGAGCTGCTCGAGACGCTGTCCGTCGAAGACCGGCTGCGGAAACTCCTGATCCACCTGCAGAAACAGATCGGCCTCCTGGAAGCGCAGGAGCAGATTCGCAGCAAGGTGCAGGAGGAACTGGGCGAGCGGCAGCGGGAGATCTACCTCCGCGAACAGATGAAGGCTATTCAGGGCGAACTTGGCGAGGACGTGGACTCGCAGGAGATCGAAGAGCTGCGGGAGCGCATCGAGGCCCTGGACCTGCCCGAAGAGGCGCGTCAGGAGGTGGATCGCGAGCTTCGCAGGTTGGAGCGGATTCCGCGCGAATCAGCCGAGGGGCAGGTTGTCCGCACGTACCTCGAGACGGTAGCGGACCTTCCGTGGTCCGAGACGACCCCCGACCGCCTGGACCTCAAGCGTGGCGAGGAAGTCCTGGACCGGGACCACTACGGTCTGCAGGACGTCAAGGATCGCGTTCTGGATTTCCTGGCGGTCCGCAAGCTCCAGGAGGCGCAGAAGGAGTCCGAAGAAACGGCCGACGCGGCGGAACAGGCGGAAGCGGAGGAGACCTCCGAAACGATGGAGATCGCGGACGCCGGCGGAGCCGAGGAACCAGACATCGACGCCGGCGATGGCGTCACTGGTGAGGAAGAGGAGGAGCCGGCCCCGAAATCGTCACCGGGCCATGATGACGATCGCATGGGGTCGACGATTCTGTTTATCGGGCCGCCGGGAGTCGGCAAGACCTCCATCGCCAGATCCATCGCCGAGGCGATGGGGCGCGAATACGTCCGCGTGTCGCTGGGTGGTGCGCGCGATGAAGCCGACATTCGGGGTCACCGGCGGACGTACGTCGGAGCCCTTCCGGGCCGCATTATCTCGGGTCTCAAGCGCGCGGGTACCAAGAACCCGGTGTTCCTGCTGGATGAGGTGGACAAGCTGGGCGTCTCGTTCCAGGGCGACCCTTCCGCTGCGCTGATGGAAGTGCTGGATCCCGCGCAGAACGACTCGTTCGTCGACCACTACCTGGGCGTGCCGTTTGATCTTTCGCAGGTGCTGTTCATCGCGACAGCGAACGTGTACGCGCAGATCCCCGGCCCGCTGCGGGACCGGATGGAGGCGATCGAGTTCCGTGGCTACACGGAAGAGGAAAAACTGCAGATTGCCCGGCGGTTTCTGCTGCCGCGTCAGATCGATCAGAACGGACTCCAGGAAGGGCAGCTGGAGGTGATTGACGACGCCATCCGCGAGATCATCGCCACCTACACCCGTGAGGCCGGCGTGCGGTCGCTGGAGCGCGAGCTGGGCTCGCTGGCGCGCAAATCGGCGCGGAAGATCGCCTCGGGAGATGCCGAGCGCGTCGAGATCGGTCCGGACGAGCTGCGAGATCTGCTCGGTCAGCCCAAGGTCTATCCCGAGAAGAAGATGGAGGAGGATACGGTCGGTGTCGCGACGGGGATGTTCTTCACGCCGGCCGGCGGGGACATCATGCTGGTCGAGACCAGCGTGATGGGAGGCAAAGAGGGCCTGATGTTGACGGGTCAGCTTGGGGAAGTCATGAAAGAGAGTGCCCAGGCCGCCCTCACGTACGCCCGGAAACACCACCAGAGGCTGGCAATCGACGAGGCGCGGATCCGCGATCAGGAGATCCACGTGCACGTGCCGGCTGGAGCCATTCCCAAGGAAGGGCCCTCGGCCGGCATCGCCATGGCCGTCGCGCTGGTGAGCGCGCTGGGAGACCATCTCGTGCGACACGACGTGGCCATGACCGGAGAGATCACGCTCACGGGTCGCGTCCTCCCCATTGGCGGCGTCAAGGAAAAGGTCCTCGGTGCATGCAGGGCCGGGATAGGCCGGATCATACTTCCAGCCGACAACAAGGGAGACCTGGAGGAGTTACCGGATCAGGTACGCGACCAGGTGGAGTTCCACCTGGTAGACACACTGGACGAGGTCATGGCGCTGGCTCTCACGGGAGCGAGCCTGGATGAGGCAGGATTGCACTTCTCGGGGGCGGTCTCCGAGGGCACCTGAGCCGCGGGTCTTACACGGCCCGCTGCCCGACACGGGCCCGCTCCTGCCACTAGCCGGGCGCGGCCGCCGCGTCCTCGAGGGCGGCGATGGCCGCGTCCAATCCATCCACCCGGGATACGATGCCGAGGCCGGTCGGCTCTCCGCCATACACCTCTAGCTTGATTAGATCGAAGTGCAGCCGCTCCACGTCGGCCAACGCATCGCGTACCGCCGCCCCGGCTGTCTGGTCCGCCGCGGAGATCGATAGATTCCCTGCCGCCGCCTGCAAGCGCTCCGCGAGACTGGCAATCCGTTCCCCGAGCGCCTTGTGATCCAGGGGAAGAGCCGCCGCGGCGGCGCGCAGACCCTGGGAGAGCTGTGACAATCTGTCAACGTCCGGAGAGTGACTGGCTGTCATGGTCTATCCTATCGGAACCGGAGAGCCGACGGAGGACTCGAAGCGAGCCAGGAAATCCTGAGGTGTGAGGTTCGCCGCGTCAGCCATAACCCCAAGCATCGTCAGATCGTCAAGATCTTTCTTCTCGAGCCGGATCATGTACTCCCGGGCCACCTCATAGCTCTCCGAGCCTACGTCCACGAGACGGACCTTCGTCCGTCCCGTGTCGGGATCGCGAAGCTCGTCGAACGGGAGCACGCGCAGGTGTCCCGCGCGGCCCAGACAGACCAGTCCGCCTACCGCCAGGCTCTCGTCTTTTGGCTCTTCGAGTAGAAACCGGACCGCCGCATACCCGAGTGTTCGCGTGTAGTCAATGTCGAACGGCACCGGCGGCGCGCACCGCAACTCGTATCCCAGCGTGAGATCCACGATCGGGATTCTCTCACCGCGCTCGGCAAAGCGTCTCTGGATCTCTCGCTTCAGGATGGTCTCCAGCGGAATCTCGGACAGGCGAATGTTCCCGTACTCATCGTGCTCCACCACCACGCCGGGCAGCCTCGAGAGACCTTCCGGATCCAGCTTCTCTCCAATCCCTTCCGCAATCACGGCCAACCCATCGCGCCGACCCATGGCGCGCCGCTTGAGGATGGCTCCTTCCAGGATGTCGCAAACGTCGGACACATCGATCTGGTCGTCCCGGAACTCCTCGGGGATGATCGTGAGCGTGGCGCCCGCTGCCTTGCCGATCCCGAGCGCCAGGTGACCGGCCTTACGGCCCATCACGACTACGAAGAACCACCGATTCGTGGTCCGCGAGTCCTCCATCAGGTTGAGGGCCAACTGGCTGCCCACGTAGCGGGCCGTGGAGTAACCGAAAGTTGGCCGGTCGCCCGGCAGCGGCAGGTCGTTGTCGATGGTCTTCGGGACGTGTGCGACCCGGAACTCTCCACCGGCCGCGATCGCTACCTCTCGTGCACCGAACGCCGTGTCGTCACCGCCTATCGTGACCAGGTCCGTGATCCCCAGCCGGCGGAGGGATTCCACGGTGCGAGCCAATGACTCCGGACTGGCCGTAGGATTGGCCCTGGAGGTACGAAGCACCGAGCCGCCCTGGTGGTGAATCCGCGAGACATCCGCAACATCCAGCCGCACAGTGGCATCCGTCCGGCCGGCCACCAGGTTCTCCCAGCCATCCATGATCCCGATGACCTCACACCCCTCATTCAACCCCTTGAGGGCCGCCGCGCTGATCGCGCTGTTGATACCTGGCGCCGGGCCACCGCCAACCAGGATCCCGATCGTTCTTGTGGTCTTGCTCATCTTTCCGTCTGTCTCGCTCGTGTCGGCGGGTCGGCGGCGTTCATCTGCCCCGCCTGCGTCATCGAACGGATCGGGTCAGCAGGCGGCGGCGTACCGGCCGGCCACTGCGTCCCAGTTCACGATGCGCCACCACTCATCCAGGTACTCGGCGCGCCGGTTCTGATACTTCAAATAGTACGCGTGTTCCCACACATCGACGCCCAGCAGAGGGACGTCGCCGCTCATGTACGGGCTGTCCTGATTGGGTGTCGAGTAGACGGCCAGCCCGCCGGACGCTGCAACCAGCCACCCCCAACCGCTCCCGAATCGGGTCATCGCGGCACTGTGCAGCTGGCTCCGGAGATCGTCCAGCGAACCGAAAGTCGACTCGATCGCGGCGCCCAGATCACCGGTCGGTTCGCCGCCCCCACCGGGAGACAGGCTG
>JBDHIQ010000172.1:0-4862 GCA_039587395.1 Gemmatimonadota bacterium
GCTCGAAAAGGCCAAGCGGCTCGTGGAGTACCAGAAGGACGTCGTCATCCTCCTCGACTCCATCACTCGCCTTGCCCGGGCCTACAACACGACTGTCCCCCACTCCGGCAAGATTCTGTCGGGCGGTGTGGACGCCAACGCGCTGCACAAGCCTAAGCGGTTCTTCGGTGCGGCGCGTAACATCGAGGAGGGCGGCAGTCTCACCATCATCGCTACGGCGCTGATCGAGACGGGAAGCCGGATGGATGAAGTGATCTTCGAGGAGTTCAAGGGCACCGGCAACAGCGAGGTGATTCTGGACCGCCAGATTGCCGACAAGCGCATCTATCCGGCGCTGGATCTGGCCCGCTCGAGCACGAGAAAAGAAGAGCTCCTCCTCAGCGATGTCGAGCTGAACCGCATGTACCTGCTGAGGAATTTCCTGTCCGATATGCCTCCGGCCGAGGCCGTACAGTTCATGCTGGAGAGGCTAAAGCGAACCGGCGACAACCAGGAGTTCCTGGACTCGATGGCCGCAGGCGAGTAGGCACACCGGTGGGATCGGCGGACGAGCGCTATCGCGCCTCCCTCAGCGCCCACGGGGTGCGGGACGTCCAGCCTGGATATCGGGCGCTTCTCCTGCGCCTAAAGGTGCAGGGACCCGATGTGTACCAGGCCGGCGTCGCACGCTACAAGGAGGAAGTCGAGCCGCTGGTGGAGGCGGGAGAGGCGGATCCGCTACGAGCCTGGCTCCAGTACGGAATGTGGCTGGCCAGGCGTTGGCAAGCGGGCAGCGTCGTTGCCGTGGACTCGAGTGGGCTCTGCGAGCCGGCCGATGAGGATCCTCCGCTTGGCTCCCTGCTCATCCACCTGCCGGAAGATCAGCGCGAGTCCGGGGTGATCCTGGCCGAACCTGCCACACCCACCGAGCCACAACAGGCCACCGCCGCGCTGCTCTGCCGCTAGATCCCGGGATCTGTGCCGGCCGGCATCACAGGTCGCGTCGATCGTTGGACGGATCGCTATCCAGCAGGACCCCGTCCGGATCCAGGTGCACGAACGCAGGCGATTGATCCGTGATGACTTCGACGACCTGGATCGGTTCCCGCGCTTCCAGGGTCTGCCGCACGTCGCCCACCTGAAGCGTAACGGGCATCCATGCATCGCCCGAGCGGACTACCTGGACCGTCGTGACCCATCGTCCATCGGACCGCTGGCCCGACGTCACCTGGCCGACCGCATAGTCCAGGGTGGCCGTCGTGTGAAACCACTGGTCGAAGAACCAGTCCAGGTTCTGACCGCTCACCTCGCTGACCGCAGTGCGCAGATCTTCTTCGCGTACATGTTGCATCCGGTGGCGCTCGAAGTACCGGTGCATCACGGCGCGGAACGTCTCATCTCCCAGATATGAGCGCAGCATGTACAGGATGAAGGCGGGGCGGGAGTAGGCCAGATAGCTGTACCAGTTGAACGAGGAGAACTCCTCCGCCAGGCTCGACACCGGTCTCTCCGGTCCGCGAGCCTCCACCGCGGCTGCGCGCCGCCGGGCGTCGTGCCACAGGTCCGGCGACGCCTCCTCCGCAAACCAGGAATCGAGAAAGCTCGCCATCCCTTCGTCCAGCCACGCCTCTTTCCACTCGTTATTGGCCAGAATCCCGTGGACGTACTGATGGGCGGATTCGTGCGCGATCAGTCCCTGACTGGCTCCGCCGTTCATCACGACCATCGGGAATTCGGTGCCTCCACCCTCGAGACGATGCAGGTTGGTGAGCTGGGGATACGGATACGGCCCGAATACACCCTCCAGCCAGCCGAGCGCCTTCATGGTTCGCTGGACGGCGGTCCCATCGGCCCACGCCTCGTCTCCGGGTCGGTACAGAACGTGGATCGCCACATCGCCGTGCCGGCCGCCTTCGTAGATGTAGTCGGGGCTGGTGCTCCAGGCGAAATGGTGGACGCTGTCTGCGACGAAACGAACCCGCTTGCGGCCTGCCGTGGGCATGTCGTCGAGCAGGCCCGGGGAGTCACCGGTGTCGATGGATCCGTACCAGTCCCGTTGATATGCTGGCTCGCGCAGCGGGCTTCCGGGCGCGGGACGCCAGCCCGGGTCTCCCGAGACAGGCGCTCCAGTGGCTCCGATCACCTGGTCTGCCGCGACATCCAGGGTAACGTCGTAGGTGCCGAACTCGCCGTAGAACTCTCCCTGCGGATACAGCGGATGCGGCTGCCATCCGTCCCTATCGTACACGGCGATGCGGGGGTACCACTGCGCGAAATCAAAGCTCCGGCCCCGGCGGCACTGGCGGCGGCAGAGCACGGACGGCCGGGCTTCCCACTCCAGATACAACTCGATGGATTGGCCGGACTTCACGTCCTCGGCCAGCGGAAGCTCCACGACTGTCGAGTCCGGCGCGAGCGGGTACAGGGGCTCGACGACGGCATCTCCCACGCGCACCGTCCGGAGCCGCTCGTATCCGAAGTCCGGCTCACTCGAGTTCTGGAAATCCAGCTGACGGCGCCTCTCGTTGCGCGCCCAGACGCTGTTCGGACGGAAGGCGTTGAGGTGGAGGTGAAAGAAGAGGCGGTCCAGGTCGTCGGGCGAGGCGTTCGTGTAGCGCAGGGTCGCCGCCCCGTGCAGGGATTCCGTTGTCTCGTCCAGGACGGCTTCGATGGTGTAGTGCGCGTGTTGCTGCCAGTAGTCTTCGTTCGGATCCCCCGCGCGTGCGCCTATCAGGACCACCCAGAGCAGCATCGCGATGATCAGCATCCTGTATCCACTCCATCCGCTGAAAGATCTTCGACTCGTCCCGCCTTGCCGGCCCGGCTATTCTGGGTTTCGGCTGGCCGGCCAGCCGGTGTCCCTCGACTGGCTGGCACGCGTACCCCAGACCAACGCGGAGGATCACAGTACCATGACCCGTGACCCCTTCAGCACGATCAACGAGCCGGAACTGGCGGCCCGGTACCGCGAGTTCGAGCAGACTCTCCGACAGGTGCAGGAGCTGGCGGCCAGCCTGACCGATGACCAATTCGCCTGGCAGCCCTCCCCGGACCGGTGGTCCATCGGTCACTGCGTCGACCACCTGACCATGTCGGCGGAGGCGTATGTGCCCCAGGTGGAGGCAACTCTGGCCGAGGCGCGTCAGCGTGGCGCAACGGCAAGCGGTCCGTTCCGCTACAGTGCGTTCAGCGGCTGGCTGGTGAGCACCATGGAGCCGCCGCCGGGACGCCGCCTGCCAACGGTGGCGAGATTCGTCCCACCGCAGGGACGGTCCAGACGACAGATCCTGGAAGCATACGAAGCCGCCAATGGAGCGCTGACCAGGCTGATCGCGGAGTCGGACGGCATCGATCTCCGGCGGGTCCGCGTTCAGTCACCTGTCACCCGGCTGCTGCGGCTCCCGCTGGGCCGTGCGTTCGAGTTCCTGGCGGCACACGAGCGCCGTCACCTCTGGCAGGCCGAGCAGGTAAGGCGGTCTTCAGGATTCCCAGGCTAGCCCTTGTCGGGGGATCCGGAGCCGTTAAGCTTAGCCGGGCAGAACCGAAGATGAGCCGAAACATCCGAATGCGTCGTTGACAGGGAAGGGAGAAGGATTGGTGCAGCCGTCGGTCCAGAAAGAGCGTATCAAGCTTCGTTTCATCGAGGAGGAGATGCGCGAATCGTTCATCGACTATTCGATGAGTGTAATCGTACAGCGCGCCCTCCCGGACGCCCGGGACGGTCTGAAACCAGTGCACCGCCGCATCCTCTACGCGATGCTCGAGGCCGGTCTGGTGCCGGGGCGACCACACAAGAAGAGCGCGACGGTGGTAGGCGATGTGCTGGGCAAGTATCACCCGCACGGAGACAGCGCGGTATACGACACCATCGTGCGCATGGTCCAGGATTTCTCGCTCCGGTACCCGCTCATTGACGGGCAGGGAAACTTCGGTTCCATCGATGGGGACAGCGCCGCCGCCTACCGGTACACGGAGGTTCGGCTCACGCCGTTGGCCATGGAGCTCCTCACGGAGATAGACAAGGAGACCGTGGAGCTGCGGCCCAACTTCGACGGGCGGCTTCAGGAGCCCGAGGTCCTCCCGACGAGACTCCCCCACTTGCTGTTGAACGGAGCCGACGGGATTGCCGTGGGCATGGCGACCAAGACTCCCCCGCACAACCTCGCCGAGCTGCTACAGGCGGCCGACCACCTGGTGGCCCGGCCGGATTGCGAGGTCGAGGAGCTGATGCAGTACGTTCGCGGGCCGGATTTCCCGACCGGCGGATACATCTTTGGCCGTGCGGGCATCGAGAAAGCGTATCGGACCGGACGTGGGCTCGTGGATATGCGGGCCCGGATGCACCTGGAGGAAGGAAGATTCGGCAAGAAATCTCTTGTCGTCACGGAGCTCCCGTATCAGGTCAACAAGACTCGGATCATCGAGCAGATTGCGAAGGTGGTCCGTTCGGGACGCACCGACGCGATCACGGAACTTCGCGATGAGTCGGATCGGGACGGCGTGCGGCTGGTGATTGAGCTCAAGCGCGATGCGGACCCGGTCAAGGTGGTCCAGACTCTCTTCAAGAAGACCCAGCTCCGGTACACGTACGGCGTGATCATGCTCGCGCTGGTAAACGGGAAGCCGGAGGAAGTCGATCTCAAGGAAGCCCTTGAGTGCTTCGTCCGCCACCGCCTCGAGGTGATCCGGCGCCAGGCGGCGCACGATCTCGGACGATCCGAGGCGCGCGCGCATATCGTGGACGGACTACTCAAAGCGCTCCTGGACATCGATCGAGTGATCGAGTTGATCCGCTCGTCGCGCAACCCTGCGGCCGCGCGCAACAAGCTTCGCTCGGAATTCAAGCTTACCGAGGCGCAGGCCGACGCGATCCTCGCCATGCG
>JBDHIQ010000173.1:0-6907 GCA_039587395.1 Gemmatimonadota bacterium
CCACCGACAACGGATGAGGATCGAAATGGAGCAGCAGACAACGCTGAGCTTGCGAGTCCTTCTGGAGGAAATGCTTCAGCGGGACGCGTCGGATCTTCATCTGACTGTCGGCGAAAGGCCCAAGATCCGAGTTGATGGGAGTCTGGTCGACAGCTCGGTCGACACAATCCTGAAGCCGAAGGACACCATGGCGCTCTCCTACTCGGTCCTGACCGAGCAGCAGAAGAAGCGATTCGAGCAGGATGACGAGCTCGACTTCTCGTTCGCCATCGAGAACGTCTCGCGCTTCCGGGCCAACCTCTACAAGCAGCGCGGCAGCATCGGCGCAGCGATACGTCAGATCCCGTTCAAGATCAAGGGCTTCGCCGAGCTGGGCCTTCCGCCAATCGTATCCAGACTGGCAGAGAAGCCGCGCGGCCTGGTCCTGCTGACCGGACCCACCGGCTCGGGAAAGTCGACCACGCTCGCGGCGATGATCGACAAGATCAACGACGAGCGGCGGGCGCATATCATCACAATCGAGGACCCGATCGAGTTCGTTCACTTCCACAAGAAGTGCATGATCAACCAGCGGGAAGTCGGCAGCGACACGAAGAGCTTTCCGAACGCGCTCAAGCACGTGCTACGGCAGGATCCCGACGTGATTCTCATCGGTGAGATGCGAGATCTGGAGACGATCGGGGCGGCGCTGACGGTCGCCGAGACCGGCCACCTGGCGTTTGCGACGTTGCACACGAACTCGGCGGCCGAGTCCATCAACCGGATCATCGACGTGTTCCCTGCCCACCAGCAGGAACAGGTGCGCGCCCAGCTGGCGTTCGTTCTCGAGGGGGTGGTAACCCAGACGTTGCTTCCAAAGGCCTCCGGAACCGGTCGGATCATGGCGGCCGAGATTCTGATCGCCACCCCGGCCATTCGAGCGCTGATCCGCGAGGACAAAGTCCACCAGATTTACTCTGCTATGCAGGCAGGGAAGAAGTTCGGCATGCAGACGCTGAACGACTCCCTCTATCAACTATATGTCCAGCGCCAGGTAACACGCGATGAATGCATGCGGGTGACCTCCGATCAAGCTGAGTTCCAGCGAATGATCGGAGCTCCCATAGCCCAGGCAAGCTGATCTCTTGTGCGGACTACAGGTTACCAGGACCGGCCGCCGGACGGTCGAAGGGTGGCAGACGTTGGGATTCCGGCGGCCGGTTTTGATGGTCTTGGACGGGAGAGCGCGGGGTGCTCTCCGACGGCTAGTGACAGTGGGACACACTAAACAGGGACCGGAGAAGTAACCATGCCCGTTTGGAACTACAGCGCCCGTACGGTGGCCGGTGAGATTCGACGCTCCGAGGTCGAGCTGCCAAGCAAGGATCACGTCATCGCGTACCTGCGAAAGCAGAAGCTTATTCCGGTTTCGGTGCGCGAGAAGCCGAAGAACCTGTCGCTGAAGGACCGGAAGCGGGTGAAAACCCGCGACATAGTGATCTTCACTCGCCAGTTCGCGACGATGATCAACGCGGGACTTCCGCTGGTGCAGGCGCTGGATATCCTGGCCCGGCAGACAGAGAATCCGCTGCTCAAGAAGTCGGTGCAGGAGGTACTCTACGACGTCGAAGCGGGCAACACGCTCGCGGACTCGCTCCGGACACACCCCAAGATCTTCTCCAGCCTCTACGTCAACATGGTGGCGGCAGGTGAGTCCGGTGGTATCCTGGACACGATCCTCCTGCGGCTCGCGACGTTTCTCGAGAAGAGCGAAGCCCTGGCCCGCAAGGTCAAGGGCGCGATGATCTACCCGGGCGTCGTGCTCGGCGTAGCCGTTACGGCGTCATTCCGACTTTCGAGACGATGTTCGCCAGCTTCAACCAGGAACTTCCGTTGCCTACCCGGATCGTTATCGGGGCATCGGCAGCTCTCCAGAGCTACTGGTGGGTGATCCTGTTGTCTGGCGGCCTCGCGATCGTGCTATTTCGCCGCTGGGTCGCCACCCCGTCGGGCAGGCTGACGTTCGACCGCTTCATGCTTCGGATGCCGGTGCTCGGAAGCCTGGTGCGCAAGGCGGCCATCGCCCGATTCACCCGCACGCTCAGCACCATGCTCAGCTCCGGCGTCACGATTCTCGATGGCCTCGAGATCACGGCCCGGACAGCAGGCAACCGGGTCATTCATGACGCCGTCATGGAGAGCGGCGGGAAATCCATCGCAGAGCCGCTGAAGGAGACGGAGGTGTTCCCGCCCATGGTCACCCAGATGATCAACGTGGGTGAGGAGACGGGGGACCTGGACGGGATGCTCAACAAGATCGCCGACTTCTACGACAGCGAGGTGGACGTGGCGGTGGAGAACCTGCTCAAGGTGCTCGAGCCGGCCCTGATCGTGATTCTGGGAAGCGTCGTCGGTGGGATGATCGTCGCGATGTACTTGCCGATCTTCGAGCTGGTGAACGCCATCCAGTAGGGACAGACAGCAGAACCGAACCGATAATTCGGCGCGTGCGAGGCTCCCCGCGCCTCGCAAGAGGGTCAGCAGGAGCCATAGAGCCCACTCGCACGCGTCGTTTCTACCGAGAGCCCGCCATCCGGCGGGCTCTCGCGCATCAGGTGTGCACCTGAATGCCAGAAACCCTTACACTGCTGCACCGGAGCCGGAGCCGGGGCGCATAGTGCAGGCGGATATGGTACTGTGGTTCTGAGCGAATCGCGAAGAACCAGGGAGGTGGTATTGATGTTGACTTCGAATTGGGAACGGGCCGGCAGGTCCATGTGGGTTGCCGTTGTCACCGCTGCGCTGGTCTCCTGCACGGGCGGCGGCGACGCCGCGTCAGTACGGATCACCCGGCCTGCGGACGGCGTCGAGGTGAGCAGCTCCGAGGTGATTGTCGTGCTGGAAGCCAGCGGCATAGAGATCGCCCCCGTCGCCGATGGTCGTCAAAACACGGCACACCACCACCTGTTCATAGATCGAGACCTCACTCCGCTCGGCGACGTGATTCCAGCCAATGTAGACGGCATTGTCCACCTGGGAGGCGGGCAGGCCGAGCACCGCCTCACCGGGCTCGCTCCAGGCCCGCATCGGGTGATCGCCGTTCTGGCCGATGTGCAACACCTCCCGCTGCGGCCTGTTGCCGCAGACACTGTCGAGTTCACGATTCTCCCGTAAGTGAGAGACATGGACACTCTGGAGGTACGCACGTCGACGCGCGAAGAGCTGGTGGACATTACGGCGCAGGTGGGTCGGGTCGTGGCGGGATCCGGCGTGAAGTCCGGGATCTGCGTGCTGTGGTCCCTTCATACGACGGCCGGTCTCACGGTGAACGAGAGTGCCGATCCCGACGTGGCGCGCGACATCGAAGACTGGCTGCAGGAGAAGGCCCCGCAAAGCCCGGCGTTCAGGCACCGGGAGGGCAACTCAGACTCCCACATCAAGACCAGCCTCATGGGGCCGGGTCTCACCCTGTTGATTGACGGTGGACGGCTCGTGCTGGGGCGCTGGCAGGGCGTGTTCCTGACCGAGTTCGACGGGCCCAGAAGCCGGCGGGTCGTGGTGAGCATCACGCCGGTCTCGTAGCGACCGGGCGTTGCCCGCTGCGTGGTCTCCCCGTATCTAACGGGGTGAGCGGGGGAAGAACGACGCATCTGCCGACCCTGACAGGGCTTCTCGGCCTGACGGTCGACGGATTGGGGGAGAGGTTGGGACCGCCCGACGTGGACAGGCCGATCGGTCGGGAGCGGTGGCTCATCTACCGCCGGCAGGGCCTCACGCTCCGCATCCGATGCACGGCAACCGACTCCGGCGACGCACAGGGTGAGTCAGGGGAGCGTGTCGCGTCGTGGACGGTCAGCTTCGTCCACGGCTACCCTTCACTTCGCGAGGCTCTGGAGAGGCTCGGGCTGTGGCCGGCCTGCGCTCCGGATCAGGTGCCGCGTGCCGAGGACCGGATGTTCCGCAGAGCCTTGCCGGATCCTGACGGGGAAGCGACATACTCTCTGACGGCCGGAATCCGCGACGCCCGGATCGTCCAGGTCACGGCATTTGATGAGCCGCCGGATTGGCTGAACCTGAATGACAGTGCGGGGCACGGTGAGCGAGACTAGGGATCCTAAGCACGGCAACCCGGGCGCCGCGCTCGACACCAACCGGGTGCTGTACTGGATCTATGCCGGGCGGCTGATCGTCGCCCTGGGAGTCTATGGCGCCGCCGTCCTGATCGGCGATCTCTGGCCATCGAGCGTTGGCGGCGCTTTGGATCCGGCAATTCGGACCTTTGCCATCAGCGCCCTGGCGTCCACAGGCATTCTCACCCCGATCTCCTACTGGATCAGCCATCACAGAGAACAGCCGGTGGGCCCGGGATTCCTCTACGCCCAGGCCCTGTTCGACCTCCTGCTCGTCACGGGAATCGTGCACATCACCGGGGGCAGCGAAAGCGTGTTTCCCCCGCTCCTCTACATTGCGCTCGTTTCCGGGTACGCACTGATACTGCCTCTTCAGTCCGCCGTCATCGTGGCGCTCACGAGCGGTGTGGCCTACCTGCTGGACGTATCCATCGCCTATCCGGAGTTCCTGGACATCGGCGTTCTACTGCAGATCGTGATCTTCACTCTCGTGTCCCTGGTCAGCGGGATCATCGGCGGCCGCCTGCGTCAGATGAGTCACAAGCTGAGCTCCGTCGAAGATGCACTCGAGCGGTTGCAGCTCCGAACGTCGGACATCCTGGGGACCATAGGCTCCGGGGTTGTCACCCTGGATGCGAACGGCGCGATGGCGTACATGAACCCCGCCGCCGAGATACTCCTGGACCTGGATGCGGAAAGCTGGATCGGGCAGCCGCTCCTTTCGGAGCTTGCCGACCGCTGTCCGGCCATCGAGGAGGCGACCCGGCGCTCGCTCGAATCCGGTGAACCGGTCCGCGAGCAGGACGTGGAGATTGTCGTGGACGACGAGGAAGCCAGCCGGCCGGTGGCGGTGAGCGTCACTCCGCTGGACCGGCCGGGCGAAGACCGGCTCGTCACGCTCGTCATTCAGGACATGCGCCTGGCCCGGCGCCTGGAGGAGCTTCACCTGCGGGCAGGCCGTCTGCAGGCGGTGGCGGAGCTGTCGGCCTCGCTGGCCCACGAGATCAAGAACCCGCTCGCCTCGATTCGGAGCGCCGTGGAGCAAGTGGCTGATCCGACGACAGGGAAGGCTGACCGGGCCATGCTTGGCGGATTGATCGTTCGCGAGACCGATCGGCTGTCCCGCCTGCTCGCCGAGTTCAACGACTTCGCCCGGGTCGATGTGGTGGAGCGCAAGCCGATCGAGGTGGGGCGCGTCATCGAGGAAGCCATTGCCCTGGTTCAGCAACGCCCCGAGGCCGACGAGTCCGTCACATTCGAGGTGGAACTGAGAGACGCGCTTGACGACTTGTGGGGAGACCCGGACCTTGTTCACCGCACTCTCGTGAATCTGATCCTCAACGCCGTGCAGGTGGGTGCGGGAGGTGGGGGTGTGACCGTGCGGATCGTCGCGGATTCGCTGCATCCCGGAGTGATGCCGTCAGTGCTCGCTCCAGGAATGCCTGTGAGGATCAGGGTGATGGATGACGGACCGGGCATCGCCGTCGACGATATCGAGCGAATCTTTGACCCGTTCTACACGCGCCGCGAAGGCGGAAGCGGAATGGGTCTGGCTATCGCGCACCGGGCAGTGCAGGCACACGGGGGAGCGCTCCTCGTCAGCTCCAGGAAGGGTCAGGGAGCCACGTTCGCGGTGATCCTGCCGCGCCGGAACTGGAGAGAGCGACAGGAGATGGAAGAGCAGGGGTGGACGGCCCCGGCCGAGACACGAGGACCGAATCGAGATGAGTGACGAGCCGCGAATCCTGGTCGTCGATGACGAACAGAGCATCATCGAGACCCTGACCGTATTGCTGAAGCGGGAGGGGTTTGACGTTGTGTCCGCCCTGTCCGGCGAGGCGGCCATAGACCGTTTTTCGGAGGACAGCCCCGACCTGGTTCTCACCGATGTCCGGATGCCCAAGGTGAGCGGTGTCGACGTGCTCGAAGCAGTCCGCGAGCAGGATCCGGCGATGCCGGTCGTTTTGATGACTGCGCAGGCGTCCCTACAGTCCGCGATCCAAGCGGTGAACTTGGGGGCCACGCACTACATCCAGAAGCCCTTCTCGAACGAGGAGCTGCTGGCCATCCTCCGCGCCTCGCTCGACATCGGCAAAACCAGGCGCGAAAACGTCCGTCTCAAGAAGGAGATCCGGACCCGGGACCGGAAGGAGCTGATCCACCCCATCGGGGTCAGCGCCAACTTCCGCCAGGCTCTGGAGCTGGCGGAATCCGTCGCGAGCAGCGACTCCACCATCCTGATTCGCGGTGAGAGCGGTTCAGGCAAGGAGGTGTTCGCCCGGTATATCCATGAGCTTTCGGAGCGGGCGGACCAGCGCTTCCTCTCGTTGAACTGCGCGGCCCTCCCCGAGGGCCTGCTCGAGTCCGAGCTGTTCGGACACGTGAAGGGGTCGTTCACGGGAGCGGTGCGAGACAAGGAGGGTCTGTTCGTCGCGGCATCCACCGGGAGCTTCTTCCTGGACGAAGTGGGCGAGATGGCGCCCTCCACCCAGGTCAAGCTGCTGCGGGTGCTGCAGCAGCGCGAAGTGATCCCTGTCGGGTCCACCAAGTCCATTCCAGTGGATGTGCGCCTGATCGCCGCCACGAACCGCGACCTGGAAAGAGACATCGAGCAGGGCCGATTCCGGGGAGACCTGTACTATCGCCTCAACGTCATCTCCGTGGAACTTCCCCCGCTGCGCGAGCGTGTCGATGATACTCCGTTGCTGGCCGAGCATTTCTTGAAGCGCGAGGCGGAACGGACGAACGATGAGCTCAAGAGCGTGTCGGACGAGGCCATGCAGGTTCTCCAGGAATAC
>JBDHIQ010000024.1:0-27624 GCA_039587395.1 Gemmatimonadota bacterium
CGCAAGGGATTGGAGACGGACTTCACCCGAGGGTATATTCGGGAGCGCTGCCGCCGCGGACAAACGGTGGAGGGCACGTGGATTCGGTTGCACCGGGTCGAGACGACCACAAAGGGGGAACGACGTCCAGCTCGCCGACAGACCAGGGAGCTCGCAAGCCGGTAACGGTACGGGACTTCCTCGCGATGAAAAGGGCAGGCGAGAGAATCGCCGTGCTCACCTGCTACGATTTCCTGTTTGCCGAGCTGTTGAGCGGCTCGGCCATCGACGCGGTGCTGGTGGGGGACTCCCTCGGCCAGGTCGTGCTGGGATACCGGACCACGATTCCCGTTTCCGTGGACGAGATGATCCATCACACGGCCGCCGTGCGGCGCGGACTGGCCGGTCCATTGTTGATCGTCGACATGCCGTTTCTCAGCTACCAGGTCAGTGACCAGGATGCCCTGCGCAACGCGGGCCGGTTGGTGAAGGAGAGCGGTGCGGAGGCCGTGAAACTGGAGGGCGGCGATCCGTGGGCGCTGAGCAGGATCCGGAGTATCGTCGGCGCCGGGATCCCCGTGATGGGCCACCTTGGGCTGACCCCGCAATCCGTCCACCGGCTGGGAGGATACCGGGTGACGGGGCGGGAACGGGACGAAGCGGACCTGCTGCTCGAACAGGCGGTCAATCTCCAGGAGGCGGGTTGCTTCAGCCTGGTCCTCGAGATGGTGCCCGCCGGTCTGGCAGGCCGGATTTCGAGGGCGCTGGACGTGCCCACCATCGGGATCGGTGCCGGATCCGCGTGTGACGGGCAGGTACTGGTTCTGCCCGATATGCTGGGTCTCAACCCCTCGTTCCAGCCCAGATTTCTGCGTCAGTTCGCGGAGTTGGGTGCAGCGGCGCGAGACGGGATCGCGGACTACGCGGCGTCCGTGAAGGACGGCACCTATCCTTCGGAGGGCGAAAGTTATCCGGATGCCGACTAGCGGCGAAGCCGTGGTGCTCTCGTCCTCATCCGCAGATCTTCGCTCGCGCCGCGCCCGGTACCGCCAGGATGACGAGACCGTCGCGCTCGTTCCCACCATGGGTTCCCTGCATGAGGGACATCTGGCCCTGGTGGATCTGGCTCGCGAGGCGGCCGATCGAGTCGTGATGTCCATCTTTGTCAATCCCACGCAATTCGGGCCAACGGAGGATTTTGCGCGACAACGACATGTACCCCGTAGCGCAGACCGTATGGGTCGAACCCGGCCCGCTCGCGGAGCGTCTGTGTGGGCGGCACCGGCCCGGCCACTTCCGGGGCGTGCTCACGATTGTCGCGAAGCTCTTCGCGATCGTGGAGCCGGACGTCGCAGTCTTTGGCCGCAAGGACTACCAGCAGGCGGCGCTGATACGGCAAATGGCACGGGAGCTGTGCTTCCCCGTCGACGTCCAGGTTGGGCCGACGGTTCGCGAACCAGACGGACTGGCTCTCAGCTCCCGGAACCAGTACCTGCTTGGCCCCGAGCGGAGGACCGCCGCATCGTTGCCGGAGGCGCTGCGCCGCGTGCGCACCCTCTACAGGGCAGGAACTCGCGATGTGACCCGGATGATCGAAGAGGCGTCCACGGTTATGAAGGGTGCGGGTGCCGAGATCCAATATGTGGAGATCGTGCGCCCGGAGAGCCTGGAGCCAGTACAGTCTGCAGGAGACGATGCGGTATGCCTGATCGCCGCCTACGTGGGTGAAACGAGGCTTATCGACAACGCGCCGCTGGGCGGTTCGTCCACGCTGGACGCGGCCGAGGCGGGCTGAGTTCCACCCGGGACCTCCCGAGCGATCCGGGGTAAGTCCTTCGCGCCGGCGGTGGTCCGGAGTTCCGGAGCGGGACGCTTCCAGGCGCCGGTTGCGGTAGGGACGAGAGTTAGTTGAGAGTTAGTTGACAGTCGGAGCGATATTGATGCGTCGGACACTCTTTAAGTCGAAGATACATAATGCGACCCTGACGGGAGCCGACCTCGAATATGAGGGCTCGATTCTCGTGGATCGGGAGAACGGCGAGCGCCTGATTACCTACGTGATCGAGGGCGAGCGTGGCACCGGCGAGCTGTGCCTCAACGGGCCGGCGGCGCGTCTGGGCCATCCGGGCGACCGGGTAGTGATCATCAGCTACGCCGAGTTCGAGGAGGCCGAGATCGAGCGACACTCTCCCCGGGTGGTGCTCGTTGACGAAGACAACCGGCCGCTGAGGCCGGCGTTGCGCAGCCGATCCTAGAGTGACGGACCGGGTGTCGGGCGGTTCCGAGTTCCCGGAGCTTGTCTGGCCACAGCGCCCGGAAACGAACCACCCCCTGGTGGAAGCGGCCGGCACGGAAGGCCGACTCCCCGATTGGGCCTACCTGGACGCCCCGCGGCGCGCTCACAGCAAGCGGGTGGCCGGGCTGATGGACCGGTGGGGCGCAGCGCTGGGGCTGGACGACAAGGACCGGGTTCGCTGGCGGGCGGCGGCGGAGCTGCATGACGCCATGAAGTCCTACGACCCGGGCGAGCTGCGGATCTGGGCGGGTCCCGGTCTTCCCGATCCGGTTCTGCACGGTCCGGCCTGCGCCGATCGTCTGCGCTCGGCGGGTGTGGACGATGAGGAGCTTCTGCTGGCGATCGCCTTCCACTCCACGGGCCACCCGGATCTCGGCGAGCTCGGCGAATTCCTGTATCTGGCCGACTATCTCGAGCCCGGCCGCAAGATCCGCAGTAGCCGTCTTCCGGCGCTGCGTGCCCGACTTCCGGGGGAACGAGAAGCCGTTCTCACGGAAGTTCTGGCCATGCGGATCGGTCACCTTCTGGACAAACGGCGTCCGGTTCTGCAGGCTACCATGGACTTCTGGAACCGTTTGATGGGAGAGAGTTCACAGTAAGCTGTGGAGGGGTACGGTTTCGACATGAAGGACCGCTTCCAAACCCTGCTCCTGATGTTCATCCTGATCGGAGTGGGAGCCCTGCTGGGCTCGTTCTGGCTCGAATGGCGTGGGCCGAGACTCGAGTCGGGCGCAGGTGATCCAAGCGTTGAAAGCAACGTGCGTCCGGACGAGGAGCCGGCGGAGCGCTTCAAGATAGAGGTGCTGAACGGGTCCGGAGAGCCGGGCTCGGCGCGGATTGTCGCCCTTCGTCTGCGAAGCCTGGGTTTCGACGTCGTGTACTTCGGCAACGCGGATTCGTTCGACTACCAACACACGCGAGTGATCAATCGCTCCGGGGCGGTGGGACTCGCCCGGGGCATCGCGGATTCTCTGGGAGTCGACAGCGTGGGGACCGACGTCGCACCGGAGCTTTATCTGGATGCGACGGTGCTACTGGGCTCCGACTGGCGGGATGTGCTGGGTTTCCGGTAGACCGGATAGCCGAAGCGGCGACTAGGCCTGGCCGGCCGCCAATCGCTCCAGTCTCAGTTGTCCGCAGGCCGCCGCGATGTCTCGTCCGCGCGGCTCTCGAACTGCTGCCGGAATCTCCCTCGCCTCCAACGCGCGCGCGAACCGTCTGGCAACAGCCAGACGGCTGGGCTTCCACTCCGGTCGGTCCGGAATGGGATTGAACGGAATCAGATTCACGAAGCAGGTGAGCCCGTACGCCAGGTCCGCCAGCGCATCGGCCAGCGACAGGTCATCGTTTACGCCCGCGATCAGCGTGTACTCGAAGCTGATCCGCCTGTTCTTGCGCTCCTGGTACTCTCGCAGCGCCCGGAACAGCTCCTCCAGCGGGTATCGCTTCTCGATCGGCATCAGCTCGAGGCGAAGCTGGTGGGTTGGCGCATGCAGGGACACGGCCAGCTCGAACGATGCGGGCACCCGCGCCAGTGCCAGAATGCCCGGGACCAGACCGACCGTAGACACCGTGATGCGGCGCGCCCCAAGACCGAAGGACCGATGGAGCACGTCCAGGGAAGTCAGGACCGAATCGAGGTTGGCCAGCGGCTCGCCCATCCCCATGAACACCACGTTGGTGATGGGTCGTCTGAGCCTGGTCTGAGCGAAGTTGTTCGAATCGCGATACTGCGCCACGATCTCCCCCGGATCCAGCTGTCTCTGAAGGCCCAGGTAGCCGGTCGCACAGAAACGGCACCCCAAAGCACAGCCGGCCTGGGACGAAAGACAGAGCGTAAGTCGATCGCGCGTCGGGATCAGCACGGACTCCACCTGTCCACCGTCGTGTAGCTCCCAGAGGTGTTTTACCGTTCCGTCTCGCGATTTGGCCTGGTAGGCCAGGGTCAGGGGAGTCAGCGAGTACGCGTCCCGCAGGGCGAAACGAAGCTCGACCGGCAGGCTCGTCATCTCGTCGAACGACGTCGTGCCTCTCTCGAACACCCATTCCGCGATCTGGCGTGCACGATAGCTCGGCTCTCCCCCGGCCTCGAGGAAACGAGACAGCTCCGCTTGAAAGCGGTCCGGCGGCAGGCCCAGGAGGCCCGCCCGGGAACCCCCGGCCGGCTCAGCCGCGCCGTGGTCGTGGGTCGCTGTCATCATGCCGGCTGAACCATGAAAATCCCCATCGCTAGCGGTGATTTGCTTGCTGCTGCCAGAAGCGCCCGGTATACTTCGGGGCTCTTTGTACGCGCGGACGGGCTCCTCCGTTCCGGCGCTCGTGACCACAACTGACCACGACGCGGTGCTGCTGGCCGATCTGCTCTCACCCGACAGGGTCAAGATCCCCCTCGAGTCTACGGACAAGGCGGGTCTGATCGAGGAACTTTCTTCCATGCTGGCGCGAGTCAGCGGCCTGGAGGAAGATCGTGATGCCATCCTGCGCTCCGTCTTGGAACGTGAGGCGAAGCTCAGCACGGGAATCGGTTCGGGTGTTGCGCTCCCGCACGGCAAGTGCAGTGCACTGCACGAGCTGGTGCTCGTGGGCGGCCGCACCAGCCGGCCCGTGGATTTCGGGGCGCTCGACTCGGAGCCTGTCAGCCTTGTCCTCATGCTGGTGGGGCCCGAATCGGCGGCCGGACTGCATGTAAAGGTCCTGGGTCAGATCAGCAGGGTTCTGCACGAGCAGACGGTCAGGAAACAGCTGGTGGCCGCTGACAGCCCCGGGGAGTTCCTGGCCGCCATCCGGGAAGCGGAGTCGCGTTGAACCGGAATATTCGCGCCTGGTGGCCGGTCGTCGCCTGGGTGGCACTGATCGGGCTCGCCACGAGCGTTCCCCTGCCAGGAATGGGATGGGCGCGTTCCGACCTTCCGTTGGACAAGATCATCCATTTCACCCTCTACTTTGGCCTGGGCTGGTTCGGCGGTCGGGCGCTGTGGTGTACCGAACGCTGGTCCGTCGGCGCCCTTCTTGTGTACTTCAGCGCAGCGCTGGCCCTGGCTGGCCTGGACGAGTGGCATCAAGCCTGGATTCCTCTGCGGGAGCCGTCGGTCGCTGACTGGCTGGCCGACGCCTCCGGCCTGTCACTGGGGCTGGCTCTTTACATCTGGCTGCGCTGGAGGCAGCATCGCCGTTCATTATGAAATACACGGCTGGGAGACCATAGATGAGCGAGACACGCCAAGGAGAGAGCCTGTCTGCCGTCCTCGACCTGTCGACTTCATACCGGTCGACGGGATGCGGCCGACTGGACGCCGGTTGGGTCGGTCGCGACGTCATCCTCACGGGGTGGGTCCACCGCAGGAGGGATCTGGGCGGGCTGTTCTTCATCACGCTACGCGACCGGAGCGGTCTGGTACAGCTGTCGTTCGGGCCGGATTGGACCGGCGCGGATGACCTCGAGCTGGCCGGCGAACTGGCGCCGGAGGATGTAGTCCAGGTGCGGGGTGTGGTGGACAGACGCCCGGCGGACGCGGTGAACCCCGAAATGGCGACCGGTGAGGTGGAGATCCGCGTGCAGGCCCTGGACAGACTGTCTCACGCGGAACCTCTCCCCATCCTGGTCGCGGTTCCGCCCGAGGAGGAACTTCCGTCGGAGGAGCTGCGGCTTCAGCACCGGGTGCTGGATCTCCGGCGTCCGGAGATGATCCGGAACTTCGAAGTGCGCCACCGGGCGACCGCCGGGGTGCGCCATGCCCTGACGGACCTGGGCTTCATCGAGGTCGAGACGCCGCTTCTCACTCGCAGTACTCCCGAGGGAGCCAGGGACTATCTGGTGCCGAGCCGGGTGCACCACGGACAATTCTACGCGCTGCCGCAGTCGCCGCAGTTGTACAAACAGCTTCTCATGGTGGCCGGGTTCGATCGCTACTTCCAGATCGCGCGCTGTCTGCGAGACGAGGATCTGCGTGCGGACCGCCAGCCGGAGTTCACGCAGATAGACGTCGAGATGGCGTTTGTGTCCGAAGAGGACGTGTTCGGTGTGTGTGAGCGGATGTTCGCCGGGATGTGGTCCGAGGCGCTCGGGGAAGAGCTGCCCATTCCGTTTCCCCGCATCACCCACGCGGAAGCGCTCGAGCGGTACGGGACCGACAAGCCAGATCTCCGGATTCCGTGGGAGCTGCAGGACTTCACGGAAGCACTGACCGGCCTCGGCTTCGGGATCTTCGATGGGGCTGCCGCGGCCGGCGGGCGAGTGCGCGGCTTCGTCGCGAAGGGGGGAGCGAGCCTCTCGCGAGCGCGCCTGGAACACTACAACGAGCTGGCCCGGAAGCACGGTGCGAAGGGGGCGTTGTGGCTGAAACGGACCGATGATGGTTGGTCGGGCTCCCCGGCCAGGTTCATAGACGAGCAGAAGGGAAGCGAGCTGGATTCCAGATTCGGCATCCAGTCCGGTGACGTGGTCTTTCTGCTGGCGGGGGCGGACGACGAGGTGACAGCGCCCCTGGACGCCCTTCTGCGCGGCGTGGCCGCGGAGCTGGATGCTATCGACGCAGGCGCTCACCACTGGCTGTGGGTGGTGGAGTTCCCCCTGTTCGACGCGGATCCCGAGACGGGCGCACCGATCCCGGCACACCACCCGTTCACCATGCCGCTGGAGATCGACCCGGAGCGGCTTCGTGATGAGCCGCTCTCGGTGAAGGCCAGGGCGTACGATGTGGTCTACAACGGGTGGGAGCTGGCAAGCGGCAGCATTCGCTGCCACATCCCGGAACTCCAGCAGGCAATTCTGGAGACCATCGGATTTTCTCCGGAGGAAGTGCACCAGCGCTTCGGATTCCTGCTCGAGGCGTTTCGTTATGGTGTTCCGCCCCACGGGGGTTTCGCCGTCGGACTGGACAGGGTGATCGCGCTGATGGTCGGCACTACGTCCATTCGGGAGGTGATAGCCTTTCCGAAGACGGCAGCGGCGCGGGGGTTGATGGAGGGCTCGCCCTCACAGGTCAGCGGCCCGGAGTTGAGGGAGTTGGGAATCAGCGTGCGCGCTGACGAGTAGAAACCATACGTAGGATTCAGTCGTCTCTATGGTTAGCTTCGATGGGGATCAGGAGACGAAAGAAAGGCATCCACAGGGGGACTGAGCATCAGCGCGAGACCCGAGACCACGCCAGCCGGCGACACCGCCATGGAGCAGCGAAGCCTGTCGGCCGAGGGGGCCGATCAGCTACTGCTGGCCGGCGTCAACGATGCCAACCTGACCGCTCTCGCCAGGCTCGGCGGCTGCCGGGTGATCCTGCGGAAGGACCAGCTCATCCTGTCGGGCGGCGAAGAGGCACTCGTTCGCTCCCTGCCCGCGGCACGCCAGATGATCAAGCTGGCGCGACTGGGTCGCTCCTTCGAGCGCCGTGACGTGGAACGCTTCGTGGCCGATGGGCACACGGACCCGTTGCCCGCGGAAGGCGAGGAGGAGACGCAACAGGAGCTGGTGCTCGCCGGCGCCCGCAAGGTCATCCGACCGCGGTCGGCGGGGCAGGGCTCTTACCTGCAGGCGATCAGGTCAAACGACATCGTGGTGGGCATCGGCCCGGCCGGTACGGGGAAGACCTATCTGGCCGTTGCGGCGGCGGTGGAAGCACTGAATCGAAAACGCGTCCGCCGGATCATCCTGACCCGTCCGGCCGTGGAGGCGGGAGAGGCACTGGGCTTTCTGCCGGGCGACATTCGCGAAAAAGTCGATCCCTACCTGCGTCCGCTGTATGACGCTCTGGAGGACATGATGCCTCACGAGCGGGTCCGGCGGTCCATCGAGGACGGGACGATCGAGATCGCCCCCCTGGCATACATGCGCGGTCGCACGTTGTCTGATGCCTTCCTGATTCTCGACGAGGCGCAAAACGCGACGACGGCCCAGATGAAGATGTTCCTGACCCGCCTGGGCCTGAACTCCAGGACTGTCATCACAGGAGACAAGACCCAGGTGGATCTCCCTCAGCGCGTCGATTCCGGGTTGCTGGAGATCGAGGACATCCTGACCGGAATCAAAGGCATCGAGTTCGTCTACCTGGACGAAGCCGATGTGGTTCGGCATCAGCTGGTCAAGGAGATCATCAAAGCGTACGCGGGTCAGGCAGAGCCGCGGCGGCCCGGCCAGACGGCGACCGCCGAAGCCGAAGGAGATCCTTCTTGAAGTTTCGGGCACTCGAGAGCCTCCGGGGCTTGGTTCGTCCGCTGAACCGTCCGCCAGGGCGGGAATGGCAGGACCGGGCCGTACATCACGGCTACCGGATCGTGGCCATCCTGGGGATCGCCTGCCTCCTGCCCTGGTTGTTCCCTCGCGAGACGTTGCCGGAGCTGGATGGGCTCGACGAGGGGACCGTTGCTGCGCGGGATATCATCGCCCGCGTCGGCTTCGGGGTGACCAAGTCGGACGAGCAGCTGGAGTCCGAGCGTCGCGGGGCGGAAGGACGCATCGCGCCGGTGTTCTCGCTGCAGCACGCGGCGGCCGACACGGCAGCAGAGGGGGCACATGCTTTCTTCGGCCGGCTGGAGGATGCCGCGGAGCAGGTCCGCCGTACGGTGGCCCAGGACCAGCCGGAGGAGGGAGAGGATCCGCCTCCCGTAGACTACTCTCCGATCGAGGAAGTTCTGGATGAGATCGGGTACCGGTCACCCTCGCCCGAGCAGCTGGCGTTTCTGGCGGACTCGGCCCAAGAGGAGTCCCTGCACAATGCAGTCGAAACCGCGTTTCGGGCTCTGCTGGACACGCTGGTTGCGTCCTCCCCGGACCTCGAGGAGGTCTTTTCGCGCAACGTGATCATTCGGGAGGCAGGAAGCGATCGCGTCCTGGACAAGGACGCGATTCTGGTCATGGGCGACTTTCTGGACGAAGCGATGGCGTCGGCTCCACGCGGCATGTCTGCCAGCGGGTTGCAGCTGTACCAATCCCTGCTGGTGACGTTCTTCGAGCCCACGCTGCGGCTGGATATGGACGAGTATCGTCTCGATCGAGAACGAGCGCGGGCCAGCGTGGTGTCAGAGGCCGGATTCGTGCTCGAAAACGAGCGCATCATCACGGCCAATACGCTGATCAGTGCGGCCGACAAGCGGAAGCTCGAGGCGTACGAAGACGCGTTGATCGCCAGCGGGCTGGCCCAGCGCGGGACGGGCTTCTGGAGAGGCATGGGAGTGACCCTGTTCGGAACGATCCTCCTGGGATTGCTCGGGGCGGTAGTCTACTTCTTCCGGCGAAATCTGTACGAGGACTTCAGAAGTTTCTCCGTGTTGTTCTTCCTGATCTTGCTGATCCTGGCAGCAGCCGGGCTGGTGGCCGGGACCCAGAGCCCGGCCGCACTCATTCCTATCGCGTTTGCCGGGCTGCTGATCGGAGCGCTGTTCGACAGCATGCTTGCCGTGGTGGTCGTGGCCATGCTGACCGGTCTGTTGATCGGGCAGCCGGTGTTCGAGGGTCTGAGCGTCCCGTTCATCACGCTCGCCGCCGGGGGAACAGCCGCGCTGAGCATTCGAGAGATCAACCGGCGTTCCCAGAGCTGGCTGCTCATCGCGGTCATCACCGGCGCCTACCTGGTGTCGGGTGTTGCCCTGCTGCTGCTTGGCGAAATCGTGGTGATGGACCTGTTCGAGACGGTGCTGTGGGGTGGCGTGAACGCGACGCTCTCCACGGCCCTGGCCCTCGGGGCAGGCCTCCCGGCGGCCGAGATATTCACGGGTCGAACCACGAACCAGACCCTCCTCGAGCTGGCCGACCTGAATCGGCCCATGCTTCGCAGGTTGTCTCGCGAGGCTCCCGGCACCTACGCGCACTCCATCAACGTCGCAAATCTGTCCGAGGCTGCGTGCAGCGCGGTGGGTGCGGATGCGCTGCTGACGAGGGTGGGGGCGTACTATCACGACATCGGAAAGATGTTCAGGCCGCAGTACTTCATCGAGAACCAACCGCTCGGGCTTAACCCGCATGACAGGCTGCTGCCCTCCCAGAGCGCGGAGATTCTGAGGGAGCACGTGCGCGAAGGGCTTCGGTTGGCAGATGAAGCCAGGTTGCCCGAGGTCATCAAGGACTTCATCCGGGAGCACCACGGAACGTCCACCATCTCGTACTTCCTGGCGAAGGCCCGCGAACAGGAGGCGGAGCTCCATCTCAACCCGAACGATTTCTGCTATCCGGGCCCCAAGCCGCAGAGTCGTGAGACGGCCGTCGTGATGCTGGCCGATGCTGTGGAGTCGGCGTCTCGTACGCTCAGCAATCCAAGTCCAGAGCGAATCCGAGCCCTGATCGACCGGCTCGTCGAGACTCGTATCGACGAGGATGAGCTGAACGAATGCTCGCTCACGCTTCGCGACCTGGACGTCGTGAAGAGCGAGTTTGCCCACATCCTCACGGGTCTCTACCACCACCGGATCGACTATCCCGTCGACGGAGCGGCGCAGCAGGTCATGCCGGCGGCACCCTTCGAGCAGGAGCAGGCGCTGGCATCCGACACCGGCCCGGCCCCCTCGCTGGAACCCCAGCAGTCGGCCCTGGAAAGCGGCGAGCCGAGGGTCCTCAAGGAATGGCGTCCGCCGGGTGGCAAGCGGCGTTCCCGGCCAACCGAGGCCGTCGACGCCGGGACCGACGCCACGGAGTCCACCGACGCCGAGCTCAAGGCCACAGAGGCCGCCGGTACCAGGCCGGAGCGGGTCGAGCCGCCGCACGACGATCCGTCCGACCCGTCTGCCGACGCGGATTCGGTTGAGGACGGGCAGCCGAACGATACGGAGCAGCCGTCGCTCCATCCGTTGCTTGGTTCGACGCCGCCACGGCGGCACCCGGGCGGGTGACCACCCTCCATTTTAACCGGACCGGGGAATGGGGGAGCCTTCTCCCACCGGAGCCACGCCTGAGAGCCGCTGCGGAAGCGGCGCTTCGCACCGGAGACACCATGCCGGAAGGCGAGATATCCGTGAGTTTCGTGTCGGAGCAGGAGATTCGCGAGCTCAACCTCCAGTATCTGGGAATCGATGGGCCCACCGACGTGATCGCCTTCGAGCTCGGCGGACGAGGGACGCTGCTGGGCGATATCTACATCGCGCCGGAGGTAGCCCGTCTACGGGCCGCGGAGTGGGATGTCACCGTATCAGAGGAACTGCTGCGACTGGTCGTGCACGGAGTGCTTCACGTCCTGGGACACGACCATCCATCCGGAGATGACCGGTTGGGATCCACCATGTTCCGCCTCCAGGAAGAGGTGCTCCGCCGCCTCGACTCCTGAGCCGGCCCTTTCGATCCCCGCCCGCACCCCTAGTTTTCAAGCGCCGACGATGTAGCCTGTCGCCTGGCTATCGTTGTGAGGGTGGCTGCGCCCGAACGATACGCCTGCCGGAGGACAGATGAGCGAACGAATCGACATACGGTTGGGAGAAGGCACGGAGGACGTTCACGCAGTCGTCCAGGCCATCCAGACCATGCTCGAGAGGGACAGCCGGGAGGACCTGCTGGCCTACGTTGGCGGCATCCATCCCAGCGACATGGCCGACATCGTCGAGCACCTGGAGGATGCGGAGCGGCTCCTTCTGCTGGAAGTGCTTCCGGCTGAAGAAGTTGCCGACGCGCTCTCCGAGATGGAGGAGGAAGAACACCCGGAAGAGCTCCTGGTCCAGATGGAGCCGGAGCGCATTGCCGAGGTCGTTCACGAACTGGCCGATGACGACGCGGCCGACCTGATCGGCGAGCTGAAGCCCGAAGAGCAGGCCCGGGTCCTGGAATCGGTTCCCGACCACGACGAACGGGAGATCCGGGAGCTGCTGGATTATCCCGAGGATTCGGCCGGCGGCATCATGACCCGCGAGCTGCTGGCGGTTCCGTACGGAGCCCCGGTCGGCGAAGCGCTCAAAGTGGTGCGCGAGAAAGGCCGGGCCATCAGCGAGTTCTTCACGATCTTCGTCACCGATGCGGCTGGACGTCTGAAGGGGGTCGTATCCCTGCAGGAGATGGTGCTGGCCTCGCCGGACCAGCCTCTGGCGGAGCTGGTCGTAGATCCACCCGCCATGGTCCCCGTGGACATGGACCAGGAAGAGGTGGGCCGAATCCTGTCGCGCTACAACCTGGCGTCGATAGGGGTGGTGGATCCGCTGGGCCGGCTGGTAGGGCGGGTCACGTTCGACGACGTGATCGATGTGGTCGAGGCCGAGAGCACGGAGGACATCCTGCGGTTCGCCGCCGTCTCTGAGGAGGAGGAGCTCAGAGGATCGACGGCCGATGCTGTCCGCAGCCGACTCCCGTGGCTCACGATGAACCTAGCCACGCTTTCCCTGGCGGCGCTGGTCGTCTGGTTCTACCGCGAGACCATCGAGCAGGCGGCCATTCTTGCGGCCGTGATGCCGGTGATTGCCGGGCTCGGGGGCAACGCCGGGACCCAGGCCCTGGCCGTCACGATCCGTCGCATAGCCGTGGCCGAGGAGAGCCTTGCCGAGCGCTGGAGTGTGGTCCGCAAGGAGTTGCTGGTGGGGATCATCAACGGCTTCGCAATCGGCCTGGTGGTCGCGGTAGCCGGTTTCCTGATCCCGGGCACCCGGCCGCTGTTCGGGCTCGTCGTGATGGTTGCCATGTGGGGCAACCTGGTGATCGCATCCACCGCCGGCGCGTTCTTCCCGATTCTCCTGGAGAGCTTCGGCATCGACCCGGCTGTGGCGTCTTCCGTGTTCGTCACCACGTTCACCGACTTCTTCGGCTTCTTCCTGCTGCTCGCCCTGGCTACTGCGGTGCTGGTGTGAGGGTGCGCACCGACTCGAGCCACGAGCTGCTGCCAGGCCTGCTGGCCGGGGAGGAGCGCGCCCTGGCCCGCGCGATCTCGCTGGTCGAGAACGAAGGGGCCGACTTCGAGAGCTTGCTCCACAGCCTGCACAACAGGGTCGGAGGCGCCCGGCGGATCGGGATTACCGGACCCCCCGGGGCGGGGAAGTCCACGCTGACTGCGGAGCTCACCCGGCTGTTCCTGGACGCGGGCATGAAAGTGGGGATCATCGCCGTGGACCCCACAAGTCCCTTTACGGGAGGGGCCCTGCTGGGCGACCGGGTGCGCATGGTAGACCTGGCAACGGAGCCCGGCGTCTTCATCCGCTCCATGGCAAGCCGCGGCTCGGTCGGCGGACTCGCCACGTCCAGCCGCGAAGCGGCGGATCTGATGGACGCTGCCGGGTACGACCGCGTCATCCTGGAGACCGTAGGAGTTGGGCAATCGGAACTCGACATCGCCGGCTCTGCGGATACCACGGTGGTCGTCCTGGTTCCGGAGTCCGGCGACGGCATCCAGGCCATGAAAGCCGGCCTGATGGAGGTAGCCGACCTGTTCGTCGTCAACAAGGCGGATAGACCCGGTGCGGCGCGCCTGATGAAGGAAATCCAGGTGATGATGGCGATCCGGAGAGGCCACACGCTGCGTGGAGTCCCGACTCATCATCACGGGATCAAGCTGGACGTCCAGGCACCCGAGCCCGTGGCCGACGGAGCCTGGGAGTCACCGGTCCTCCAGACCACCGCCTCTACCGGGGACGGGATCCGGACGCTGGCCGAGCAACTCGATGAGCATTTCGATTTCCTGGAGGCGTCCGGAGATCTGCTGCGACGACGACAGGCCAACCGGCTGGATCGGGCACGGGCCGTCCTGTCGCGGCGCGTGGAGCACGATGCGACGGCGGTGTGGGAGGCGCGTCTGGATCAGCTGCGGGACCGTCTCCTGGACGGGCGGGTCTCACCGTACGAAGTGGCCGAGGAGTTGTATCTGGAGATCAACCGGAGCCGGAACGGGGCGTGAACCGTCTGGTATGACGGTCGGTGTTTTGTGTCCTCACACATGTGACTGGAGCTTGCGTGCATGGGTACAGGGTTGAACGGCGACAAAACGACGGCGGAGCTGGAGCGTCAGGTGGAGGAGCGCCGCCGGGAGCTTGCAGATCTCGAGGCACGCCTGGCCAGCTGGCGAGAGCGGTTCGCCGGCACCAGGGAGCGCGATGATGCCAACTACAGCACCATCTCGGGCACGCCGATCGAGCCGCTCTACACTCCTCTCGAAACCGCCGGAGACGACTATCTGAAGGACGTCGGGTTTCCGGGTGAGTACCCGTTCACCCGGGGCCCCTACCACAGCATGTACCGCACCAGGTTGTGGACTATGCGCTTGTTCTCGGGATTCGCCACGTCCGAGGAGACCAATCAGCGCTACAAGTACCTGCTCGATCACGGCCAGACCGGTCTGTCCGTTGCGTTCGACTTCCCGACTCTGATGGGCTACGACTCGGATGACGCGCACTCGGAAGGAGAAGTGGGCAAGTGCGGCGTGGCCATTTCGAGCCTGGCCGACATGGAGACGCTGTTCGATGGAATCCCGCTGGACCAGGTGTCCGTCTCCATGACCATCAACGGTCCCGCGCTCATGCTGTACTGCTTCCTGCTGGTAACGGCGGAGCGACAGGGTGTGCCGTTCGACAAGGTCCGCGGAACCATCCAGAACGACATACTGAAGGAGTACCAGGCGCAGCACGCCTGGATCTTCCCGCCGGAACCGGCGCTGAAGGTCATCGTAGACATCTTCGAGTGGTCGGCCCGCAACGCCCCGCTGTTCAACACTATCTCTATCTCCGGATACCACATTCGGGAGGCCGGATCCACTGCCGTCCAGGAGCTGGCCTACACTCTGAAGAACGGCTTCACATATGTGGAGAAGGGGATCGAGCGCGGCCTGGACGTGGATGAGTTCGCGCCGCGGCTCTCGTTCTTCTGGGATGTTCACAACGACTTCTTCGAGGAGATCGCCAAGTTCCGGGCCGGGCGCAGGATCTGGGCCCGGCACATGCGCGAGGTCTACGGGGCAAAGGATCCGCGCAGCTGGCGGCTCCGTACGCACGCCCAGACAGCCGGAGTCTCGCTCACGGCGCAACAGCCGCATAACAACATCGCGCGCGTAGCCTACCAGGGACTGGCCGCAGTGCTGGGTGGGACTCAGTCCCTGCACACCAACTCGATGGACGAGACGCTGGCGCTCCCGACCGAGCATGCGGCGCGGGTGGCCCTGCGGACGCAACAGATCCTGGCGTACGAGACGGGGATCCCCAACACCATCGACCCCCTGGCCGGTTCCTACTTCGTCGAGTCGCTCACCGACCAGATGGAAGAGGAAGCCGAGTCCATATTCCGTGAGATCGACACGCTGGGAGGCGTCGTGGCCGGCGTGGAGACCGGGTACTTCCAGGCTCAGATAGCCACTTCGGCCAGACGATACCAGGAAGAAGTGGAGCGCGGAGAGAGGATCATCGTCGGGGTGAACAAGTTCCTGCAGTCTGATGAGCCCGACATCGAGATCCTTCGGATTGGCGGCGAAGCGGCTGACAAGCAGCAGCGCCGGCTGGCCGAGCTGAAGAGCCGGCGGGACCAGAGTGAGGTCGACACGGCGCTGGAGCGCCTGGCCTCGGCCGCCCGGCTGGAGGAGAACCTCATGCCACCGCTGTTGGACGCGGTGCGTGCCTACGCGACGCTGGGAGAGATCCGCAAAGCGCTGGAGAAGATATACGGACGGTTCAAGGAACCCGTCGCCTTCTAGGGGCGGGTCCCGCCAACGAGTCGGTCTTGCGGCGGAGCTAGGCCTCCGCCTCCAGGCTTCGCTCTGATCCCAGCAGCACCGCTATCCAGCGCGTGCTCTCATCCGTGGAAAGCGCGATCCGAAAGATGACGGTGAGTGGCACCGAGATCAGCATCCCGATCGGTCCCAGCACCCATCCCCAGAACACCAGCGAGATGAACACCACCAGCGTGGAGAGCCCTACGCCGCGGCCCATCACGCGTGGCTCGACCAGGTTGGCCATCGTGATGTTCACGACCAGGTAGCCCAGCGCCGCCAACAGGGCGTTCCCCCACCCGTACTGGATGAACGCCAGCAGGACCGCCGGGATGGCTGCGATGAACGAGCCGATGTTCGGGATGAAGTTGAGGAGAAAGGCGAGCAGGCCCCATAGCACCGGGAAGTCCACGCCCAGAATGGCCAGCCAGATTGCCACGCCGACGCCGGTAGCGAGGCTGATCACCGTCTTGAGGGCTACATAACGCCGGATGCTGCTGGCGATCTCTGCCAGGTCGGAACGGGCCAGCGTGGCCTCGGCCTCACCGAAGGCCGCTTGCATCTTGGCCGGAAAGCCGGACATCTCCAGCAGAATGAAGATCATGGTCAACAGGATAAGGGCCCCGTTCGTCAACACCTGACCGAGGCTGGTAACCAGCGTCCCGAACGCCGAGAACAGCTTGCTGGCGTCCACGTACTGGAATAGCAGCTGGTCCGCCACCTCGACCCCCAGAGCCTGCAGCAGCGTCAGCCCTTGCAGCCAGCCGACCAGGCCGGCCTGCTGGGTGCGCAGCCGCGCCTCGTACCGTGGCACCGCGCGCGTGAACTCAACCAGCGAGGTGCCAATCAGGCCGCCGAATATGGACCCGATGGCCAGGATCACCAGTATGACGAGCACGACTGCGACAACCTTCGGCACCCGCTTGCTTTGTAGCCACGCCATGGGTGTGGCAAACAGAATGGCCAGGAAGGCGGACAGGATGAACGGGACAAGCAGGTTCTGGGCGGCCTTCATGCCGGCGACGATGATCACGAACGCCGCCAGGTTGATGAGAATGCGGCCGGCTTTCTTTGTATCCTGCGCCATAACCCCCGTCGCCCTCCGTGTGTGGCGCCGCGCAACGCCCGCGGCGGGCGCACGCGCCAGTTGCCTTGCACGACCAATCTCTAGGACAGGGTGAGTTACAGCGCGCCGCGTTGCAAGTGCCGTTGATCGGCCGATAACTTCCTGCCCTGTCCGTTGCGGCGTTTCGCACCGGGCGTGGGCCCGGAGCCGCCCGGATGGAGCCCTCATCCTAAGGAGTCAGGATGTCCGAGAGAAAGATCCGCGTACTGGTCGCCAAGCCCGGTCTGGACGGCCACGATCGAGGCGCCAAGGTGATAGCCGCCGCCCTGCAGGACGCCGGTATGGAGGTGATCTACACGGGCCTGCATCAGACGCCCGAGATGATCGCGACGACCGCGCTGCAAGAGGATGTGGACGTCGTCGCCATGTCGATCCTCTCAGGCGCTCACATGACGCTGTTTCCGCGCGTACAACAGCTCCTGCAGGAGAAGGGAATGACGGACGTCCTGATCACGGGCGGCGGCATCATCCCCGACGAGGATGTGGAGAAGCTGGAGGCACTGGGAGTCGGCAGGCTCTTCGGACCCGGGACTACCACCGCGGAAGCGGTGGAGTTCATCCGTGACTGGTTCGAGCAGCGGGCCGAACGAGCCGGCACGTAGGGTCCGTATGCCGATTCTCGTGCTGACATCGGCATTTCTCGTGCTGTGCGCGCTGGCCGTCGGGTTGAGCGCCGGCCTGCAGTGGCTGGTTGGCGGTATGATTATGCTGGCCGTTGTGGTGGGCGTGGCCGGAGGCGTAGTTCTCGTGCGCGTCTGGCCGCTTGTCGAGTCGAAGCCGGGGCTCAGGCCGGAGCTTGATGCCATTCGGCCACTCGGGGGTCCCGCGGGTCTGGTGCTGTTGTTTCTGGCACTCGTGGTGTTTGCGGCCATCGAAGCGTATGCGGTTGGATCCGGCATCGGAGAGGGAGCACCGCCGGCCTCGCTGGCCCTGTTGGGCATGCCCGTGATTCTGGCCATAGTGGTTCTTCGTCTCACGGCGCTGCGAGCGCGAAGGTTCTCACAGGAGAATATGAGGAGGAACACGGATCCATGAATGCTGCCAGCGAGATCAACCGGGACGACCAGTCTCCGTTCCTTCCACCCCTGCTTCTGGCGGTTATGGCGATCGCCGCCGCAGGGGGCGGACTGTACCTGCTCGAGGCTGCGAGTGTCTCCTCCCGCGCCCTCAAGACGAATCTGTCCGGTGGCATCCTCCTGCTCATCGTCTCACTGGCCGCTATCGCGGTGCTGCTCGGCGGCAGAGCGTTCGGCCCGCGTGCGGAGGGTCCCCTGGATCTGAGCGCCCGCATTGGACTGGGCTTTCTGGGCGGCTTGCTCGGTGCGCTGACCAGCGCCGCGACTCAATGGGGACTCGGGCTCATCCAGATTCCGATTCTGTTCGGGGTGGCCATGACCGGAGAACTATCCAACTGGGGGGCCATCCTGCACGTGACGGGGGGCGCTGTGTGGGGAACGCTGTTCGGCGTGCTGATGCCGCTCGTTCCCGGCAGGACCATCCCCTCGCGCGGCGCGATGTTCAGCCTGGTCCCCACGCTGTACGTGCTGCTGTTCACGTTTCCGTTCGAGCAGGATGTTGGCTGGTTCGGTGTAGGCCTGGGCGTGCTTACGTTCGTGTTCGTGGCGCTGTACAACCTGATCTGGGGCGTGGTGACTGCCGGAGTCCTGGCCTGGGGCGAACGGACCAGCCTTGCACCGGTCTCCCGAGCGCTGGGCGAATCCACCGTGGACGCGTGACGACGGGGCCGGTCGATACCGTTCGCTGGTGGCTCAACCTCCAGATCACCCTGGCCCTGGTCGGTGGCGCCGTCTGGCTGGTCGGGGCCATGCTCCGGCAGGACTTCGTAAGCGGTGTCGGTTGCGGGCTGCTGATCGGCGCCCTGATCCTAAGACTCGGTCGAAGAGCGGCGCAGCCGGACACCTGATGCGCGGGCAGGCGTTGACGCCCCGTTGACACCCGCCGCCTACCTGGACTGTGCAGCCAACTCGCATCGCCCGCGCCGAACAGTGTCTCCGCCGCAACTTCGGGTTTGCCGGGTTCCGAATACCTCAGAGACGTGTCGTCTCCGCGCTGCTGGCCGGCAGAGATGTCCTGGCCGTTCTGCCCACCGGAGCGGGCAAGTCCGTCTGCTTTCAGGTTCCGGCACTGCTGGACTCCGGCCTCACCATCGTGGTGTCTCCGCTCATATCGTTGATGGAGGACCAGGTCGCCGGCGCCCTGCGACGCGGCCTCCCCGCCGCGGCGCTGACATCGGCGCAACCGGGATCCGAGCGGCTCGCCGTGCTCCAGGCGATGAGGAGCGGCCGGCTGAAGCTCCTGTACGTTTCTCCAGAACGGCTGCGTTCCGGAACGTTCCTGCGAGAGATCACGGAAGTGAACGTCAGCCGGTTGGTAGTGGATGAGGCACACTGCATCAGCGAATGGGGCCACGACTTTCGACCGTCGTATCTTCGCATCGGCGCGTTCCGGAGGCTCATGCGCTCGCCTCCCACCGTCGCGCTCACCGCCACGGCCACAGCCGCTACCCGGCAGGAGATCTGCGCGAATCTGGAGCTGCACGATCCGGTGCGCGTGCTGGCGCCCGTGGACCGGCCCAACCTGAGGTGGGACACACGGCGAACGAGGACCCTGCAGGAAGCCGCCAGCCGCGTCCTGGCAGCCATCACGGCAACGACAGGCCAGGTGATAGTCTACCAGCCAACCCGGCGTCAAACCGTGCGTCTGGCCGCGTCTCTGCGCCGACGCGGGACCGGCGCCGCGGCGTATCATGCGGGCCTTCCCGCGACCATCAGGACGGAAGTTCAACACGCTTTTCTGCACCGGGAGCTGCGCGTGATCTGCGCCACGAACGCGTTCGGCATGGGGATAGATCATCCCGACATCCGCGCAGTCTTCCACCTGGGGATTCCGGGCTCGCTGGAGGCCTACGTGCAGGAATCGGGAAGGGCGGGTCGCGACGGTCTTGCGGCCCGCTGCGTGCTGTTCAGCTGGAGCGGAGATGCCAGGCTGCAGAGAAGGTTCGCGGCAACCACGTGGCCGTCCGCGCGGCTCCTGCACAGGGTGTGGAGGGCTCTGCCGGTTGCTCACCCGATAGATCCCATCGCGTTTGCCCGAGCGGCGTTTCCCCGGGTGCCCACGGGGGAGGTGCAGAGCGCCCTGCGGATCATCGTAGAATGCGGCGCCGCGCGCGAAGAAAGACACGCCGCGGCGCACGAAGGACGCGCCGTTCGATACCGCCGCGGCTCCGAGCGGCTACGCACTCGCCTGGAGTTTGACGCATTGGGGCGGGGTCGGCGGCGAGCCCTGCAGCGGGTGGCGGCCGTCTCCCGGTACGTGCGTGCCCGGTCCTGCCTGCGCGCGGTGATCGCGCGCTATTTCGACGAGCCGGTGCCCGAGTGCGCCGGGTGCGGTCGCTGCGGGGGCACGGTCCGGCCGTAGGTCAGCCGGCGCGGCCCCGCGCGCAGGAGAGACAGCTACAGCTGGAGGGGAGTCAACTCCTCGGCCGTAAACGCCTGCTCCTCATCCACGGCGTTCTCGATGAAGTCGATCGCGGCGTGCGTGGGATATCCCATCGCCTGGTCGAACGTTGCCTCGATGGTATGGGCTTCCCGGTCGATAGCATCCTGCAGGTAGTCAAAAAGACCATCGACTGTCCTGAGCTCAACCAGACGCGGTTGGCCAACCGGCTCCCCCGATACCACAAAGGTAGCGGAGACGACCTCGTCACCCTCGACATGGATCCACACTTCAGCGGTGATCTCCTGGGGGCAGAAGCACAGCTGCCGGAATCGGTACGTGTAGTCGGAAAGCCGCTGGGCCTCCCACTTCTGCCGGTTGGCGTTCAGCTCCGATTGCAGGGGACCAAGAGCTTCCGAGCAGGCCTGGAACAGGCCGGCAGCGAGCAGGATGCCAGCCGCGATGGTCACGAATGCGGTGCCCGGACCGGTCACCAGCGTCACCGGCAGCGAGTGTCGATGTCTCATGCCTCCACTACCCCGCATGCCGTGGCTTGCTCCGGTTTCTCCACCCTGATCGCAAGGGTACTTTGGGCAGGATCGAATCGCATCGACCGGCGGAACGGGAGCGCTCGTTCTCGCCGCGTGCGTCAATAGAGCAGACAGAAGCGGAGACGGCATGAACCAGCTCGACCTGTTCCTGGAAGAACACCACGTCATGATGCGCGACATGGTGCGGGAGTTTGCCGAGGCAGAGATAAGACCGACTGCCGCCACGTACGATGAGAATGAAGAGTTCCCGTGGGAGAACGGGGCCAAGATGGCAGAGCTCGGCCTGTTCGGGATCCCGATCGAGGAGAAGTACGGCGGCGTAGGGATGGATCTGCTGTCGAACGTGATCGCCTCCGAGGAACTGGCCAGGGTGGACGCCAGCCACTCGATCATGGTCGGCGCTCACTCGTCACTGGCCTGCGCGCCCATCCAGCGCTGGGGAACCGAGGAACAGAAGGCGAAGTACCTGCCGCCGCTGGCCGCGGGTCAGGCGCTGGGCGGGTTTGGACTTACGGAGCCGGGATCGGGCTCGGACGCGGCAGGGATGCGCACGGCGGCCGTCCGCCATGGCGACCACTACGTGCTGAACGGCGACAAGACGTTCATCACGCACGCGGGCGTCGGAGAAGTCTTCGTGATCCCGGCCATCACTTCGCCGGGCAAAGGCACCCGGGGGATCACCACGTTCATCATGACGAAGGAGACCTGCGACATTGACGTGGCCCGCCAGCTCGGTTTTGGCCACAGCGATGAGATCCAGCCGATGGCCGGTTTCACCAGCGGCGCCAAGCTGCAGAAGCTCGGTTGGAACGCCTCGGACACGCGGGAGCTGATTCTGCAGGATGTCCAGGTGCCGGCCGAGAACGTGCTGGGCGAGGTGGACAGGGGATTCCACGTCTGCCTGGATCTGCTGGACGGCGGCCGGGTCGGGATAGCCGGCCATGCCATCGGCATCGCGCAGGGTGCGCTGGAGCTGGCGGCCCGGTATGCCGGCGAGCGGTCCCAGTTTGGCAAACCGATCAAGAACTTCCAGGGTATTCGGTTCATGCTGGCCGAGATGGCCACCCGCATCCACGGCGCGCGCGTGATGACGTATCACGCCGCTCGGCTGCGGATGGAAGGGAAACCGCACAAGATGGAAGCGTCGATGGCGAAGCTGGCAGCGTCCGAGGCGGCGATGGATGTGGCCACCAAAGCGGTCCAGATACACGGAGGGTATGGCTATTCGCGCGAGTATCCTGTCGAGCGAATGATGCGCGACGCCAAGATCACCGAGATCGGAGAAGGCACCAGCGAGATCCAGAAGATAGTGATCGCCCGCGAGCTGTTGGACAGGCTGGATCTGGAAGGCTGAGGCACCTCAGCCGGCGGCAAGCACGCGGATTCACTCGCAGTACACGGCCTGTTCACTTAGATTAACGGGTTACCATATCACGCATTGGTCGGAGAACGCACAAGGTACCGTGCGTTTGACGAATTAACGGACCCGCGAGTACGCGTACCTGTATTCGCCGGTTCAGCAAGCACTTAGCTGGACAATAGGATGGCAGTGAAGATTTTGTTTGCCCGGGGAGCGGTCGCGCCCGGGGGCGACGCCGACGGTTAGGCGTGCGCCGGGAGATAGTAGTAAACGCGGCCGGATACGAGACCAGAGTCGCCATACTCGAAGACGGGAAGCTCGTGGAGCTCATGCACGAGCGACCGGGCTCGGAGAGCACGGTGGGGGTTGGCGACATCTATCTCGGAAAGGTCGAGGCGGTCGTCCCCGGCCTCCAGGCAGCTTTCGTCAACATCGGGGCGGAAAAATCCGCCTTCCTGCATGCGTCCGACCTCGTCGAAGCCGAAATAGATGATGAGGACAACGGAGACCGTAAGAGCCGCCGCTACCAGCCCATCCAGGATCTGATCACGCAGGGGCAGGAGCTCCTTGTCCAGGTGACCAAGGAGCCGATAGGCACGAAGGGTCCGCGGGTCACCGCCCAGGTATCTCTGCCGGGTCGGTTCATCGTATACATGCCCTTCAGCTCGCACGTCGGGATCAGTCGAAAGATAGAGGCCCGCAGCGAGCGCGCGCGCCTGCGTGAAATGGCTCGCGATCTCCTGGATGAGGATTCGGGCGGCCTGATCGTCCGGACGGTGGGGGAGGAACTGACCAAGAGCGCTCTCAAGCGTGAGCTCAAGACACTGCAGAAGACGTGGGCCAAGATCGGCCGCCGGGCGGAGAGCCTGCGCGCGCCTGCGCTGGCGCATGAGGAGACCCACCTCACCTCCGGGATCATCCGGGACCAGTTCAGCCAGAAGATCGATCTGTTGACGGTGGACTCGCGGGACCTGGCGCACGAGGTCAAGTCGTACGTCGGGCAGGTGAATCCGGAACTGCTTGGCCGCGTGAAGGCGCACCGGGGGAAACGGCCGATTTTTGACAAGTTCGGGGTGGAAGAGGAGATCCGCCGGGCCTTCAACCGGAAAGTGGTTCTCCCCTCGGGCGGTCATATCATCATCGAGCAGGCCGAGGCACTCGTGGCCATCGACGTGAACACCGGCCGCTATACGGGGAAGAAGGACCCGGCTCAGACGATCCTGCGCACGAACATGGATGCGGCCGTGGAGGTCTGCCGGCAGCTGCGCCTGCGGGATATCGGAGGCATCATCGTTGTCGACTTCATCGACATGGATGATCCCGCCGCCCGGGAGGATGTGCTCCAGCAGGTACGCTCTCAGCTCGGGCGTGACCGGGCCCGGACCAAGGTGTTTCCGATCAGCGATCTCGGCCTCATGGAGATGAGCCGGCAGCGAGTGCGGCCCAGCCTCCATCAGACCATGACGACGGCCTGTCCGTACTGTGACGGCGATGGACGGATTCTGGCTCCTGAAACCGTGGTGCGGCGGATCGAACGATCGCTGCGGCGCGCGGCTTCCGCGGGCGAGGTACGCGATCTCACCATCATCGTGCACCCGACGGTAGCCCTTCATCTGCTTGAGGCGGAGCATTCGTTCATGCGTGACAGGGAGAGCGAAACCGGGATGGCGCTGGACGTCCGGGATGATCCGCTGTTGGGCCTGGATCAGTTCCGACTCCTGGCGGCGCCGGCGGACGCCGATGTCACCTCGAAGTACGTGCTCCCCTAGCGCAGCAGGGAGACCCGCGGGCAAGCTGCAGGACTCCTGAACTGGCGCGATTGCGATTGACACCTGAAGGAACGGCGAGTATCCTACTCGGCTGCCGCATTTACGGAGCGGGGAACTACCTGGATAAGTCGAATGTACGCGATTTTTAGAGCAAAAGGTAAGCAGTTCAGGGCCGTGCCCAACCAGACGGTGCGCATCCCGAGTCTCGATGTCGAGCCGGGCGAGCGCGTTACGTTTGATGACGTCCTGTTGATGGAGGCGGATGGAGCCGTGCAGGTCGGCACGCCGTCTCTGGACGGAGCCGCCGTTTCCGCGGAGGTCGTGCGCCACGGAAAAGGCGACAAGATCATCGTCTACAAGATGAAACGGCGGAAGGGCTACAGGCGGAAGCAAGGACACCGGCAGAAGTTCACCGAGATCCGGATTCTCGGGATCGAGGCGCCTCCGGCGGCCAAGCGAAAGAAGAAGGCGGCTGCGAAGGACAAGCCGGTCGAAGCCGAGACGGTGGCCGAGGCCCCGGTGGAGGTTCAGGCTCCTGCAGAGCCGGCGGTCGAAGTGGAAGCCGCTCCCGAGCCAGCGGTCGAGACTCCGGCTGAGGCCGGCGCCGCGGTGAACATCACCGACGCCGCCCGCCAGTTGGCCGAAGACCACGGCATCGACCTGGCCACGGTCCAGGGCAGCGGCAAGGATGGCCGCATCCTGAAGGGTGATATCGACAAGATCATCAAGGCTCAGGGTAGCTGACGTCGAGCCGACGGGGACTCTGAGAGCACTAGGAGCGAGAGTAAAGAGCCATGGCGCATAAAAAGGGAGTCGGGTCGAGCCGAAACGGGCGCGACAGCAAACCCCAGTATCTGGGCGTGAAGAAGTACGGCGGCGAGAAGGTGATTGCCGGCAACATCATCGTGCGCCAGCGCGGAACGCGCCTGCATCCGGGCTCCAACGTTGGCCGGGGTAAGGACGACACGCTGTTTGCCCTCACTGACGGCGTGGTCCAGTACCAGGTACGGCGGGGCGGACGCAAGCACGTGAACGTGGTGCCCGCCAGCAACTGACACGGGCGGACGGGACCCGTCGCGGGCGCCGCAGGCCCGGAACCGCGCTTCACAGATCAGCCAGCAATGAAAAGCCCCGGCCAGCACAGGCCGGGGCTTTCTGCATCCGGTTCGTGTCCGTTGGACCGGGCCCTCCAGGCCCTCGGCGCTACCGACCCTTGAACTCCGCTTCGCGCTTCTCGAGGAACGCGCCGACCCCTTCGTCCATGTCCTCGGTCGAGAAGAGCAGGGAGAACCAGCCGCGCTCGAACTGGAGGCCGGCATCCATCGGCATGCGGCGGGCAGCCAGGATGGTCTGCTTGGCCGCCTTGAGGGCTACGGGGCCGCGGCTTCCGATGGCCTGCGCCAATGCCAGCGTGTGCTCCCGGAGCTGATCCAGCGGCACGGCCTCTTCCACCAGGCCAATTTCCGCCGCCTTGGTGCCGTCGATCATGGCGCCCGACATGATGAGGCGCATCGCCCAGCCCTCGCCGACCAGCCTGGGCAGGCGCTGCGTCCCGCCTCCCCCGGGGATCAGGCCCAGATTGATCTCCGGCTGCCCGATCCTGGCCGTCTCGGCCGCAATCCGCATGTCACACGCCATCGACAGCTCGATCCCGCCACCCAGGCAGAAGCCGTTGATCATGGCGATCACCGGTTTCGGGAACGCCTCCATGGCCGAGTAGATGTTCGTGTTCTCCATGCTCTCGTACTGCTCGACCGGAGCCGCGTCCTTGAACTCCCCGATGTCGGCTCCGGCGATGAACGCCTTTTCACCGGCCCCGGTGATGACGACCACCCTGACGTCATCGTCGTGCTGCAGCTCGTCCAGGGCGGCCAGAAGTGCCGAGCGCACGGCCATGTTCAGTGCGTTCATCTTCTCGGGCCGATTGACTGTCAGCAGGGCCACGTGATCGCCCAGCTTCTCCTTCAGAAGAACATCACTCATGGGAGCCTCCTGCCGCGATTCGCCTGTTGGTAAGTGTCACTCTTCCCAGCGATAGAAGCCCTCGCCGGATTTCTTTCCCAGCTTGCCCTCTTCCACCATGCGCTCCAGCAGCTTCGGGGGCTCGAAGCGCGCGGTTCCCAGCTCATGGTACAGGTACCGCGCGATGTCCAGCCGCACGTCCAGACCCACCAGGTCCGTGAGGCGCAGAGGTCCCATGGGGTGCCGGTAGCCCAGCTCCATCGCGGTATCGATGTCCGCCGCGGAGGCGACACCCTCTTCCACCATGCGAATGGCCTCGAGCCCGAGCGCGATGCCCAGCCGCGAGGATGCGAATCCGGGCACGTCGTTCACCACGATGGGGGTCTTTCCCAGCCGCCGGGCGACTGCGAGCGCGCGATCCACGGTCTCCGTGGACGTGGTCTCGGCCCGCACGATTTCGAGCAGCGCCATGATGTGGACCGGGTTGAAGAAGTGCATGCCGACAACCCGCTCGGGTGCCGGCACGGCCCGGGCGATGGCCGATATGGAGAGTGACGATGTGTTGGTGGCCAGCAGGGCGTCTCCGGGCACGCGCAGGAGATCGCACTTGAGCTCCAGTCGCTCGGGGGCCGCTTCTATGACGAAGTGCGCGGCGTCTACGGCTTCGTCCAGGTCAAGATGCGTCGAGATGCGTTCCAGGGCCTCCTGCCGCAGCGCCTCGTCCAACTTCCCCAGGGAAACGCCCTTGCCCAGGTTGGCGTCGATTCGCTGCACCGCCCGAACCAGTGCATCACCATCCACGTCGAACAGGTGCGTGTGATAACCCGCCAACGCGGCAATCTGCGCGATCCCGTGCCCCATCGTCCCGGCACCCAGAACCGCCAGGGTCTCAGGACTCATCCCGGGTGCGGTCACTCCTCGTCCTTCTCCCATTCCTCGAGTCCGGCCCACGGAGCGCGGCGTTTTCCTACGGGCCGCCGCCGAATCACCAGCGCCGCCTCGAACCCCAGTTCTTCGGACAGCGCGTTGGCTACCACGTTGTCGGCCGCGGTGTAAAGGCGCATCTCGGTCATCCCCTCCTCGCGCGCCCACCGGGTAGCCGCCCGCAGAAGCCGCCGCAGATTTCCCCTCCGCCTGGCTCCGGGACGTACGAACGGCGTCTGGACGCGGGCGTACCTTCCCGGCTGGAAGTACGGGACGTTGTCCTCGACGAAACACGTGATCATGCCGTCCAGCCCGCCGTCGGAGCACGCGAGCACGAAGACCGTGGCATCGGTTCTCTCGATGTATGCGGCATAGGCGCGCCGCCTGTGGACCAGAGCGTCCTTGGTGAGTTGTCTGTACGCGGGATTATGCTGGTGTCCTCGAACGTAGTGCGCCCAGAGGGCAACCAGCTCATCGAGGTCGTCGACGGTTGCTTCCCGGAGTATCGATTCTTCCATCACTTTTCACTCCGCCGTTGCCTGGCCCGGGAGAAATCGGGCTCCCGTTTCTCGACGAATGCGCGTACCCCCTCCCGCGCTTCCGCCGACCGGAAGCAGG
>JBDHIQ010000174.1:0-5101 GCA_039587395.1 Gemmatimonadota bacterium
TCGTGGCTGTCGGGGTCATGGCAAACGTCGCATACACGCTTGGCTCCATTGTCGAGGCCACGGTCAACCACGTCTGGGGCAGGAAAGTGCTGCCGCTGGGCCCAATGCTGTTCCGTGAGGGGCTGTTGTTCTCCGTGGGCCTGACGCTCATCCTGCCGACAATCATCCTCACTGCGGGTGCGATCGCCAGGATCATGGGCTGGGTCTTCGCGGGGTAACCGCGAGCAGTTTGTCGGGCTCCCCCGGGGCAACGTCGCTTGCCGCTCCACTGCCCATGGATCAGCTTTCACGTTTGGACGTTCTGAGCTGACACTTCGCCCGGGCGGTTCTCCGATGGCTCCAGGTTTCGACAGTCTCAACGCGGCGCTCGCGGACCGCTACCGGATCGAGCGGGAGCTAGGCGAGGGTGGCATGGCCACCGTCTACCTGGCTGATGATCTCCGCCACGAGCGCCAGGTGGCCCTCAAGGTGCTCAAGCCCGAGTTGGCCGCGGTCCTGGGCGCCGAGAGGTTCCTGTCCGAGATCAAGACCACGGCCGCGCTGCGGCACCCCCATATCCTCCCGCTCTTCGATTCCGGGGAAGCGGGCGGGTTCCTGTTCTACGTGATGCCGTACGTGGAGGGCGAGACCCTCAGAGATCGGCTCCGCCGGCAGGGCGCGCTCGAGGTCGGCGAGGCCGTCGCGATCACCCGCGACGTAGCCCAGGCGCTCGACTACGCCCACGGTCAGGGAGTGATCCACCGGGACGTGAAGCCCGAGAACATCCTCCTCGGGGAGGGCGGGGCCGTGGTGGCGGACTTCGGAATCGCGCTGGCCGTCTCGGAAGCGGGAGGCGATCGCCTCACGGAGACCGGACTGTACTTGGGTACACCCACCTATATGAGCCCGGAGCAAGCGACCGGGGAGTCGGACGCGACACCGGCATCGGACGTGTACTCGCTGGCCTGCCTGCTCTACGAGATGCTGTCGGGCGAGCCGCCGTTTGCCGGTGCGACGCTGGGGGCCGTGCTGGCCAAGGTCGTCAGCGAGACCCCCCCACCCATTCGCACCGTCAAGCCCGATGTATCGACGGACATCGAGGCGGCCATTGTCCGGGGGCTCGCGAGGCTGCCGGAGGAACGGTTCCAGACCGCGGCCGAGTTCGCCGCGGCACTCGGGCCAGCGCAGGCTGCTGGCCCGGCGAAGCCAGGCATGTCCCCCGGTCGTAAGCGGATGCTCATCGGCGTGGCCGCGGTCGCGGTGCTGGTGGTGGCGTTCGCCAGCGTTAGCCTCTATCGCCAGTTCTCGGATCAGCGATGGGTTAGCCAGGTGGCAATCCCGGAGATCGAAAGACATCTCTCCGAAGGCTTCTCCGTCGAGGCGTTCTACATCGCCCGTGAGGCTGCGCGGATCGCTCCCGACGATCCGTCGGTGCGGCGCCTGCTGGAGGCATCTTCGATGACGGCCAGCGGTGACACGGAGCCGACCGGGGCCGCCGTGTCCTTCCGGGGCTACTCGGCGAGCGACAGCACATGGCATTCGGTCGGGCTCACACCGCTCGACGAGGTCCCCTTCCCCGACGCCTATCTGCGACTGAGGCTCGAGAAGGAAGGCTACGAGCCCCTGGAGCTGGCATATCACCCGTTCTTCGGGCTGGATGTCGAGCTGGTTCCGCTGGCAGACAGTGGGGGGCCCGAGGTAGCCATCCCGGCCGGCAGCTGGAGCTACACGACCCCCGAGCCCGTCGCCATAGACGGCTTTCTGCTGGACAAGTACGAGGTGACGAACGGCGCGTACCAGCAGTTCGTGGACGCCGGCGGGTACCGCGAGGCGCGGTATTGGAGCGAGCCGTTCGTCCGCGACGGCGATCCGCTCACCTGGGAGGAGGGGATCGCGCTCCTCGACGACGGGACGGGACGCGCGGGACCCGCGACCTGGGAGCTCAGCCGGTACCCGGAGGGCGAGGCGGATCACCCCGTCCGGGGGGTCAGCTGGTACGAGGCCGCCGCATACTGTGAGTTCGTGGGGAAACGCCTCCCCACGTTCTTCCACTGGAGACGCGCGGCCGGCCTCGACATCTTCGACGACGTACTCCAGCACAGCAACTTCTCCGGCGAAGGGCCGGAACCGGTCGGCGCAAGGGGCGGACCCGGACCGTACGGAACGCTCGACCAGGCCGGGAACGTCAAGGAGTGGACGTGGAACGCTACCGCTGATGGGCTCCGCTACATCCTGGGCGGGGCGTGGAACGAGCCCAAGTACATGTTCCAGGACCCGGACGCCCGCGATCCGCTCGCACGAGACGAAACGCACGGTTTCCGCTGCGCCCGATACGACATCCCCCTGGAGTCTCAGCTGACGGCGGAAATTGCCTTTCCCTACTTCGACTTCAACGAGATCGAGCCGGTGGACGAAGCCACGTTCGCCACCCTGGCCAACTTCTTCACCTACGACCGGAGACCGCTCGACGCCCGGGTGGAAGCCGTGGACAGCACCAGCGAGTGGCGCCGGGAGACGGTGAGCTACAACGCCGCCTACGGGGGCGAGCGCGTGCTGGCGCACGTTCTCCTGCCCCGCGATGTCGCGCCGCCGTATCAGACCGTGGTCTACATGGCGGGGGCCGACGCGCTGCGACTGTCCTCGAGCGAGAACCTGGCCGAGTGGCAAATGCTGAGCTTCATCCCGAAGAGCGGCCGGGCGCTGGTATTCCCGATCTACAAGGGGACGTACGAGCGTCGCTACGACCGGCAGCCGGGGAGCATCGCACGGCGCGAGTACACGGTCTGGGCGACGCAGGACCTCAACCGCACGGTGGACTACATCGCCGAGCGACCCGACTTGGACGTAGAAAAGCTCGGGTACATGGGCCTCAGCTACGGTGCCGAGTGGATGATCCCGCTCACCATGGAGCCGCGATTCGCGGCCGCCTCGCTGGTCGGGGCAGCCTACGACGCCCAATGGCTCGCGACCGCCGGCGCCCTGCCGGAGACCAGTCCGTGGAATTTCAGCCCGCGCATGGTCGCGCCCACCGTTTTGATCAACGGACGGTACGACTTCCAGCACCCGTACGAGACCGGTCAGGTGCCATTCTTCAACGCGCTGGGCGCCCCCGAGGAGCACAAGAAGTTCGTCCTCATCGATACGGGGCATCTCCCGCCGTGGAACTACGTCATTCGGGAAACGCTGGACTGGTTCGACACCTATCTCGGCGAGGTCGAGCCGGCAGCCGCGACGTCGTCGGACGAGGAGCGCTGAGCTGTTCTTCTGACACAGCCACGGAGACAGGATTCATGACACGCAGGAAGGGACGCGCCTCGCTGGTCACGCTGCTCGGTTGCTGGATGGCGCTGCTGGTGGGCTGTGGCCCCACAGGGGGCGGATCGCAAACGGCAGGCGGCTCTCCTGTGTGCACGGTGGACGCGCTGCCGGCGCTCCCCGATGTCAGGATCGTATCGGTCACCGGGGAAGAGTCGCCGGTTCCGCACTGCAAGGTGGCGGGCGTGATCGGAACCGAGACGAACTTTGAGCTACTGCTGCCCGAGGAGTGGAACGGCAAGTTCGTGATGGGCGGTGGCGGGGGCTTCGTGGGTACCGTGGTCAACGTCGCGCTCGGCCTCGGTGCACTGCAGAAGGGCTATGCCACGGTCGGGACCGATACAGGGCATCGCGGGAGTGCCCTCGACGCGAGCTGGGCGCTCGACAACCTGGAGCGCGTGGTGAGTTTCGGACACCAGGCGGTTCACCGGACGGCGGTGACCGCGAAAGCGTTGATCGCCGCGTATTACGAGGCGCCCTCCTCGAGGAACTACTTCTTCGGATGCTCCCGTGGGGGAGGCCAGGCGCTCATGGAAGCCCAGCGCTACCCCGAGGATTTTGACGGCATCGTGGCCGGAGCGCCCGCGTACAACTGGACGGAGGAGCTGGGAGGCCGGAACACCTGGCTCAACCAGGTCATGTACCCGGATCCGAACGACCTTTCCGTCGCGACCATCACGCCGGAAGCCCTCGAGGTCATCGGGAATGCGGTCATGGGGCAGTGTGACCAGGCGGATGGGCTCGAGGATGGGGTTCTGAACAACCCGCTGTCGTGCAACTTCGACGTGACCGAGGTCGCGTGCGAGGTCGGCGAGGCGGAAGCATGCCTGACGCCTCTTCAACTGGAGGCGGCCCGGCGGGTCTACGAGGGCCTGACGGTCGATGGCGAACAGATTGTACCGGGATTCCCGGCCGGGGCGGAGCTCGGCTACGCCGGCTGGACCTTGTGGATCGCTGGAGGCCTGGCGGTGGGAGAGGTCGACGAATTCCAGCGGGGTGTAGAGCCGGACCCGGACTACCCGGACCCCGAGACTCCGAGCGCGCACTTCGCCTTCGGCAACGGCGTGATGAAGTACCTCATCTTCCACGACCCGGACTGGGACTACTCGACGTACGACTTCTCGACGTTCCGTAAAGACGTGGCCACCGCGTCCCAGACACTGGACGCCACCGACCCGAATCTGGATGCCTTCCGAGAGCGCGGTGGCAAGCTCCTCCTGTACAACGGGTGGCGCGACATGGCGCTTACGCCGCTGGGAACGATCGACTACTACGAGCAGGTCGTCGCGCGAGATGCGTCGGCGACGGACGATGTCCGGTTGATCATGGTGCCCGGCATGGACCACTGCTTCGGAGGGCCCGGCCCATCGTTCGTGGATTGGCTGGACGAGATCGACCGCTGGGTCGAGTCGGGCGAAGCACCGAACCAGGTGACGGCTTCCTGGGTGGACGAGCAGATGCAGCTTGCCGGCTCACGGCTCGCCTGCGCGGTGCTCGAGTACGACGGGACGGGAGATCCGCGGGCCGCAGAGAGCTTCCGCTGTGTGGCTGGCGACTAGTCGACGCCGGCAGGTTGTGCTGCTACGGAGACCGTCGGCTGGTCGACGTAGAACATCTGACACTCCGCCGGGCCGTGCAGATAGGCATTTTTGACCGCTTTTTCCACGTTCAAGATCCGATCCGGCGTCCGCGATTAATCCTTCGCGCAATCTCGGTGACGTGCCGAAGATCGGAGCCGCAGCAGCCGCCAAAGACGTTCAGCCACGGCATCTTTTGAGTGAGGTCGTAGTACTGACCCGCGAGCTCC